>CALWUX010000112.1 GCA_944384795.1 uncultured Clostridia bacterium | reverse complement strand
CAGGCCTCACAAAACAAAAAACCGTCCCATGGGACGGTTTTTTGTTTTGTGAGGCCTGTTGGTGTGAAGGAGCATGGCCGGCGGCGCAAAGGGCAGCCTGTGGGGCCTGCCAGCGCCGCCGCAGGTGGATTTGGAATTATGAGGACAATCGGTTCTTGTCCTCTTTTTTATTATATGCGCCGGCGCGGCGGCGGTGCATGGGTCGTTGCGGTAAAAAGGAGAGCCGCGCCGATAGGGAACGGCGCGGCAAAGGAGAAAAATATGAAAAAGAAATATTTATATGAACACCTTGTAAAAGGCGTCATATACAAATTGACGCCAATATAACGGATATTGGCTTTTGAAAGGAATGAAAAGAAGTATGAAAAGAAGTATGAAAAAAGTATACTGCTGTTGAGTACGGTTTTAGTATAGACCCGTTATGTGAATGTTTGATGAAAACCGTAAGAAAATTTTTAGAATTCCGTCAAAAGTACGGTGCGGGCGCGGGATAGTTTTTGTCCGGCGGGCTCTTTTTTTACGGGAGAGGCGGGCGTGTTTGGTTTGCGGGGGGGTTGTTTTTGGGAGGCTGGTTAAAGTCGGGGGTGGAGGGAGTGTTCGGTTTGCGGGGATTTGTTTTTGGGCGGTTGGTTAAAATCTGGGTTGGAGAGGGGTGTCCGGTTTGCGGGGATTGGCAGAGACAAAAGGAAAACCGCAGGCGGTCTCTGTTTTTGGGATAAGGCATGGGGCTTGCAGGCGGACGGGGCTCTGCCGCTGCGTTTTGCGGCGCTTTGCAAAGATTTAAAATTTGTACACATTTTTTGGGCGCTTTTCAGGTAAAATAGTCCTGCCGCCGCTTTTACATAGTGATTTTGTAGGAAAACGTCTGTGCAGCCGGTAAACGGCCGGGAGAAATGCGGCGCTTTTTGCAGAATAGTCCGGTACGGTTTTATAGAAAGTTTACAATTTAGATTAGATTTTGCTGGGGATAAGTGTTTACTTTATATGGCAAATCCTTTATAATAGATATTGTATATATAGCGTAGAGAATTTCTGTTTACATAAGAAAAACAAATCGCTTTGAAGCTGAAGGAGTATGTAATTTATGAATTTGCAGGATATTAAGGACCTAATGAAAGAATTCAATGATTCTGATATTTATAAGCTTTCTCTTGAAATGGAAGAGGTAAAGCTCAAGCTGGAAAAGGAAGGCCGGGTACCGCCTGCTGTTGTTGCGGCACCCGCTGCCGTGATGCCCGCGCCCGCTGCCGCGGCGCCGGCTGCTGCTCCTGCGGAAGCGGTTTCTCAGGCAAGGGAGGGGACGGCGGTGAAATCTCCCGTAGTGGGCGTATTTTACAGCGCCAGCGCGCCGGACGCGCCGCCTTACGTGAAAACAGGCGACAGGGTGCAGCAGGGCCAGACCCTGTGCATTATTGAAGCGATGAAAATGATGAATGAAATCAAAGCGCCTGTTTCCGGCGAGATTGCGGAAATCCTTGTGAAAAACGAGGATTTGGTGGAATATGACCAGACAATCATGCGCATAAAAGAATGCTGATAAAGGATTAAGGTGGACGATTCATGTTTCATAAAGTTTTGATCGCAAACCGCGGTGAGATCGCGGTGCGTATTATACGCGCCTGTAAGGAGCTGGGCATTGAAACGGTGGCGGTCTATTCCGAGGCCGACCGCAACGCACTGCACGTGCAGCTGGCCGATAAGGCTGTGTGCATTGGGCCTGCCAAATCTTCTGAAAGCTATTTGAATATGAAGAATATTCTTTCTGCCGCCACTGTGCTGGGCGTGGACGCCATTCACCCGGGCTTTGGATTTTTGTCTGAAAATGCGACCTTTGCACGCCTGGTGAAAACCTGCGGCATTACGTTTATCGGCCCAGAGGGCGATGTGATAGATAAGATGGGGAATAAATCGGCGGCGCGCGCTTTGATGAAGGAAGCGGGCGTGCCTGTGGTGCCCGGCTCCGACGGCAGAGTGGATACCCTGGAGGAGGAAAGGCAGACAGCGCAGGAAATAGGCTTTCCCGTATTGATAAAGGCTTCTGCCGGCGGCGGCGGCCGCGGTATGCGCAAGGCCTTTACGCCGGAGGAGTTCGACCAGGCGTATACAGCGGCCAGGGCGGAGGCCAAGGCCTGCTTTAACGACGATGATGTGTATTTGGAAAAGCTGATTTTGAACCCGAAGCATATTGAATTTCAAATTATGGCCGATGGGTTTGGCAATGTGGTGCATTTGGGAGAGCGGGACTGCTCGATTCAGCGGCGCAACCAGAAGCTGATTGAGGAGGCGCCCTCTACGGCGCTGACGCCGGAGCTGCGCAGCCGTATGGGCGCTCACGCGGTGCAGGCGGCAAAGGCCGCGGATTACTGCAACGCGGGTACCATTGAATATGTGCTGGATAAAGAGGGGAATTATTATTTTATTGAGATGAACACCCGCATCCAGGTGGAGCACCCCATTACGGAGATGATTACGGGCATTGATTTGGTGCGGGAGCAGATACGGGTGGCGGCCGGAGAGCCGTTGTCCTTTCGGCAGGAGGACGTCCGTTTGAACGGCCATGCCATTGAGTGCCGCATCAACGCGGAAAATCCCAGGGAGGATTTCCGGCCCTGTCCGGGGGTGGTGTCCGGGATCAATCTGCCCGGCGGGTTTGGCGTTCGGGTGGATTCCGCTTTATACCAGGGCTATAAGATACCCCCTACGTATGATTCCATGATTGCAAAGCTGATTGTGCACGGCCACAACAGGGAAGAGGCCATTGTGCGTATGTGCCGCGCGCTGGAGGAAATGATTGTGCAGGGCGTGGACACCAATATTGATTTGCACTATATGATTTTGCAGAGCGAAGCGTTTGCCAAAGGTGATTTTGATACCGGTTTTATTGAAAAATACCTGAAGGAATTGGTGAAATAAATGGAAGAACTGTTTAAAGAGCGCAGAGAAAAGCTGAATATCATCAAAAATCTGCTCCGTAAACCGAAGGAAGAAAAAAAGACCGCCAATACCTCCAGTGTTCCGGAAGGGCTGTATACAAAATGTCCGGAGTGCGAGCAGGGCTATTTAAGCGAGGATGTGCAGAAGAATTTTTATGTTTGCCCCGGCTGCGGGCATCATTTTAAGATTACGGCGGCAGACCGCATACAAATGCTGGTGGACAAGGACAGCTTCAGGGAAATCACGCCGCGGCTCAGGACGCAGAATGTGCTGGGCTTTCCCAACTATACCCAGAAGCTGAGCCATTTGGAGAAAACCACGGGCCTGAATGACGCCGTGGTAACGGGCGTTGCCAAGGTAGGCGGCTGCCGTGTGGTGCTGGGCGTGATGGACAGCCGCTTTTTGATGGGCAGCATGGGCAGCGTGGTGGGGGAGAAAATTACCCGCGCCATTGAGTATGCCACCAAGCGCCGGCTGCCTTTGCTGATTTTCAGCGCTTCCGGCGGGGCGAGGATGCAGGAGGGCATCATCTCTTTGATGCAGATGTCCAAAACCAGCAATGCGCTGGCAAAGCACAATGCCGCGGGCTTGCTGTATATTTCTTATTTGACGCACCCGACCACCGGCGGCGTGACCGCCAGCTTTGCTTCTTTGGGCGACATTATGCTGGCCGAGCCCCGGGCGCTGGTGGGGTTTGCGGGACCGCGGGTCATAGAGCAGACCATTAAGCAGAAATTGCCGGAGGGCTTCCAGCGCTCTGAATTTTTACAGCAGCAGGGCTTTCTTGACCAGGTGGTGGAGCGTAAAAAAATGCGCGCGACCATCGCATTGTTATTAAAACTTCATGCAAGGGAGGCGGCGCTGTAATGTCCATTCAGGAAGCGGAAGCGAAGGTCAGGAAAATTGACGAGGAAATTCGCCAATTGGAGCAAAAGGACGCGCCGGACGTGGATTTGGCGACCATTAAAAATGAGCTGGAAAAAGCAAAAAATACCATTTTGACCAAGGCGTACGCCAATCTTTCCAGCTATGACAAGGTGTATTTGGCGCGCAAGCCTACCCGTCCCAATGTGCGTGATTACATAGAAAATTTATTCGACCACTTTTTTGAGCAGCGGGGCGACCGGCTTTACCGCGACGATTGCTCGATCATCGGCGGGATTGCCATGTTCCGGGATATGCCCGTAACGGTCATTGGCCACCAGAAGGGCAAAAGCCTGGAGGAGAACCTGCTTTGCAATTTCGGTATGCCCAATCCGGAAGGATACCGGAAATCTTTGCGTTTGATGAAGCAGGCGGAGAAGTTCAAACGGCCGATCATTACGTTTATTGATACGGCCGGCGCGTACCCCGGCATTGAGGCCGAAGAGCACGGGCAGGGCGAGGCGATTGCGCGCAATTTGATGGAAATGTGCAATTTGACCGTGCCGGTCATCAGCATTGTGATTGGCGAGGGGGGCAGCGGCGGCGCGCTGGCGCTGTCGGTTGCCAACCGGATATGGATGCTGGAAAACGCGGTGTATTCCATTTTGTCGCCGGAGGGCTTTGCTTCTATTTTGTGGAAGGACAGCGCCAGGGCCCAGGAGGCCAGTGAGATTATGAAGCTGACCGCCCAGGATTTGTACGCGTTTGATATTGTGGATGTGATTGTAAAGGAGCCGATGGGCAACCTGAATGAGCACGCCGAGGTCATTTACGCGCAGTTGAGAGATTTGCTGGGCAATGAGCTGACGGCGCTTTGCAGATTGAGTGAGCGCGCGCTGCTGGAGCAGCGGTATAAAAAATTCCGCAGTATTGGGGACTGCAGCGGTATATGAAAAACGGAATCAGCAAGGAGAGCGTATGAGCGGAATCGATATTTTAGGAACGGGGTGCTATGTCCCGGAATATACGTTGAGCAACGACGAGCTGTCCACTATGGTGGACACCAGCGACGAATGGATCTATCCCAGGACCGGTATTAAAAACCGGCATATCAGCAAAACGGAGAACACCTCGGAGCTGGCCCGCATAGCCGCGGAACGCGCCATTGCGGACAGCGGCGTATCCAAGGAGGACATTGGCTTTATTATTGTTGCTACCTGCAGTGCGGACCATATTATGCCGTCTGTTTCCTGTATGCTGCAAAAGCTGCTGGATTTGCCGGAGCACGTTATGGCCTTTGACATGAACGCCGCCTGCACGGGCTTTGTGTATGCCATGTCCATTGCCAATGCCATGCTGGCTACGCGGCCCGACAGGCTGGCGCTGGTCATCGGCGCGGAGGTGTTTTCCAAAATGCTGGATTATACCGACCGTTCCACCTGTATTTTGTTCGGGGACGGCGCCGGCGCGGTGGTAGCAAGGCATAATCCCCGCGGCGCGCTGCAGGAGGCTATTTTTTCAAGAGGCGATGCGGATGCGTCCCATATTTATATTCCGGGCGTGCCCTTTGCCGGACGGCAGGAGCCCCCTTACTGTAAAATGAGCGGGCAGGACGTGTTTAAATTTGCTGTGGAGGCGCCGATACAGTCCATGAAGCAGATTTTGGCGGATTTGGACTGTACCATTGCCGACATGGATTATGTGCTGTTCCACCAGGCCAATGCCCGCATTATTGCTTCCATTTGCAAGCGGCTGAAAATAAAGGATGCGCAGCTGTACTGCAATATTGAAGAATACGGCAATACTTCGGCGGCCAGCATTCCCATTATGCTGGACGAAATGAACCGGAAGGGGCTTTTGAAAAAAGGCCATAAGCTGCTGCTGGTGGGCTTTGGCGCAGGGCTTACCTGGGGTACGCTGTACATGGAATGGTAAAATTACAACGGACGTTTTATACACGGGCAGAACAATGGAGGTATTGATGAAATTAGCAGACCTTTTAGGCACGAAATATCCTTTGATACAGGGCGGTATGGCCAATATTGCAACAGGTGCGTTTGCCGCGGCGGTGTCCAACGCGGGCGGCCTGGGGCTGATTGGCGCGGGCAGTATGAACGCAGCGCAGCTGCGGGAGCATATCCGGCAATGCAGGGCGCTGACCGAAAAGCCCTTTGGTGTGAATATCATGCTGATGAATCCCGATGTGGATAACATTGCGCAGATGGTGATGGAGGAAAAGGTCAGTGTGGTGACCACCGGCGCGGGGAATCCCGGCAAATATATGACAGCCTGGAAAGAAGCGGGCATGAAGGTGCTGCCCGTTGCGGCAACGGTGGCGCTGGCAAAGCGTCTGGAGCGCAGCGGCGCGGACGCCATTATTGTAGAGGGCACCGAGGCCGGCGGCCACATTGGAGAGCTGACGACGTTTGCGCTGGTCCCTCAGGTGGTGGACGCGGTGGCGGTGCCTGTGGTGGCGGCCGGCGGCATTGCGACGGGACGGCAGGTGCTGGCAGCGTTCGCCCTTGGCGCCAGCGGCGTACAGGTGGGTACCTGCCTGCTGGTTTCGCAGGAGTGCCCGATCCACCAGAATTACAAAGAGGCCATTTGCAAGGCGGGCGATACGGACACCATTGTTACCGGCAGGATAGGCGGTACGCCTGTGCGTATTTTGCGCAATAAAATGGCCCGTGAATATATCAAGCGGGAAAAGGAGGGCGCCAGCGCTGAGGAGCTGGAGCTGTATACCCTTGGTTCTTTGCGCAAGGCCGTGATAGACGGCGATATACACAATGGTTCTTTGATGGCCGGCCAGGCAGCCGGTTTATGCAATGAAATCAAACCGCTGAAAGAAATTATTGACGATTTGTTTCGGGGGTATAAAGAAGCATATTTGAAGTTAGAAAAGGAAGTTTAAAATATGCAGACGATACAGCTTAGAAATAAGACATTGGAGATCCCTGTGATACAGGGCGGCATGGGCGTCGGCGTTTCGTTAGGGAATTTGGCGGGGCACGTGGCGCAGTGCGGCGGTATGGGCGTGATCTCGACGGCGCATACAGGCTACCGCTGCGACGATTTCTGGCAGAATTTTTTGGAAGACAATTTGAAAGAGCTGAAAAACGAGATAGGGAAAGCCAAGGAAATCGCAGGGGGCCGTGGCATGGTGGGCATCAATGTGATGGTTGCGCTGCGGTATTACGATAAGATGGTGCAGGCGGCCATTGAGGGCGGCGCGGATGCAATCATTTCCGGCGCGGGTATTCCCATGGAGCTGCCCGCCATTGTGGGCGATGCGGACATTGCCATTGCGCCCATTGTGTCTTCGGGCAAGTCCGCCAGGGTCATTTGCCAGGCGTGGAAGAAACGTCATGACCGTTTGCCGGATTTTATTGTGGTAGAAGGCAGCAAGGCGGGCGGTCACCTGGGCTTTACCATGGAGGAGCTGATTACAG
Source organism: uncultured Clostridia bacterium (assembly GCA_944384795.1). Taxonomy (GTDB): domain Bacteria; phylum Bacillota; class Clostridia; order Oscillospirales; family Acutalibacteraceae; genus UMGS1071. The sequence continues at coordinate 1,839 of CALWUX010000112.1, read as the reverse complement.
GCCGTGAGCAGAGCCTGGAGGAGATTTTCAGAGATGTGCTGGAGGTTGTAAGGACCTTTGAGGAAAAATACCAGGTGAAGATACCCGTGTTTGCTGCGGGCGGCGTGTATACGGGCCATGATATACGGAGATTTACCGACATGGGCGCGGCAGGCGCGCAGATAGCCACCCGGTTCATTGCCACCCATGAATGCGACGCCAGCATGGCGTACAAGGAGCGGTATATCAATGTAAAGCCGGAGGATATTGTGCTGATAAAAAGCACGGTGGGTATGCCCGGCAGGGCGCTGCGTTCTCCTTTTGTGGAGCGGCTGCTGCGGGGGGAGAAAGAAAAAATTTCCCGCTGCCTGGTATGCCTGCGCCCCTGCGACCCGAAGGTGGCGGAATTCTGCATTACTACGGCGCTGACGGAGGCCGCAAGAGGCAACTGGGAGGACGGTTTGTTTTTCTGCGGCAGCAACGGCTACCGGATGAAAAAAATCGTCCATGTCAGGGAAATCATAGACGAGCTCATGAGAGAATATGGGGACGGTATGTAACGCGGTCCGTTTGAGAAAAGGTATGGTGAAGGGAAATGAAACTTGCATTTGTATATGCCGGCCAGGGCAGCCAGACGGTGGGCATGGGCCGGGAGCTGTATGATCATTTTGCAGCGGCCAGGCAGGTGTTTGATGAGATTCATTTGGATTTTGACGTAAAAAAACTGTGCTTTGAGGGACCTGCGGAGCAGCTGTCCCAGACCCAGTATACCCAGCCGTGCATGGTGGCGGTGGCCATTGCGGTCACAGAGGTGCTCAAGGAGCATGGGATTGTGCCGCAGATGGCGGCGGGGCTGAGTCTTGGAGAGTATTCCGCGCTGTATGCGGCGGGGGTATTTGACCGGACCGCCGCGCTGGAGCTGGTCCGTTACCGCGGCCGGGTGATGGAGGAAGCGGTGCAGGGCATTGAAAGCAAAATGGTGGCCGTGCTGGGACTGGACAGGGCGCTGGTGGAGCAGGCGGTGGCCGAGGGGGCAAAGGTTGGCCTGGTACAGGCGGCAAATTACAACTGTCCCGGCCAGATTGTGATAGGCGGTGAGACTGCCGCTGTGGACAAGGCTGCGCAATGCGCGCTGGAGCTGAAGGCCAAGCGCGTGGTACCGCTGAACGTAAGCGGCCCGTTCCATACCGCTTTGCTGGAGCCTGCTTCTTACAAGCTGGCGGAAAAATTGGCGCAGGTCTCCTTTGGCGATATGCGCATTCCTGTTGTGTTCAACGCAACGGCAAAGGAGCTGCAGCCCGATGAGACCGTTGCCGGTCTGCTGACAAGGCAGATCATGTCTCCGGTTTATTTGGAGGACAGCGTCCGCTATATGATAGGACAGGGTGTGGATACCTTTTTGGAGATTGGTCCGGGCAAGGTGCTCAGCGGATTTATTAAAAAAATCTCAAAAGAGGTTTCTGTTTTTCAGGTGGAGGATGTGGCTTCCCTGACCAATACATTGAATGGGATAAAGGAGTAAGAACCATGGAACTGAAGGATAAAATCGCGATCGTTACAGGCGGCAGCCGCGGAATCGGCCGGGAAATCTGCCTGAAATTTGCTTCCCTGGGGGCAAATCTTGTCATCAATTATATCGGCGATAAGGGCCCTGCGGAGGAAACAAGGGCGGAATGTGAAAAGTGCGGCGTAAAAGCGGTGCTCAGCGAGGGCGATGTTTCTAAAACGGCGGATTGCGAAAGGCTGTTCCAAACGGCCATGGATACGTTCGGCAGGGTGGATATTCTGGTGAACAACGCCGGCATTACAAGGGACAATCTGCTTATGCGCATGAGCGAGGAGGAGTTTGACGCGGTGATT
>CALWUX010000111.1 GCA_944384795.1 uncultured Clostridia bacterium | reverse complement strand
GCTCTTTGATGAACGTACCGTTTGTAACAGGCAACGAAGAGCTGGACGCGAAGTTCATCAAGGAAGCCGGCCAGCATGATTTTGTAAATATCAAGGGCCACCGTTCTGTTGGCGGTATGCGCGCTTCTATTTACAACGCCATGCCCATGGAAGGTGTTGAGAAGCTGGTCGCATTTATGAAAGAGTTCGAGCAAAACAATCAATAATTCAGAAATAAGGTGATACATATGTACCAGGTAAAATGTTTAAATAAAATTTCTCCTTTGGGCACAAGCCGTTTGGGCGAAAATTATAATGTAGGCGAAGATGTGGAAAATCCCGACGCCATTCTGGTCCGTTCCGCCGCAATGCACGACATGGAATTCAACAAAAACCTGCTTGCCATTGCGCGTGCCGGCGCAGGTACCAATAACATTCCCGTTGACAGATGCGTACAGGAAGGCATTGTGGTATTCAATACCCCCGGCGCAAACGCCAACGCTGTAAAAGAGCTGGTGCTTGCCGCCCTTTTGCTTACCTCTCGTAAAATTGTACCCGGCATTACATGGGCCGGCACTTTAAAAGGAAAAGGCGACGAGGTAGGCAAGCTGGTGGAAAAAGGCAAGTCCTCCTTTGTTGGACCGGAGATTGCAGGCAAAACTCTCGGCGTTGTAGGCCTTGGCGCCATTGGCATTCTGGTTGCCAACGCGGCAGAGGCACTCGGTATGAACGTAATGGGCTATGACCCGTTCCTCTCCGTAGAAGGCGCATGGGGTTTGTCACGCAATACACAGCGTGCCCTGACTTTAGATGAGATTTATGCAAACTGCGATTATATCTCCCTGCACGTACCGCTGACACCGGACACGAAAGAAATGATCAACGCTGCCGCCATTGCGCAAATGAAAGACCAGGTGCGTATTGTAAACTTTGCCCGGGGCGATTTGGTAAATAACGCCGACCTGCTCAAGGCACTGTCTGACGGAAAAGTTGCCGCATATGCAACAGACTTCCCCAGCGACGCTTTGCTCGGCGTAGAAAATGTAATCGCGATTCCTCACCTGGGCGCTTCCACACCGGAATCCGAAGACAATTGCGCCTGCATGGCTGCAGACGAAATCAAGGATTACCTGGAAAACGGCAATATCAAAAATTCCGTTAACCTGCCCAATGTATCCATGCCAAGAGAAAACGGCGCAAAAAGGGTCTGCATTATCCACCAGAATATCCCCAATATGATCAGTGCTCTGACCGGCGTATTGGCAAATATCGGCGTAAACATTGAGAATATGCAGAGCAAATCTAAAAAAGAGCACGCTTACACCATTTTGGACGTTACCGGCAATGTAAACGACGCTACGGTAAAAGCCATTAACGACCACGACGGCGTTATCTTTGTCCGTGTAATTTAATCAAGAAAGATATAAAAAAGCAGCCTGACGGCTGCCTTTTTTATTTGCTGTTTGCCTCTATCCTCTATAATCAGTTTGCGCTATCTTGTATCCTATAAAATCCTATTATCCCTTTCTTTCAGGTACTCTAAAAAGCTCGCAAGCAAGCCCTGAAAGGACAAAAAAAAGAACGTCGGCATTGATTGCCGACGCTCTTTTATGCCATTTTGTTTGTTAAATCAATTCGATCATTGCCATCTCTGCAGCATCGCCGCGTCTGGGACCCAGCTTTGTAATACGGGTATAACCACCGTTGCGGTCTGCATATTTCGGAGCAATCTCTGTAAACAGCTTATGGGTAACGTCTTCTTTTGTAACAAAAGCCATTACCAAACGCTTATTATGAAGAGAGTCTTCCTTTGCAATCGTAATCATCTTCTCTGTCAGCGCACGCACTTCTTTTGCGCGGGTAACCGTTGTTTCAATCTTGCCGTTCTCCAACAAAAAGGTTACCAAGCCGCGCAGCATTGCGGTTCTATGACTGGTCGCTCTGCCGAGCTTTCTTGTTCCTGGCATCGAAAAATCACTCCTTTACCTTAGGTTAAAACGAAGATATCAGTTATCGTCATCTTTATGAAGATTAAAGCCGAGAGAATTCATCTTCCAAATAACTTCTTCTAAAGACTTGCGTCCCAGATTGCGAACCTTCATCATTTCCTCTTCCGATTTATTGATCAGGTCCTCAACCGTGTTAATTCCTGCACGTTTGAGACAGTTGAAGGAACGTACGGACAAGTCCAGCTCCTCAATCGTCATTTCAAGCACTTTTTCTTTGCCCTTATCGTCTTTTTCCACCATAATCTCCGTATTGCTGCCCGCATCGGACAGGTCTACAAACAGATTCAGGTGCTCTGTTAAGATTTTCGCGGCTAAAGAAACGGCTTCCTGCGCACTAATAATGCCGTTTGTCCACACTTCCAGGTTCAATTTATCAAAATCGATGCTTTGACCGACACGTGTAGGCTCAACATTGTAGTTCACTTTTAAAACAGGAGTGTAAATGGAATCTATCGGAAGCTCACCAATTACGTTTGTTGTCATTTGGGCTTTGTTGCGGTCTGCGGAAACATAACCACGGCCGCGGTCCAGGGTAATCTCCATGGACAATTTTGCCCCTTCGCTCAATGTTGCGATGTGCATATCCGGATTTAAAATTTCAACCTCGCTGTCGCAGTTAATAGAACCGGCTGTAACATTGCAGGGGCCTTCTGCGGAAATTTCCACGGTTTTAGGGCCGTCGCAGTGTAAATTGGCAATTAGGCCTTTGATGTTCAGAACAATTTCCGTAACATCTTCCTTTACACCCGGCACAGTGGAAAATTCATGAACAACACCGTCAATTTTAATAGACGTTGCCGCAACACCCGGCAGAGAGGAAAGCAGCACGCGTCTGAGACCATTGCCCAGTGTAGTGCCAAATCCACGCTCCAGCGGTTCTACCACAAATTTGCCGTGAGTTCCGTCCTCAGATAGAATTTCAGTTTCAATCTTTGGCTTTTCAATCTCAATCATTTAGCAAACCTCCTTTTACACATTTAGGCAACATAAAATCACCATGATGTACATTATGCCTACAATGGCATTATTTGGAGTACAACTCAACGATAAGTGTTTCATTGATATCGTAGTCAATATCATCTCTGCCGGCCAGTGCAACAACTTTGCCCTGCAAAGTGTTTCTGTCCAGCTCCAGCCACTTAACGATAGGGGTTTGTGCATTTTGCTCCAGCACCTCTTTAATACGTACGGAGCTGCGGCTTTTTTCTCTGATTGAGATCACTTCTCCGGGGGTTACCAGATAAGAAGCGATGTCCACTTTTTTGCCGTTTACGGTAATATGACCGTGGCTTACCATTTGTCTGGCTTCACGTCTTGTATTGGCAAAGCCCAGTCTGTAAACAACGTTGTCCAGCCTGCTTTCCAAAATAGAGAGCAAAATCTCGCCGGTAACGCCGTTTTGCTTTGTAGCCATAACATAGTATTTTCTAAACTGCTTTTCCAGCACGCCGTAAATGAATTTTGCTTTTTGCTTTTCATTTAACTGCAGTCCATACTCGCTTTGTTTTCTTCTGCCTGGTTTTGGATTTCTGATAGATTTTTGGCTTACGCCTACAACGCCGGGATCGATTCCCAGCGTTCTGCATCTCTTCAGAATTGGCTGAGTATTTTTAGCCATTCAAGTATCCTCCTTCGATAATTGTTAATTACAATAAACTATACGCGTCTTCTTTTTGGAGGACGGCATCCGTTATGCGGAATCGGTGTAACGTCTTTAATCATGCTGACTTCCAGGCCCGCGCCCTGCAACGCACGAATCGCAGCCTCACGACCGGCACCGGGTCCTTTTACAAAAACCTCAACTGTTTTCATGCCGTGCTCCATAGCTGCCTTTGCGGCTGTTTCTGCCGCGGTCTGCGCGGCAAAAGGTGTGGATTTTCTGGAACCTCGAAAGCCCAGCTCACCGGAACTTGCCCAGGAAATTGCGTTGCCCTGAACGTCTGTAATGGTAACAATTGTATTATTAAAGGTGGACTGGATGTGAGCAGCTCCGCGCTCAATGTTTTTGCGCTCGCGGCGTCTGCGAACTGCGGTTTTCTTACCGCCTTTTTGTGCTGCCATCTTAATAAATCCCTCCTAACTACGCTTATTTCTTTTTATTAGCCATTGTCTTTTTAGGACCTTTACGGGTACGCGCGTTTGTTTTGGAACGCTGGCCCCTTACAGGCAGTCCTTTGCGGTGGCGAATTCCGCGGTAGCATTGAATTTCAATCAATCTTTTAATATCAAAAGCAACATCACGTCTCAAATCGCCCTCTACGCGGTAATGATGCTCGATATATTCTCTCAGTTTAGACGCATCGTCCTCAGTTAAATCTCTTACTCTCAAATCCGGGTCAATGCCTGTCGCTTTCAAAATATCAGAAGCGGATTTGCGGCCGATACCGTAAATATAAGTAAGACCGATTTCAATACGCTTATCTCTTGGTAAATCAATACCTGCTATACGCGCCATACTGGTTGCACCTCCATGTTAAGTTCGCGCCATCAGCCCTGGCGCTGTTTGTGCTTCGGGTTCTCACAAATTACCATGATTCTACCCTTGCGCTTGATTACTTTGCATTTTTCACAAATTTTCTTGACAGAAGGTCTGACTTTCATTTGTGCGCCCTCCTTATTAAGTGAAGTCGTCTGTTTTATTTTACTTGGAACGCCATGTAATACGCCCTCTTGTTAAATCATAAGGCGACATTTCTACCGTTACCTTATCCCCCGGCAAAATGCGGATAAAATTCATGCGCAGCTTACCGGAAATATGGGCCAGAATCACATGGCCGTTTGGCAGCTCTACGTTAAACATCGCGTTTGGCAGAGCTTCCGTTACCGTACCTTCAATTTCAATTACGTCCTGTTTTGACATAAAGAATAACCTCCTAAAGCGAAAATCTATTTGCAGCCAAAGGGCTGTAAAAATTGATAGATTTCTCGATTGGTTTTCATGATATGATTCGGAATTACCGTTTTTGTCGGAGAAAGATGGATCAGCTTCTTTCTCTTTGGGTTGGCAAGGGTCCGGCGGCTGCCGTCGCAAACAAGCGCCGTGTCCGCCGTTGCAGACAGTACCGCGTAAAAGCGGCCTTTGTCGTGCCCCGCCTTAGACCGTACAACAAGTCCCTTTACAAATTCCATTTTGCTCACCTTAATCCGGCAAGGTCAAAATCACAGGACCGTCCGGTGTAATTGCAATTGTATGCTCAAAATGCGCCGAGAGCTTACCGTCGGTGGTAACCGTCGTCCATTTATCCGGCAATACCTCCACCGTGTGTACTCCCGCGTTTACCATTGGTTCAATTGCAATCGTCATTCCTGGTAACAGACGCACACCTCTTCCCGGTGTGCCGTAATTTGGTACGCTCGGATCTTCATGCAGCTCCGCGCCTACTCCGTGGCCGACAAAATCGCGTACCACCGAGTAGCCACGTGCCTCGACATACCTTTGGACCGCGCTTCCAATATCGCCCAGCCTGTTCCCCAGCCTTGCGGCCGCAATGCCCTCAAACAGGCTTTCGCGAGTTGCATCCATAAGAGCCTGCGCTTCCCGGCTGACCTCCCCGCACGGAAATGTCCATGCGTTGTCACCGTGAAAGCCCTCATAAAAAGCACCGACATCAATGCTTACAATGTCGCCCTGCTTTAAAATCTGGTTCTTACGAGGTATGCCGTGGATGACCACATCATTCACTGAAATACAAGCGCTTGCCGGGAACCCTCCATAGTTCAAAAAGGAGGGTGTTGCTCCCTGCTCTTCTATATACTTACGAACAATCCGGTCTATCTCCAGGGTGCTTACACCCGGTTCAACCGCCTCACCGGCCAATTTTAATGCCCGTGACGAAATTCTTCCCGCGGCTCTCATTGCTTCAAGCTCACGGCTTGTTTTTAACACAACCATAATTACGCCTCAATCGCAGCAAGGGTCAGGCGGGTAATATCGCCAATATCCCCTTCGCCCTTTACTTCAAACAATTTGCCTTGTTTTTCATAATAGCCTTTTAATGGTTCCGTTTGTTCGTGGTATACACGCAAGCGGTCGTTTACTGTTTCAGGATGATCATCTTTGCGCTGAACAAGGGTGCCGCCGCACTTATCACACTTACCCTCTTCCTGCGGCGGGTGATGCGCCACATGGTATGTGTCACTGCAGCTTTCACAAACACGGCGTCCGGACAAACGGCCTACAATCTCTTCATCAGACACTTCAATATCAATGACCTTGTCGATTTGTATGCCCATGCTGTCCAGAGCCTCGGCCTGAGGAATGGTACGCGGAAAGCCGTCCAGAACAAAGCCGTTTTTGCAGTCATCTTCTGCTAAACGCTCTTTGATGATGCCAATAACTACTTCGTCCGGCACCAGCTTTCCCTCATCCATATAGGATTTTGCCTTTAAGCCCATTTCAGTACCGCTTTTCAGCGCTGCACGGATAATATTTCCCGTTGAAATTGTCGGTATATGCAAGCGGTCACAGATAATGGCCGCCTGTGTTCCTTTTCCGGCGCCCGGTGCACCAAGCAGAATGATATTCATATCTTTTGACTCCTATCTGCTCAAAAAGCATCAATCTAAGAAGCCTTTGTAGTTGCGCATCTGCATTTGAGATTCCATTTGCTTAATGGTCTCAAGGGCAACGCCGACCAAAATGATAATGGACGTACCGCCCATGGTCAGGTCGCTCATACCGGAAGCAGATGTGTAAACCATTGGCACCAAAGCGATTACTGCAAGGAACAACGCGCCGACAAGGGTAATTTTAGAAAGGATTTTTGCAATAAAGTCAGAAGTCGCCTTGCCCGGGCGTACACCCGGAATGGAGCCGTTATTCTGACGCAGGTTGTTTGCTATTTCCACCGGATTATACTGAATGGTCACATAGAAAAACGCAAACAGAATAATCAGAATAGCAAAAATGATGCAATAAATCCAGCCGCCTGTGGTAAAAGCGTCAAAGAAGCCTTTCCAGAAACCTTCGCTTACCGAGTCACCCAGGAAAATCTGAATGGTACTCGGAATGGAAAGAATGGAGCTGGCAAAAATGACCGGCAGCACGCCAGAAACGCCTACCTTGATCGGAATATGTGTGCTTTGGCCCTGATACATTTTTCTGCCCACAACACGTTTGGCGTATTGAATGGGTATCCGGCGTTCTGCGTCGTTCATAAAGGAAATGACCCACAGCAGACCCAGGAAAATGAGCAGGAACACAGGAGCCAAAATGAAGTACCTCCAGCTTGCGCCCGGATACTTGCAGGCGTCGATAAAGTAATTTACCAGATGGGTAAACAGCGTAGGCATATTTGCCACAATACCCGCAAACAGGATAATGGAAATACCGTTGCCCACACCGCGCTTGTTGATTTGCTCACCAAGCCACATCAGCAATGCCGTGCCCGCAGTAAACGTCAGAATAATAACGATTGCGGAAAATACCTGCGCGCCGCCTTCGGTGTACTTTACAACATTTGCGCCTTCATAGTTGCTTGCTCTTAAATAGAAGTAGTAACCTGTGCCCTGTATCAGGCCCAAAGCTACTGTTAAATACCGGGTAATGGCCGTAATTTTCTTACGCCCCAGCTCGCCTTCACGGGACAGCCGTTCCAAGGGCGGAATAGCAACCGTCAGCAGCTGCATAATAATGGACGCGTTGATATACGGCGTAATGGACATGGCAAACAGCGTTGCGCTTGCAAACGCGCCGCCGGAAAGCATATCCAGGTAGCCCAGCGCAGAACCGCTGCCTGCTACCGTGTTCATCAAACCTGCCAGTGCATCTGCATTCAAAAACGGAACGGGAATCACAGAACCGATTCTGAAAATAATGATGATAAACAGTGTGAACAGTAATTTTTTTCTTAAATCAGGCAAAGCCCAGGCATTCCGTATTGTTTTAAACAATTCAGATCACCTCTGCCTTCCCACCTGCAGATTCAATCTTTTTCTTTGCTCCCTCAGAATAAGCGCCGACTTTCACCGTCAGGCTTTTTGTCAGCTTGCCGTTTCCCAGGATTTTGATGCCGTCACAGCATTTTTTTACAAGACCTGCATCAATCAAAGCTTGAGTATCTACAACAGCACCGTTGTCAAAGGATTCCAGGGAACCCACATTGATAGCGATGATTTCTTTTGCGAAAATATTATTGAAACCTCTTTTCGGTACCCGTCTCTGCAAAGGCATTTGGCCGCCTTCAAAACCCGGGCGAATGCTTGCCCCGGATCTTGCTTTTTGACCCTTGTGGCCTTTACCGGCAGTTTTACCCTGACCTGAACCGTGACCTCTGCCCACTCTTTTAGAAACCCTGGTAGAGCCCGGTACAGCAGATAAATCGTGCAATCTCATTGATTAAGCACCTCCTTCTTACGCTTCTGTTACGTCGATGAGGTGGATAATTTTAGCCACCTTGCCTTTGGTTTGCGGATTATCGGGTTGCACCGTACAATCACCGATTTTCTTCAGTCCTAAAGCCTGGGCAGTCGCAATTTGGTCTTTTTTACTGCCGATAAGGCTTTTTACCAGCGTGATTTTCAGCTGTGCCATAATTGCTACCCCCTATTATAAAATCTCTTTTACGGATTTACCGCGTGTTGCGGCAACCTCTTCTGCCGTGCGAAGCTGAGCCAGACCCTGAATAGTCGCTCTTACCACATTACAGGGATTATTGGAGCGCAGCGCCTTTGTTCTAATATCTTTAATACCCGCTGCTTCCACCACCGCACGAACCGGACCGCCGGCAATAACACCGGTACCGGGCGCGGCGGGCTTCATCAAAACACGGCCCGCGTCATAAGCGCCGATTACCTCATGAGGAATGGTTGTACCGCGCATGGAAACCCTCATCAGGTTCTTTTTGGCGTCCTCAATCCCCTTGCGGATAGAATCCGGAACCTCGCCGGATTTGCCGATGCCGAAGCCTACGATGCCGTTGCCGTCGCCTACAACTACCAAAGCGGCAAATTTAAAAATACGGCCGCCCTTTACGGTTTTGGAAACACGGTTGATAGCAACTACGTGTTCTTTTAAATCTAATGTTGATGCGTCAATTCTAGCCAAAAGTAATTTCCTCCTTCTTAGAAGTTGAGGCCACCCTCGCGGGCGCCTTCGGCCAGCTCTTTGACACGGCCGTGGAAAATATAACCACCGCGGTCAAAAACGACCTCTGTGATACCTTTATCTTTTGCACGCTTTGCAATCATTTTGCCAACCTCGCGTGCTGCTTCCTTGTTTCCGCCATTACCAGTAAACTCTTTGTCCAGAGTAGAAGCTGCTACAAGAGTAACCCCTTTCACATCGTCAATAATCTGAGCATAGATGTTTTTGGTGGAGCGGAATACATTTAGGCGTGGGCACTCAGTTGTGCCGGAAATCTTACCGCGCACTCTTCTGTGACGCTTTAGACGAGCTGTATTTTTATCAGCTTTATTCACCATAATGTTTCACTCCTTACTTTTTCGCACCCTTACCAGCTTTACCTTCTTTGCGGCGGATTACTTCGTCAACATATTTAATACCCTTGCCCTTGTACGGTTCAGGTAAACGTTTCTCGCGGATCTCGGCAGCAAACTGACCAACCTTTTGCTTATCCGGACCGGAAACGATGATTTTGTTTGGTGACGGGCACTCAATGGTAATGCCTTCAATTTCAGACATTACAACCTGGTGAGAAAAACCCAGGTTCATTACCAAATCCTTGCCCTGTTTTGCTACACGGTAGCCAACGCCGTTGACGTCAAGCTCTTTTTTGTAACCTTCCGTTACACCAACAACCATGTTATTGATAAGTGTACGGCTCAATCCATGTAAAGAACGGTTCTCCTTATCATCGTTGGGGCGGGTAACGTGGATCACGTTATCCTCCTTTGTTACCGTGATGTTGGGATGGATTTCCTGGGATAAAGTTGCCTTTGCACCTTTTACTGTAACTACGTTGCCGTTGATGGTCACATCAACGCCAGCGGGAATATTTATCGGTTTTCTTCCAATTCGAGACATTCCTGCACCCCCTGCCTTACCAAATAAATGCCAGAACTTCGCCGCCAACATTCTCTTTGCGTGCCTGACGATCCGTCATAACGCCTTTGGAAGTAGAGATGATAGCTACGCCCAGGCCCTTGATGACCTTTGGCAGTTCTTCTGCATTGGAATAAATTCTCAGGCCCGGTTTGGAAACCCTTTTCAGGCCCTTGATAACGGAGGTTTTACCCTCGCCGTATTTTAAGTTGATTTTAATCATGCCTTGTTTGCCGTCTTCAACCACTGTGAAGTTTTTCACGTATCCTTCATCTACCAGAATCTGCACAATAGACTTTTTCATGTTAGATGCGGGAACTTCAACGGAGTCATGTTTCGCAGCACTCGCGTTGCGGATACGTGTAAGCAAATCTGCAATTGGATCTGTAATTTGCATACCGTTTACCTCCTTTGCTAAGCTTACCAGCTTGCCTTTTTAACGCCTGGAATTTGACCTTTGTGGGCTAATTCCCTAAAGCATATACGGCAAATACCGAACTTACGAAGATAGGCGTGCGGCCTGCCACAGATTTTGCATCTGTTATATTCGCGAGTAGAGTATTTGGAACCTCTTTGCTGTTTTACTTTCATAGAAGTTTTGGCCACAATATTCCCTCCTTATTTCGCAAACGGAGCGCCCATAAGAGTTAACAACTCTTTAGACTCTTCGTCGGTGTTTGCAGTTGTTACGAAACAGATGTCCATTCCGCGAACCTTATCAATTTTATCGTAATCGATCTCAGGGAAAATCAACTGCTCTCTCAGGCCCATATTGTAATTGCCGCGGCCGTCAAAAGAATTGGGATTGATTCCTCTGAAGTCTCTTACCCTTGGCAGAGCAACATTGAACAGCTTGTCAACAAACTCATACATGTTCTCGCCTCTTAATGTAACTTTAACGCCGATGTTCATGCCCTCGCGCAATTTAAAGTTAGCAACTGATTTTTTTGCCTTGCAGGTCATTGGCTTTTGGCCGGTAATGGCCGCAATATCCGCCATAATAGCTTCAATGGTTTTTGCGTTATCCTTTGCCTCGCCTGCGCCGACATTGATAACCACTTTCTCCAGCTTTGGTATTTGCATTACGCTTTTGTAGGAGAATTTTTTCATCAATGCAGGGGCAATGTCTTTTTTGTAGTACTCCTTCAGTCTCGCCATGTCCTGTCCTCCTTACAGCGTTGCACCGCATTTTTTGCAAATGCGTGCCTTTTTACCGTCTTCAGAAATTTGATGTGCAACACGTGTAGGTTTTCCGCAGGCAGGGCATACCAGCTGCACCTTGCAGGCATACATGGCGCTTTCCGCTTTGGCAATACCGCCCTGTTCACCCATTCTGCGCGGTTTTACGTGCTTTGTAACCATGTTGCGGCCTTCTACAATCACTTTTCCCTCTTTGGGGCTTACCGCAAGAACCTTGCCTTCTTTACCGCGATCCCTGCCGTTTAAAATGATGACGGTGTCACCGGTTTTAACATGAATCTTATTCATTAGTGAGCACCTCCATTACAGTACTTCCGGGGCAAGACTTAAAATTTTCAAATAGTCTTTGTCACGCAGTTCTCTGGCAACAGGGCCAAAAATACGTGTTCCCCTTGGATTTTTATCGTCTCTGATGATCACGGCCGCATTTTCGTCAAAACGAATATATGTGCCGTCTTCACGGCGAACACCAAAAGCAGTTCTTACAATAACCGCCTTTACAACCTCGCCTTTTTTAACAACGCCGCCGGGTGCTGCTTTTTTTACGGAAGCAACCACAACGTCGCCAATATTGGCATACCTTCTGCCGGTACCGCCCAGCACGCGAATACACATAATTTCCTTCGCGCCTGTATTATCGGCCACTTTAAGGTAACTTTGCTGTTGTATCACAGTGCGTTCCTCCTTCTTTCAAAGCAAAATTATTTCGCTTTTTCAATAATCTCAACGAGTCTCCATCTCTTATCTTTGGAAAGAGGACGAGTCTCCATAACACGTACAATGTCACCAATATTGCACTCGTTTTTCTCATCGTGTGCTTTTACATTGATGGTACGTTTGATAATTTTATTGTAAAGCGGGTGCTTTACGCTGTCTTCGATTGCCACAACAATGGTTTTTTCCATTTTGTTGCTTTTTACCTTGCCTACCAAGGTTTTTCTCATATTTCTATCGCTCACAGCTAAACCTCCTTCCGTTACGCATTCGTGCCGCTGTTCAGCTCATTTTCACGCAAAATCGTCTTTACGCGGGCAATGTCCTTTTTCACAGCGGAAACACGCATCGGGTTATCGAGCTGGTTAATGGCAAGCTGAAAACGCAGGTTGAAAAGTTCGGCCTTAAGGTCTTTCAGTTTTGTTTCTAACTCTGCTGTAGATAGATTTCTCATCTCTGAGGCCTTCATTACTGCTCACCCCCCGTTTCTTCCCTTTTTACAAATTTACACTTGATCGGCAATTTGTTTGCGGCCAGGCGCAGCGCCTCTCTTGCGGTTTCTTCGGGAACACCCGCAATCTCAAACATTACTCTGCCCGGCTTTACAACCGCCACCCAGTATTCGGGAGAGCCTTTACCGGAGCCCATGCGGGTCTCGGCAGGTTTTTCCGTAATCGGCTTATCCGGAAAAATCTTGATCCAAACTTTACCGAATCTTTTGCAGTAACGTGTCATAGCAATACGGGCTGCTTCAATTTGGTTAGAGGTGATCCATGCCGGCTCTGTGGCCTGAATGCCGAACTCGCCGTTGGTCACTTTATTACCGCGGTAGGCTTTACCTGTCAAACGGCCGCGGTGCACTCTACGATATTTAACGCGTTTAGGCAACAGCATTATTTACTGCCTCCTTCCTTACGGGCCTTGGTATCCTGCAATACCTCGCCTCTGTAAATCCAGACCTTTACGCCGATGATGCCGTAAGTGGTCATAGCTTCCGCAAAGCCGTAATCAATGTCGGCTCTCAAGGTCTGCAGCGGAATGGTACCGTCATGGTAACGCTCCGATCTGGCAATTTCCGCACCGCCCAAACGGCCGGAAACCTGGGTTTTAATGCCTTTTACACCCATTTTCATTGCGCGGCCGATGCACTGCTTCATTGCGCGGCGGAAAGAAATTCTCTTTTCCAGCTGCTGTGCAATATTTTCAGCGACCAGCTGTGCGTTTGTATCCGGTGTTTTTACTTCAACAATGTTGATAACAACCGGTTTTTTCAGCATTTTTTCGCATTGCAAACGTAATTTTTCAATCTCTGCGCCGCCTTTGCCAATAACCATGCCCGGCTTTGCGCAGTGAATATGAACGCGGACCTTGGAAGCGTCGCGCTCAATTTCAATTTTAGGAACACCGGCTGCTGCCAGTTGTTTTTTCAATACTTTGCGCAGATTATAATCTTCTACCAATGTATCGCCAAAAACATTGTCTTTTGCAAACCAGCGGGAATCCCAATCTTTGATAACGCCCACACGAATGCCATGTGGGTTAACTTTCTGGCCCATAATTTACCTCCTCCATCGCTTATTCTTTCTCTTTCAGCACGAGGGTAACGTGCGAAGTTCTTTTTAATACTCTATATGCGCGACCCTGCGCTCTTGGACGAATACGCTTGAGGATCGGGCCCGGACATACGAAGCATTCCGCTACGTAAAGTCTGGATACGTCCATGTCGTGGTTATTCTCAGCATTGGCCATTGCAGACTTCAATAATTTTTGCAAGTCCTCGCATGCGGCCTTAGGGGTATGCTTAAGGATAGCCATAGCCATATCCACCGGCTTGTTTCTAATCAAATCAAGCACGATTTGTACTTTGCGTGGTGAAATGCGGGCATATTTCAGATAAGCCCTTGCTTCCATTGAAAACACTCCTTTCGGCCTTTATTATTTACCGCCTGTTTTGGAACCGGCATGACCTTTATAAGTTCTGGTGGGCGCAAACTCACCCAGCTTGTGTCCTACCATATCTTCGGTTACATATACCGGAACGTGCTTGCGGCCGTCGTGCACCGCAATGGTATGACCAACAAAATCCGGGAAAATAATGGACGCTCTGCTCCATGTTTTTACAATATTCTTTTCGCCGGCTTCATTCATTTGCTGAATCCTTTTCAACAGCACAGGCTGTACGTAAGGACCTTTTTTTACGCTTCTGCCCATAATTCATAAGCTCCTTTCTGTATGCCTTATTTGCCGTTTCTGCGTTTTACGATAAACTTATCGGAACGGTGCTTTTTGGAACGCGTCTTGTAGCCAAGCGCAGGCTTGCCCCACGGTGTAACAGGACCCGGACGGCCGATTGGAGACTTACCTTCACCACCGCCGTGCGGGTGGTCGCACGGGTTCATAACAGAACCGCGCACAGTCGGCCTGAAGCCCATGTGGCGTTTACGGCCCGCTTTACCGATTTTTACATTCTCATGGTCGGTGTTGCTTACCTGGCCAACGGTAGCCATGCACAGTGCAGACACATTTCTCAGCTCGCCGGAGGGCAGTCTGAGCAGCGCCATGCCGTTTTCCTTTGCCATAAGCTGCGCCATATTGCCGGCGGAACGTGCCAGCTGGCCGCCCTTGCCCGGATACAGCTCTACATTGTGGATAAAGGTACCGGTCGGGATATTGGTCAGCGGCAAAGCGTTGCCCGGTTTAATATCCGCATCGGGACCGGACACAACAACGTCGCCCACCTTCAAACCGTTTGGAGCCAGAATGTATCTTTTCTCCCCGTCCTCATACTGCACAAGGGCAATAAAAGCAGATCTGTTCGGATCGTACTCCAGGGTTTTTACCGTGGCAGGAACGCCGTGTTTTGTGCGTTTAAAGTCGATGATACGGTACTTTCTTCTGTTTCCGCCGCCTCTGTGACGTACTGTGATTCTACCGTAGCTGTTGCGACCTGATTTTTTATTCAAAGGAGCCAGCAGGCTCTTCTCCGGCGCTACCTTGGAAAGGCCGGAATAATCCGTGCAGGACATATTGCGTCTTGACGGTGTAGTCGGTTTATAGTTAATAATTGCCATTCGGTTTCACTCTCCTTCATAATGGCTTTGCGGGGTCTTCCCCATACCTTGCCTCTGTAATAAAGAAGCGGATTACATCATACTGTCAAAGAATTCAATCGTTTTGCTGTCTTCCGTTAAAGAAACGATGGCTTTTTTCCATGACGGGGTGTAGCCCTCGCTTCTGCCCTGACGGCGCAAATGACCTCTAACGTGCATGGTGTTCACTTTGGAAACCTTAACGTCAAAAAGTTCTTCAACTGCTTTAGCAATCTCGATTTTGTTCGCGTCTTTTGCTACTTCAAAGGTGTATTTCTTCATGCCCATGCCGGCCATGCTTCTCTCGGTAATCACCGGACGGATAATAATGTCTTGTGCTGCCATTATGCATACACCTCCTCAATTTGTGCAATCGCATCCTGAACCACGATAAATTTGTCCGCGTTCAAAATGTCATAAACATTCAAGGTGTTGACCAGCGCAGTTTTTACGCCCGGAATATTGGCCGCGGAAGCGATAACCTTTTCATTCTTCTCCGGAAGAACGATCAGCGCT
This sequence comes from uncultured Clostridia bacterium, assembly GCA_944384795.1. Taxonomy (GTDB): domain Bacteria; phylum Bacillota; class Clostridia; order Oscillospirales; family Acutalibacteraceae; genus UMGS1071. The sequence goes on along the minus strand of CALWUX010000111.1, from coordinate 36,876 downwards.
TTTTTCTCAGAGCCTACGGCCTTGAGCATTGCCGCAATGGTCTTTGTTTTATACTCGTCCATCGCAATTTTATCCAGCACAATCAATTCATTGTCCAGCACTTTGCTGGAAAGCGCAGATTTCATTGCAAGACGTTTTACCTTTTTATTCAAAGTGTACCGGTAGCTGCGTGGCTTTGGAGCAAATACAACACCGCCATGCGTCCACTGGGGCGCTCTTGTAGAGCCCTGTCTGGCATGGCCCGTGCCTTTTTGTCTCCACGGTTTTTTACCGCCGCCGGAAACCTCTGCGCGGGTCAGAGCCGATTGTGTGCCCTGACGCTGGTTTGCAAGATAGTTTTTCACCATATCGTGCATTACAGCTTTGTTGGGCTCGATTCCGAATACAGCATCGGACAAATCAATTTTAGAAACCTCTTTGCCGGCCATATCAAGTACGGTTACTTTTGGCATATCTATTCCTCCTTCCCTTACGCCTTCACACTGTCGCGGATAATAACAACACCGCCGTTGGGGCCCGGAATGGCGCCTTTTACGGCAATCAGGTTGTTTTCTGCATCTACCTTGACAACTGCTAAATTTTGTACGGTTACTTTTTCAGCGCCCAGGTGACCCGCCATCTTTTTGCCTTTAAAAACTCTGGAAGGGTCGGAGCAGGCGCCGATGGAACCACCTTTTCGTGCAACGGGACCGCTGCCGTGTGTTTCCTTCAGTCTGCCGAAGTTCCAGCGTTTTACAACGCCGGCCCAGCCTTTACCTTTGCTTGTGCCTGTAACGTCTATTCTGTCGCCTGCAGCGAACACGTCCGCTTTGATCAGGTCGCCAACGTTATAAGCCTCTGTATCTTCCACTCGGAATTCTCTTAAATATCTTTTTGGCGCAACGTCTGCTTTTGCAAAGTGGCCTTTCATAGGCTTGCTCACTTTGTGGGCTTTCATGTCGCCAAAGCCGATTTGAATGGAAGCATAACCGTCGTTTTCCACCGTCTTTTTCTGCGATACTACGCAGGGGCCGGCTTCCACAACGGTCACAGGGATTACTTTTCCTGTTTCATCGAAGATTTGTGTCATGCCAATCTTCTTGCCGATAATACATTTTTGCATTTTGTTTCCTCCTATGCAGGTTATTGGTTGACCCAAGGCCAACATGACCCCGGCTGCCTGTTGGTTGATGTCTGAGGCTTACAGCTTGATCTCAATATCAACACCGGCAGGGAGTTCCAGTCCTGTCAAAGCCTCTACGGTTTTGTTGGACGGTTTGAGAATGTCGATCAGTCTCTTATGGGTTCTCATCTCAAACTGCTCGCGGCTGTCCTTATACTTATGCACCGCGCGCAAAATGGTAATGACCTGCTTTTCCGTCGGCAGCGGAACAGGGCCGGACACTCTGGCGCCTGTACGCTTTGCGGTCTGCACGATCTTCTCGGCGGACTGGTCCACCAGCTGATGGTCGTACCCTTTGATTCTGATTCTGATTTTTTCTTTGACTGCCATTGTCATCGCCTCCTTATGGTAGTTGGCGGGCGGCGCTGTTTGTTTTTCTAACACTGTGCCGGGTGTTTCGCACCCCGGCATTGAAAAACCGGATCAATTTTTCAATCAATCCGGGTCAGATCCACAAAAGCGTCTGAGTATGGCAAATACAATCGGCCGCAATGACCGTCAGGACGCGATTTGCGCAAGCGCGTTCGGCCCTTTACCATAACATCAAATATTTTTTCGCCCGGTTTAAAATCGGACATACTCCACGGAAAAACCAGCATAAAAATGCCGCAACCTCCCGCTTCAACGCATATCTGGTGCAGTCTTGCTTAAATATAGTATCATAATGCACCTGGAAAATCAAGCGTTTTTTCGCTTTTTTGCAAAATTTTTTAAAACTTTTTTCGGTACATAGTCACAAATATAAAAACACTCTTTTTTGTTCGGGATGGCGTTTTTTTCAAGCAGATACGCCTCAAAACTGCTGTGCAAAAATAAGGTTTACATATCCAGCATTTCTTCGTCAATGCCGCTAAGTACAAGAATATCCCCCAGCAGGATCATGGTAGAGCCATTGGGCACAATGATCTCCTTATCCCGCTTGATCATAACTACCAGCACACCCTCCGGAATATCCGCTTCCAGCAGGGTTTTATTTAGAATACGGCTGTCCTGGGTCACCTGATACTCCAGAAGCTGGGTATTATGCTCTTCCTCGTAGTCCGTAAAGGTTTTCAAAACAGGCGTGCTGTCGTCCACCAAATCCAGCTTTTTTGCAAAGGTGGGCAAAAGCGTGCCCTGCAGCGAAACGGAAATCAGCGCCACAATAAAAATGATATGGAAAATATCGTACTGCAGCACCGCGTCGCCGGTCATGGCAAAAATGGCAAACACAATAGCCGCCGCGCCGCGCAGACCCACCCACGAGATGAATATCTGCTGCTTTACAGGAAATTTGAACCAGCTCAAAATACCAAAGGTCGCAATCGGCCGCGCCACGAAAATCAAAAACGCAGAAATCGCCAGCGCCGGCAGTATCACGGTGCCAAACCTGGACGGGAAGGACAGCAGGCCCAGGCAGAAGAAAATCATGATCTGCATCAGCCAGGATATACCGTCCAAAAAATGCATCAGGCTTTTTTTATGCTTAATTTTGCTGTTACCCACAATAAAGCCGGTCAAATAGACACTCAGATAGCCGTTGCCGCCCAGCCATTCAGCCAGCGCATAGGAAAGCAGACCCACAGCCACCACAAAAATAGGGTACAGTCCTTCAATTTTAAAATCTACCTTCCGCAAAACCAGCGCTGTCAGCTTGCCGAGCAAAGCGCCAATGCCTATACCGAAAATCAGCTGCTTTGCCAGCATAAGCGGAATAGAAACCTCTCCGCCGGATAACAGAGATAAAAAGATAATGGTCATCATATAGGCAACCGGGTCGTTGCTTCCGCTTTCAATTTCCAAAATAGGCGCAAGGCCGCCTTTTAAGTTCAGCTTGCGGGAACGCAAAATAGCAAATACGGAAGCTGCGTCCGTAGAGGCCACCACCGAGCCGATCAGCATACCCTCGATCCAGCCGATGCCGAACACAAGGGTACAGAATACGCCCACCAGTCCCGCGGTAATCAATGTGCCCAGCGTGGACATCAGCACCGACGGGACAATCACGGGCTTTGCCGTTTTCCAGCTGGTACCGAACCCGCCGAAAAACATAATAAATACCAGTCCTACGGAACACACATTCTGCGCGATTTCGTAGCTGTCAAAATAAACTCCGCCAATGGCATCAGAACCAAACAGCATACCAAGTGCCAGAAAAATAAGCAAAGTGGGAACACCCAGCTTATACAGCACATTACTTGAAACGATGCAAAGGATAACAACCATTGCACACGCTATCATAATCTGTACCAAGTACATTCCTCCATTCTGTCGCAGTGTATAGATGGAGTGCTTATTTTATTGTATCTGTGTCATTTATGGATTCATTTGCTTGTTAATAAGATTTACCCCAATACACCATAGATTTTGCAGGCTTGCCGCAGCATATGCAGCTATCTGCAATCTGCTCCTGCACAAAGGGGATACAGCGGGAGGATAACCCCGCCTCTTCCCTGATTTTTTCCTCGCATGCCAAATCTCCGCACCACATGGCTTTGATAAAGCCGGGCTTGTTTTCCGCAATATCCTTCATTTCATCAAAATCGGCAGCAATATAGGTCATCTCCTGACGGCGCCGGAGCGCTTTTTCGTAAATGCCTTTGCGTACCGCTTCCAATTGTTCGGTAACAGCTTGCTCCAAATCGTCTAAATGCACAAAGATTTTTTCCCGGTCATGTCTTCTTACCAGTACACACTGGTTCTGCTCTATGTCTTTTGGACCAATCTCCAGCCGCAGAGGAACGCCTTTCATTTCATACTGGGCAAATTTCCAGCCGGGGCTTTGCTCGGAGTCGTCGACCTTGACCCGGAACACCTTTTTCAGCCTGTCTCTTAACGCATACGCTTTCTCCAGCACACCTTCCTTGTGCTGGGCAATGGGAACGATCATAACCTGAATAGGCGCAATGGCCGGCGGCAATACAAGGCCGTTGTTGTCCCCGTGGGTCATAATAATGCCGCCGATGATCCGGGTGGACATACCCCACGAGGTCTGGAACGGGTGGCTGGGCTGGTTGTTCCTGTCCTGAAACGTAATGTCAAACACCTTGGCAAAGCCGTCCCCAAAGTAATGGCTGGTACCGGACTGCAATGCTTTTCCGTCGTGCATCATGGCTTCAATGGTATAGGTAGCCTCCGCGCCGGAAAATTTCTCCTTATCTGTTTTGCGGCCTTTGATAACCGGGATCGCCAGCTGATTCTCACAAAAATCCGCGTAAACATTGAGCATTTGCTCCGTTTCCGCCATAGCGTCCTGCTGTGTTTCGTGCATGGTGTGGCCTTCCTGCCAGTGGAACTCAACAGAGCGTAAAAACGGACGGGTGGTTTTTTCCCAGCGCACTACGGAGCACCATTGGTTATACAGCATGGGCAAATCCCTGTAAGAATGGATCACCTTTGCGTAATAATCGCAGAACAGTGTTTCGGAGGTGGGACGCACGCACATTCTTTCCTGCAGCACCTCGTCGCCGCACTGGGTGACCCAGGCTACCTCAGGGGCAAATCCCTCCACGTGGTCTTTTTCCTTTTGCAGCAGGCTTTCCGGAATAAACAGAGGCAGAGAAATATTTTCGTGACCCAGCTCTTTAAACGCCGTATCCAGTATCCGCTGGATATTCTCCCAAATGGCGAACCCGTAAGGCTGAATGACCATGCAGCCGCGCACATTGGTATAGTCCATCAGCTCCGCTTTTTTCACAATGTCCGTATACCATTTGGCAAAGTCCTCCTCCATGGGAGTAATGGCTTCCACCATTTTTTTGTTTCCTTTTTGCTCTGACATAACCTTAATCTCCTAAATCCACTTTGATATTGCAATCAGTGATTTTGCATACTTAATATATATTATATCGGCAACAGGCCTGTATTTCAATGAAAAAATTTTACCCGCGCCCCTTTCCGGGTGTCGCCGCGGGCAAATCCAACAAAAAAAGCGCGCCATATTCCGCATGGTGCGCCTTTGTCCTACTATTTATGCCAAAACCGGCCGGTTGATCAGGCTTTGTGAGCTTCAATGTATTTTACAAGATCACCGACTGTTTTTACATTTTCAATTTCGCTGTCAGGAATCTCGATCTCAAACTCGTCCTCAATGGACATGAGCAGATCCACCACGTCCAGAGAATCCGCGCCCAGATCCTCGGCAATATTGGATTCCATCGTGATCGTATCCTCTTCAACATCAAATTGTTCGCTTAAAATGGCTTTTACTTTCTCAAATACCATGATACATTCTCCTCCCAGAAAAATTTGTTTTTGTATCAAGCTGCTCGCAATATGGACAAAGCAACACAAAGTATGTTACAATTTCCACGTTGAGAACTTCCGTACCCATTCGGTCGTTCTCCCATATGCACATATTATTAGCAAATACACGGTTTGTCAATACGAAAATAAAATTTATTTTAAAAAAGACGGTTTCTTTTACAAAAACCAATTCTTTTACATATGGAAACTTTTACAGGAAAAGAGTGTATTTTCATGAGCTTAGAGGATATTAGAAAGCGCATAGACGCCATAGATAAACAGCTGCTTCCGTTATTTATTGAACGTATGGAATGCGCCAGTGAGGTCGCCAAAGAAAAGCATAAGCAGAACCTGCCCGTTTTTAACGCGCAGCGCGAAAACGAGATTCTGGCGCGGGTAGCTCAAAATGCAGGCGATTTTGCACCGGAAGCAAAAATGCTGTATACCACGCTGATGGCACTGAACCGTTCCCGCCAGCATAAGCTGCTCAACAGCGGCACGGAGCTGCGCTGTCAAATCCAATCCGTCATGCACAGCGAAACCTCTTTAAGAGAAGTCTCGTTTGGGAAAAAAATTGCGTTTCAGGGCGTGCCGGGCTCTTTTTCCCACGCGGCAGCCACGTTTTTATTTCCGGATTGCAGCGTGTACCCTTACGAAAACTTTAAAGACGTATTCGAGGCACTGGAAAACGAAACGGTGGATTTTGGCCTGCTGCCGGTAGAAAACTCCTCTGCCGGTTCTGTTGCAGAAGTCTACGATTTGATTTTAAACTATCGTTTCAGCATCGTGGGCTCCACCACACTGCACGTACACCATTGCCTGGCGGCGCCTGACGGCGTAACGGTGGAAAATATCCGCACCGTATATTCCCACCCCCAGGCACTGGCACAATGCTCAGACATGATCTGCGCCCACAACTGGAAGTCCATACAGCACAGCAATACAGCGGTCGCTGCTAAAATGCTTGCCAAAATGGACAAGGAAAACGGCGTAACAGACGCGGCCGCCATTTGTTCTGCCATTGCCGCTAAAATGTACGGACTGCAGGTATTGCAAACAGACATTCAGAACAACAACCAAAACCGCACCCGTTTTGCGGCATTGAGCAAAAAAATGATTATTCCGCAAAACGCGGAAAAAATCAGCCTGTGTTTTTCCCTGCCCCACACCACAGGCTCACTGTACAATGTGCTTGCACGTTTTGCAATGTCCGGCTTAAACCTGACAAAAATAGAGTCCCGTCCTTTAAAAGAAGGAAATAACGGGGATTTTAAATACAATTTTTATCTGGATTTTACCGGTAATGTACACCACAGCGGCACCTTGGATTTATTGTGCGCGTTATCTCAGGAGCTGCCCAATTTCTCGTTTTTGGGCAACTATGTGGAAGACGACCCAAAAGAAGAAGCAGAAACTTTTTAAAACTTCGCAAAAAGGCGGGCGTTAAAAACGCCCGCCTTTTTTAATATGCAAATCATATCCATTGTCATATCGGAACATTGGGTCACAGAAAACACGCACCCCTATCCGCACACGCTTTCATATCCTTCTTCCGCCACCCTTATATGTACGGAAGCTTACATGGCCGCTCCCGCCTGACTGCAAACTGCTATTTCCTGCGTACCAAAAGCAGAGCAGTATCAACAAAATGAAATTCAACAATTCATTGTACAGGGTGCAGGCTAAACCTGCTTTTCAAAATCCTTATACATTAAGCTGGGCTGGATTCCCGTGTTATTCTGATACTTCCCGCTGCTGTATAAATCATAATCCCCTTTAATGGTATGGTAATAAATCTGACACACTTCAATATCAGGATAAATGATCAGCGGGTGGATACAGTATATCTCCAGCGTCCAGTAGCCTGCAAAGCCAATGTCGCCAAACCCCGCCGTTACGTGAATACAAAGCCCCAGGCGCCCTGTAGAAGAACGCCCCTCCAGCATGGGCACATATTTGCTGGTGGTTGTAAACTCCTTTGTTCTGCCCAAATACAGCTTATTAGGCTCCAGCAAAAGCCCCTCTTTTGGTATTACCAGCTTTTTCGTGGGATTCGGCTTTTTCATATCCAGTATTTCGTTTTCATATACCAGCAGCTCATTGTGCAGGGTCAGGTTATAGCTGTTGGGATTGATCCTGCTGCGCTCAAACGGTTCAATAATAATATCCGTCCCTATTGCACGCTCTATTTCACGTCCTGATAATATCATATGTCTGTCCCCTTGTCATTTTAATTGAGCCGCCAGCGCGACCCAGCCCTTTTCTTCCCTGCGCTCTATTACCCGGAATTTCTCACTGAGCGCCTCTATCACATCCTGTTCACGAGTATCAATGATCCCGCTCATAATGTAAATGGAATCCGGGTATAAATACCGCTCAATATCCTCTGTCAATACCATAATCACATCCGCAACAATGTTTGCCAGCACAATGTGGAATTTACCGCTGATTTGCTCCGTTAAATTACCCGCTGCGGCAGTAAATCTGTCCGCCACATGGTTGAGCGCCGCGTTTTCCGCCGCTGTTTTTACTGCAAGCGCATCTATGTCCACGCCCATTGCGGATTTGGCTCCCAGCAGCAGCGCCGCAACAGATAAAATACCGCTGCCGCAGCCTACGTCCAGTACATCCATATCCGGCTTTATATACCGCTCCAGCAGTTCCATGCATAAACGGGTCGTTTCATGCGTACCTGTGCCGAAAGCCAGCCCCGGCTCCAGGTGCAGTATTTTTCTGACGCCTGCATCGCATGCCTCTTCCCAAACAGGACGAATCAGCAAAGACTCCCCCACAGGGATCGGTTTAAAATATTTTTTCCAGTTATTCAACCAGTCTTCCATTGCGCAGTCTGCGGTTTCCATGGTAAAGGGTATCTCCTCGGCGGTATAGCGCTCCCGCAAAAAGGAAACAGCCTCCGCCGGATTTTCCTCCGGACTGATATACACGTGGATGATTCCCTTGGTACGGTCCTTGTTCAACAGCGCTTCATCAATCAAATCAATATGCGCGATTTCCCATGCTTCCTGCTCCAAATTGGAATAATCCTCAATATAAATGCCATAGGGCACTACCATTTGCGCGATGTCTCCCGCACGGTCCACATCTTCTACCGGCACGGTGATGGCAATTTCCGTCCAATCCATACGTTCCTCCATGGTTTTGGAATATTATAATGCTTTATTATACAACAAATACCGCCGCAATACAACCTAATATATTGCTTTGCGTCCCAGCGGCCGCCCAAAAGGAAAAAAACGCCCCTTGTCTGTTTCATGTTCTGTCCACTGCTGACATATACTCAAAGGAAAACATTTTAAATGGGGTTGTGGTATGAAAAAAAGGGTATTCTTTTTCAACGCGATGATTCTGACAGCCTCCTCGCTTATTATGCGGGCAAGCGGCATCGGGTACCGCACATATCTGTCGTCAAAAATCGGCGTGGCGGGTATGGGGCTGTACCAGCTGGTCATGTCTGTTTTTATATTGGCCATTACGGTTTCCACTTCTGGCATCAGCCTTGCCGTTACACGCATTGTAACAGATACCATCGCAAAGGGCGCGCCCTCACAGGCTAAGCGCGCAGTGCGCAAATGCCTGGTTTTCGCATTGCTGATAAGCCTGCTTGCCATGGTCATGCTGTATTTTTCCTCCGGTTTTATCGCCGTCCAATGGCTGGGGGACGCACGCGTGACCCTCTCTTTAAAAATACTGGCGCCCGGCCTGCCGCTTATGTCCGCCTGCGCCTGTTTAAAAGGCTACTTCAACGCCATGCGGAACGTAACAAAAACCGCGTCCGGAGAGCTTTTGGAGCAATTTGTCACCATTGGGGCGGTAGTATGCCTGTTCACGTTCCTTGCGCCGCAGGGGCTGGAATATGCCTGCGCGGCCGTTATGCTCGGTTCTACTTTGGGCGAGGTCGCTTCCTGCACCTACACATTTTTCTTTTTTATCCGGGATAAAATCAAACTGCAGGATACCCCCGGCAATAAATTTCAATATACATTCCGCAAGGCGCTGCAGGATATGCTCCACATTGAACTGCCCATCATGTTCGGCTCCCTGCTGCGCAACGGTCTTGTCACCGTTGAGAACATATTGATTCCCATCGGCTTTAAAAAGCACGGCGCAAGTACAGAGGTCTCTCTGGGCAATTACGGCATGATACACGGCATGGTCCTGCCTCTGCTCTTGTTTCCCTCCGCATTTTTAATGGCGTTTTCCTCCCTTTTGGTTCCAGAAATGGCGCAGGCAAACGCGGCGGGCCATCAAAAAACCATCAGCAGGGTCACTGCCCGTTCCATGCAATTGACCCTGCTGTTCTCGTTCTTTATTTCCGCCTGCTTTTTGGTGTTTGCAGACGATTTAGGCCGCACCTTTTACCAAAGCGAAGAAGCGGGACGGCTGATTCGTTTCCTTGCGCCGCTGATTCCGCTGCTTTACTTGGACAGCGTAGTCGACGGCATTTTAAAAGGACTGGACCAGCAGATTGCTTCCATGCGCTATAATTTCGCGGATTCCGCCCTGCGGGTGGCGCTGGTATATTTTTTGATCCCATACTTGGGGGTCAACGGCTATTTGGGCATCTTATTTTTCAGCACCATTTTTAACGCCGCTCTGAGCATTCACCGCCTGCTGAAGGTCTCTCAGGTGGAAATACGGGTTTTAGACTGGATCGTGAAACCGATTTTATGCGGCGGCATTGCCGTTCTTTGCTGTGCTTTGCTCCGGCATTTTCCGTTTGCGTCCGCCCTGCCCCTATGGTGCTGCGTACTGCTGGAATTTACCCTGTCCGGCATTGGATATTATATTTTACTGCGGGTGACCCGGTGCTTTAAAAAAGAGGATGTGACCTGCATCAGAGAAATTTTCCGCTCTAAATCCGCAGCTTAAAGACGGTGCTGTTCCATATACGCAGCAACTCGGCCGCTGATTTCCTGTACACAGCCTTCCTCAAAAGGGGAATCCAGACGGGAATCCGCTATCAGCTGTACAAAGCTTTTTGTGCCGGCGGCGCCCACAAAATGCAAATAATCCTCAAAGGCGCTTTTCCAGTCCTGATTGGCCCTGCCCCAAAATTCCAGCGCGACAGTCTGCGCCAGGCAATAATCAATGTAGTAAAACGGATAGCAGTAAATATGGTGCTGTTTTTGAAAACCGCCGCCGTCTTTAAAAAACGGCAGGTTATCAAAATCCAGCCAGGGACGGTACTTTTTCTCCAGCTTCAGCCATAATTTTTTGCGCTCTTCCGGCGTTAATTGCGGGTTTTCATACACCTGGTGCTGGAACTCGTCGACCAAACAGCCGTAAGGAATAAAATTCAAGGCGGATTCCAGCTGGAATACACGGAATTTTTCCGCTTCCTCTCCAAAAAACAGCTCTGCCCACGGGCGGGCCAACAGCTCCATAGTCATGGAATGCACCTCCGCCGTTTCCATGGTAGTACCCACGTTTTCCCGAATCTCCATATCCCGCGCCAGATAGGCCGCAAACGCATGGCCCGCCTCATGGGTCAGCACGTCCACATCGCCGGAAGTACCGTTAAAATTAGAAAAAATAAACGGGGCGCGGTAATCCGGTATCTCTGTACAATAGCCGCCGCCCGCTTTGTTTTGCTTACTCTCCAAATCAAACAGCTCATTCTCCCGCATAAATGCAAAAAATTCCGCAGTCTGCGGGCTCATTTCATCATACATACGCTGTGCCGCGTCCATCAGTGCCTGCGTATCGCCCTTCGGCCTAGGGTTGCCGTCTGTAAACGAAACACCCGTGTCATGCAGCTTCATATCCTCCAGGCCTATCCTTTGCGCCTGCCGGCGGCGAATATCCACCGTTACTGGCACCAGATCCCGCACGACCTGGCCGCGGAACACCTTTACGTCAGAAGCACGGTAGCAGTTGCGGCCCAAGCGGTCATAACCCAGCTGTATATAATTGGCATAGCCCAGCCTGCGCGCCTGTTCGTCTCTGTTTTTGACCAGCCGGTCATAAATTTCGTCCAGCTTTTGCTGGTGCTCCTGAAAAAAGGCGGCGCATTTTTCCCATGCCTGTCTGCGCACGCCCCTGTCCAAATCCTGCAAATAAACAGCAATAGTCGAAAGATTCAGCTTTTTGCCGTCAAATTCTATTTCCGCCGAAGCCAGCAGCTTCTGGTATTCCGTTGTCAGCTCGTTTTCCTGCTGTAAAAGAGGAATGATCTCCGGCGAAAAAGCGCGCAGGGCGACCTTAATATTCTCAAAAAACAGAGGCCCCAGGCTTTTTTCCAGCTCCTTTCGGAACTTAGAATCGTACACTGTTTGCAAAAACGCCTGCTCATACTCCTGCATAACGGGAGACTTCTCGTTAAAAAAGGCCTTTTCCTGCGCGTAAAATTCGTCTGCAGTGTTGACGCTGTTATGGATATACGCCAGCGTGCTCATGGTCTGGTACGCTTTCATAATGGCTTCGTGCTCCAAAATACACTGCATTTGCTCCTTTGCGCTTTTGCAGTTGGGAAAGCGCGCCGTAATGTCTTTATACCGGTCAATCATTTCCTCCACATCGGGACGTTTGTACTCCATTTGGGAAAATTTCATTCTCTGTTCCTCCTGTATGTGCTGCTGTTTTGTACGCTATTTTATCATATATCTTTAAAGTATTTGCAAATAAAACGTAAAACATTCCGTTTTTACACAGAAAAAGCGAAAGGAACCGTACACTGCTCCTTTCGCTTTTTATTTATCAAACTGTTTTCTCCGCTCTGTTGACTGGACAAACAGCTGTTTGATCCCCGCTTCATCTTCACAGGCGATTTTCTGCTTCAGGTTTTCCAGCTCGGCAACAAAGTCGTCTATTTCCTGTACCAGGTTTTTCTTATTTAAAAAGAACAGCTCAGTCCACAGGGTCTCGTTGATTTTTGCAATACGGGTCAAATCCCGAAAGGAGTCCCCCGTATATTCCTTCAGGTGCGTATTGTCGCTTGTGTTCATCAGGCTGACCGCCACCGCGTGGGTCAGCTGAGAAACAAAACCGATCATTTTATCGTGCTCCTGCGGGGTAAGAGAAGCAACATGGTAAAAACCCAGCAAACGTGCCAGCTCTTTTGCAAATCCAACGCCTTTTTCCGTATTGTGCTCTGTTGGCGTAACAATAAAGTTCGCGGTATAAAAAATGGTTTCGTCGCTGTTCTGTACACCGCTGACCTCCTTGCCCGCCATAGGGTGAGAACCGATGAATTCTACATCGTCCCGCAAAAACTCCTGCACTTTGTCCACCACGTTGCATTTTACACCGCAAACATCCGTAAGCAGTGCGCCGGGCTTAAAATGCCGCTGGTTGCGGGCAATCCAGTCTATCATGGCATGGGGATACAGACCAAAAATAATATAGTCGGCCTGTCCAATCAAAACCGGGTCCTCCCGCACAGCGCCTTTGTCTATAATATGGTTTTCCAGCGCGTAGTCAATGGTTTGCTGTCCCCGGCTGATGGCATATACGGTATAGCCCTGCTTTTTCAGGCCCTTTGCATAGCTGCCGCCAATCAAACCCAAACCAACAATCAAAAAAATACCGTCTTTTTTTATCATGGCTCCAACACCTCGATTCTGCCGCCTATGGATCGTATATCCTCAAAAAAATCAGGATAGGATTTTTTGATGCACTCCGCCCCGTTGATTACCACCGGCGTCTCACTGCACAAAGCAGCCACCGTCAGGCTCATGACGATCCGGTGATCCTTATGTCCGTACAGCTCCTGCTCACAGCGATAGGACGGCTTTCCTTTGATAAACACCTCATCTTCCGTACAGGTGATATCCGCATGGAATTTACCCAATTCTTCTTCCATGGCCGCAATGCGGTCCGATTCCTTATACCGCAGGCGCACCGCGTGGTAAATGCGCGTCGTCCCTTTTGCGTACATACCCAGCACGGTCAAAACAGGGCCCAAATCAGGGCAATCGGCCAAATCTATTTCGGCCGCTGTCAGCGCGCTTTTACAAACCAGGTAGCCGTCCTGTTTTTGTTCTATACTGCATCCGCAGTCCCGCAAAACAGACAAAACCGCTTTGTCTCCCTGCCGGGAGGCGTGCGATACGCCTTTGCAGTACAAATCATTCTGTACAGCCGCCAAAACGGCGTAAAACGCCATTTGGGAATAGTCTCCCTCTACCGTATAATCACAGGCCCGATAAGACTGGCTCCCCGGCACATATAAGGTATACTTGTCCCGGAAATTCGCCGTTACGCCAAAGGCCTGCAGCATTTGCAGGGTCAGGTCAATATAGGAACGGGACTCAAAAGGCGGTTTGATATGGAGCACGGAATCCCCCTCCAAAAGCGGCAGAGCGAACAGCAGTCCCGTAATAAACTGGGAGCTGACACTTCCGTCGATTTCATAGGAGCCGGCTTTCAGCGCGCCCTGTACCGTAAGCTGCTGCTCCGTCTGCACAAAGCGGTGTCCCTGGGACTCAAACAGTGTTTTGTATACTCCCTGGGGACGTTTGAGCAGGCGGTTCCTGCCCAAAAAAGTGACCGGCTGGCCGGACAAGGTAAACAGCGGCACAAAAAACCGCAGAGTAGAACCAGATTCGTTGCAGTCCACCTGCAGCGGCGTCTGCGGCAGGGATTGGATACCCTGTACAGTAACGCTGTCCTTTTCGGTAACAATGGACGCACCCAGCGCCCGCATACCCGCAATGGTCGCCAGAATATCGTCGGAATACGCGATATTGGAAATAACGCTGGTGCCCTTTGCCAAAGCGGCGCACATAATGGCACGGTGCGCCATGCTTTTAGAGGGCGGTATTTGTATTTCCCCTTTGCAGACAGAGGGGTATACTTTTACTTTCATAAATTTCACTCCGATGCACGCAGCACGCGCTTAGCGGTAAAACAGACGCTTTGGACAAGCATCACATTTCTCTGCCGATGACGTTTGCAATTTTCCTGCCTTTTTCAATAATGGTTTTGAATGCGGCCGGGGTAACGGACTGCGCGCCGTCCGACCAGGCGCATTCCGGATTATCGTGTACTTCTATAATCAGGCCGTCCGCACCGGCGGCAATGGCCGCCAGCGACATGGCCTCCACCAGTTTCCTGTCTCCTGTCGCGTGAGAAGGATCAATGATAATGGGCAGATGGGTTTTTGTCTTGATAATAGGGATTACGCTCAAATCCAGGGTGTTTCTTGTATATGTCTCAAAGGTACGTATCCCGCGCTCGCACATGATTACATTTTCGTTGCCGCCGGCCATGATATACTCGGCGGCCATGATCCATTCCTCCATGGTATTGGCAAGGCCGCGCTTCAACAGTACGGGCTTTTTGCTCTTGCCCAACGCTTTGAGCAAATCAAAATTCTGCATATTGCGCGCACCCACCTGGATCATATCCACATACTGCTCAAATTCGTCCAGCTTTTTTTCGCTCATCAATTCGCTTACAATAGGCATATTGTAAGCCTGCTTTGCCTTATACATACATTTCAGGCCCTCTACTCCCATGCCCTGAAAAGAATAAGGGGAAGTCCTTGGCTTATACGCACCGCCGCGCAGCATAGTGCCGCCTGCCTCCTTGACCTCCTTGGCAATGCGCATCATGGATTCCTCTCCCTCAACAGAGCATGGGCCGCCAATCACGACGATTTTCTCATTGCCGCCCACCTTCACGCCGCCTACATCTATCACGGAATCCAGCGGGTGGAACAAACGGTTCGCTTTTTTATACGGCGCGGCGATCCTTTTTACATTGTCCACATAGGGGTTTGCCGTAATCATTTTTTCATCGATCACGGTGGTGTCTCCTACAAGGCCGAAAACATTGTAATTGGCACCCTGAATAATGGTTACTTTTACGCCTTTTGATTCAATGGACTCCACCAGGTTTTTCACTTCCTGCTCAGGAGCATCCTTTTTCATGGTAATAATCATATTGAGTCTTTCCTTTCCAAGCCAAAATCCTATTTTATGACTGCTGCGTCAATTTTTTTTTTAATATCCTCATAGCGGTGCGGTAGCCCTCTATGCCTTCTCCCATCACCGTATCAAAGCAGGCCTGCCCTGCGTAAGAAATCTGCCGGAAATCCTCCCGTTCCTTTACATTGGAGATATGCACCTCCACCGCCGGCAGGGCAACCGCTTTCAGCGCGTCTAAAATGGCAACGCTGGTGTGGGTATAGGCCGCCGGATTGATCACAATGCCGTCGGCCTTGCCATAGGCCCGCTGTATCTCGTCCACCAGCGTGCCCTCATGGTTACTTTGTACAATCTCCACCTCCACCTGAAGCTCCTCTGCCGTGTGCTGTATAAGCGCAACCAGGTCTGCATAGGTGGTGCTGCCGTAAACGGCGGGCTCCCGCACGCCCAGCATATTCAAATTAGGCCCATTTATGACGAAGAATTTCATGGTAGCCCTCCAAAATCGTATTCATCAGCTCATCCAGCTCCTGCCGGGAGATCTCCATGGGATAGTTATTGGGAGCACGCAAAGCCTCGTATTTCGTGTAAAGAGGATAACGCTCCTCATACAGCCGCGCCACCGCGTCCTTATCCCTGGACAGCGGGCGGTCGTCCGTAACAAGCAGATGCTCCAAATCCCGGTCAATAAACATGACAACGCCATTTTGCTTTAAACGTTCCATATTGGCCCTGTTTTTCACGGCGCCGCCGCCGGTGGCAATAATCTGTCCGTTCTGCCTGGAGAATTCTTCTATCACTTCCTGCTCCCACTGGCGGAAGCGGGCTTCCCCATACTGCCGGAACATTTCCTTGATGCTCATGCCCGCACGTTCTACAATCACGGCGTCCGTGTCCACAAAAGTTTTGTCAATATATTTGCAAAGCGCCTGGCCCGTTAAGGTTTTTCCGCTGCTGGGCATACCTATCAGCACAATGTTGGTCAACTGCTCCAGCAGCTCCAGCGTAATTTTTTCTATTGCCTGGTCCGGTATGCTTACAGACAAAAAATGCTCCGCGGCAAACTTTGCCTGCGCCACCAGCATGGTCAGCCCGTTGACCGCTTTCATGCCCCGCTGTTCCGCCTGCTGCAGCAAACGGGTCTTAAGCGGATTATAAATCACATCCACCACTGCCCGGCAATTCGGAAAATGAGACAGCTCCAGCGGACACTCCCCGTTATCGGGGTACATACCTTTGGGGGACGCGTTGACAATTACGTCCACGTCCTTATGGCAAATACATTCTTCATACGTAACGGTGTGTTCTTTTTTAGAACGGCTCACCACCAGAATTTCCCTTGCGCCCATATGCTCCGCCACAGCTGTGACTGTTTTGCAGGTACCGCCGCTGCCGCATATCATCACTTTTTTTCCGTTTAAGTCAATGCCGTGTGCATTTAAATTATATAAAAATCCGGCAAAGTCCGTGTTATAGCCAAACAGTTTGCCGTCCCTGTTTACAATGGTATTGACAACGCCAATGCGCTTGGCAGCATCGTCCAGCACGTCGCAGTAAGGAACAACGTCCTGCTTATACGGAATGGTAACGTTAATGGCTTTGAACTGTTTTGCCGTCATAAAAGCATGCAGCTCGTTCTTTTCCAGCGGACAGAGGGTATACGTATAGTCCGCCAGCTTTTCGTGAATGATTTTTGAAAAGCTGTGTCCTAATTTTTCGCCTATCAAGCCATATTCCATTAAAAAACGTCCTTCCTTTCCTCCCGGCTGCCGTCAGGCGCTGTCCACATATAGCCGTAGCGGTCGGCAAACAAATCTACCAGACCAATGGCAACCATGCTGTCCACCACTACCCTTGCCCGGTGGATAATGGCAGGGTCATGGCGGCCGTGTATCTGCAGCTGTGCATTCTCACGCTTTTGCACATCCACCGTCTGCTGGGGCTGATAAATAGACGGCGTAGGCTTTACCGCTGTCCTGATGATGACAGGCATACCGTTGCTGATACCGCCGTTGATACCGCCGTTGTGATTGGTGACCGTACATACATTGTCCCCTTCCATCACAAACGGGTCGTTAGCCTGGCTGCCCCGCAGGCCCGCAAAGCCGAAGCCCAGGCCAAATTCCACACCCTTTACCGCAGGCACGCTGAACAAAAGCTGCGCCAGCACGCTTTCCACAGAGCCAAAAAACGGCTCTCCTATACCCGCGGGCATATTGATGACCGCCGTTTCCAAAATACCGCCGACAGAATCTCCGCTGCTGTGCGCCTGCTCTATGGCCTGTACCATCTCCTGCTCCGCCCGGCTGCTGATAGTCGGAAAATAGCTGTCATTGAGTTTTTCCGCCTGCCGGAGCAAATCTGCTTTATCTGCACCGAACGGTTCGTCCGCAATACCGGCGCAGGCGGCAATATGCGTTGCCACCGTAATACCCTTTTCCTTTAAAATTTGCAGACAAACAGCGCCGGCCGCCACCAGCGGCGCCGTGATCCTGCCGGAAAAATGGCCGCCGCCGCGGTAATCCTGAAAGCCGCCGTATTTCTGAAAGGCCGTATAATCCGCATGGGACGGACGCATCAGGTATTTTGTGGCTTCGTAGTCCTTGCTGTGCTGACTCTGGTTGCGAATGAAAATACACAATGGAGTCCCCGTAGTATACCCGTTAAAATAACCGCTGACGATTTCAAATTCGTCCGCCTCCCTGCGCTGGGTGGAAATTTTCCCTTTCGGCTTCCTCTTATCCAGCTGGGCGCGCATAAAATCCAAATCCAGCCGTATGCCCGGTGCCAAACCGTTGATATTCACACCGATGGCCGCCCCGTGAGATTCGCCGAACAAGCTGATTTGAATGTGTTCCCCAAACGTACTTTTCATGTGCCGCCTCGCTCCTGTTATGACTGTGGTTTGATTTCTTTTAAAAATTGGTACAGCTGCTGCTTGGGAATTTTCTCAAGAACCGCTTTTCCCGCTTCCCTTACCTTTACCACGGTAATGGAATCCCCCTGGGCTTTTTTATCCTTTTGCATCACGTCAAATACCTTGTCAGGGTCATAAGCAACGTCGCTTTTTATTCCCAATGTTTCATAAATGCGCAGCACCCGTGCCTTTAACGCCTCATTTTCCAGCATGGGGATCATGCCAATCGCCACGCATTCGCCGTGCAGCAGCTGCGAAAGCCCGTAAACGCTTTCAATTCCATGACCCAGTGTATGGCCAAAATTCAATATTTTCCGCAGACCCTTTTCCTTTTCGTCCTGCTCTACCACTGCTTTTTTTACCAGCAGAGAACGGTAAATGATCTCATCTACCTGTGCTTTCGGGTCTCCCTGCTCAAACAAATCCAAAATGGAAGCATCGTAGATCAGCCCTGCCTTGACCGCCTCTACCAATCCGTTGACAAAATGGCGGCCGGGCAGCGTCCTGAGGGTTTCAGGATCGATCAGCACCACGGACGGGTGATAAAAGCTGCCGATGATATTTTTCACATGATCCAGGTTTACAGCTACCTTTCCGCCAATGCTGCTGTCGATTTGAGACAGCGTAGTGGTGGGAATCCCAATAAATTCAATGCCGCGCAGGTAGGTGGAGGCAACAAAACCTGCCAAATCTCCTATCACGCCGCCGCCCAGCGCAATAATACAGTCTGTTCTGGTAAAATTCAACTCCAGCAGTCTGCGGCAGAGCACCTCATAAACCGGGAGCGACTTTGCCCCCTCCCCTTGCCGGACAATGTGATAATACCCATTGGGACACTGCCGCATTACGGTATGAACATATTCCATGGGCACGCCATCGTCGCTGATAATCAGCACTTTACGGTCCAAATCCGCAAAATCTCCAATGCGGTCCAACACTCCACGTTCTATGATAATATCGTAGCTTTTTTCTTTTAAATCCACACTTAACTGCAAAACGGTTCCTCCTGCCGGCATATGGCGCCACCGCGGGCGCGCCGCGCGCCGCAAATGGAAAATCACCAAATTTGAGAATTATTTTTATTATACTGCGCCGCAGTGGAAAAATCAAATAGAACCGGGAAAAAATAAGCTCGTTTGCGCCGAAAAATCAAAAATTATGTTTGATGTAGCCGCCGGCTTCATGTATAATAGGAACCATACCGAATCGAAAAAGCAAAAGGATAGGAACATGAATCAAAAAGCACTGGCCGTCATCAGCTTCGGCACTACATACACACAGGCGCAGGACGCCATTTTCCAGATAGAATCCACCCTTTCCCGCCATGTAAAGGACCACGACTGCTTCCGCGCGTTCACTTCCAAAATGGTGATTGCAAAGTTGAAACGGGAACAGGGACAGCTTGTAGCCACGCCCGAAGAGCTCATGGAGCAGCTGTACCAAAAGGGATACAAAGAGGTGCTTTGCCAGCCTCTACACATTATCAACGGCTTTGAATTCGAAAAAATGCGGGACGCTTTATCCGCCTTTAAAGACAAATTTGAAAAAATACAAATCGGCCGCCCGCTTCTGACTTTTGAGGAGGATTATGCCGCCTGCTGCCGTATCATAATGAGATATGCGCCCGCGCCGAACAACAGGGCGCTGGTTCTGATGGGCCACGGCACCGCCCATTACGCAAACGCTTCCTACTGCCAGCTGGAAAATACCTTCCGTGCGCTGGGACATGAGCATATCTATGTGGGCACAGCAGAGGGCTTTCCGAACCTTGACTATATAATCAGCCGTTTAAAAAAGCACAGCATGACCCAGGTGCATTTAATGCCGTTTATGATTGTCGCAGGCGACCACGCCCAAAACGATATGGCCGGAAGCGAGCCGGATTCCTGGAAGTCTGTTTTAGAGCGCGAGGGCTTTCAGGTCACCGTCCAGCTGGACGGCCTTGGCGCTTTTCCCGAAACGGGAGCGCTGTTTTCCGCCCATCTGGACAGGGCCGAAGCCCTTTGATAAAAATTGCATATTTTCAGCAGGAACCCTCGGGGAAGCTGGGTGAAATTCCCACGCAAGTACGTTGCCGTTACAGCCGGATTACCGACCTGCTTCTTGTATTTTGCGTCACTGAAATGCAGGACAATTGCCCGAAGAAAGCCGGGCTTATTGGTGCGTATCATTTTCAGTGCAGCGAAAAATGATACGCACTTTTTTATACGACGATCACAGTTTGCACAAGGAGGCGCGCATGGAGCATTACATTTATAAAAACAGACAGAAGCTGCGCTGCGGATATACCACAGGGTCCTGCGCGGCAGCGGCGGCCAAGGCCGCGGCTATTATGCTTCTGCGCCAGACCCCTCTTTCTCAAATAGAGCTCATGACGCCAAAAGGTATTTTACTCAGCCTCAAACTGCACGATGTACAGGTTACACCCAACCGGGTTACCTGCGCAGTGCAAAAAGACAGCGGAGACGACCCGGACGTTACCAACGGCATACTGGTATACGCGGCTGTGGAAATGCAGCCTACGCCGTCTGTTGCCATTTGCGGCGGCGCCGGCGTAGGCACCGTTACAAAAGCCGGGCTGGAACAGCCTATCGGCGAAGCGGCCATCAACCGCGTACCCCGCCAAATGATCCAACGGGAATTGGCGCAAATCAAAGAAGAGCACGAATACACGGGCGGCTTTCGCGTTACCATTTCTATTCCAAAAGGCGCCGCGCTTGCGCAAAAAACGTTCAACCCAAAGCTGGGCGTCATAGGCGGTCTTTCTGTTTTAGGCACCAGCGGCATTGTAGAGCCCATGAGCGAACAGGCGCTGGTGGAATCCATTTTCATTGAACTGCGTATGCTGGCCGCCGGCGGCGCCAAACACCTGCTGCTCACTCCCGGCAATTACGGGGAGCATTTTGCCCGGGAGCATATCCATTTGGATTTAAGCCGCAGCGTCAAATGCAGCAATTATATCGGCCAAACACTGGACAAAGCGTCAGAGCTGGGCTTTGAAAAAATCTTATTGGTCGGTCATATAGGAAAGCTGATCAAACTTGCAGGCGGCATTATGGATACCCATTCCCATACGGCAGACTGCCGCATGGAACTGCTGGCGGCCCATACAGCCATGCACTGTACCAACCGCCGGCTGATTTGCGGCATCATGGATTGTATCACCACAGACCAGGCATTAGACCTGCTCATAAAACACAATCTGACAAAACAAGTCATGGCTTCCGTATTGCAAAAAATAGAAATGCACCTGAACCATCGTGTCGGTGAACAGGTAAAAGCAGGCGCTATCCTGTTTTCCAACCGGCACGGTTATTTGGGAGAAACCGCGCAGGCGCAGGAGTTATGCGCTCATTACATACAGGCAAAGGAGACAAACATATGAACGGAACCTTATACGGCGTGGGCATCGGTCCCGGCGACCCGGAGCTGATGACGCTCAAAGCCGTCAGGATCATAGAGCAAAGTCCCGTGATTGCGGCGCCGGAAACAGGCGGCGGCCGCCGCGTAGCGCTGCACATCGCCGAGCAGGCCGTGCCCCATATCCGCCAAAAAGAAATTTTACCCCTGCATTTTCCCATGACAAAAGACAAAGAAACCGTCAGCAAAAACCGCGACGGCATCGCAGTGCAGATCACCGATATTTTAAAAACAGGCAAAGACGTGGCCTTTCTGACTTTGGGCGACCCCGCTGTATATTCTACCTACTGGTATATTCACCAGCGTGTGGTAAAACAGGGTTTTACCGCCCAAATGATTGCCGGCGTCCCCTCTTTCTGCGCCGTAGCCGCCAAATTGGGCGTCAGC
This sequence comes from uncultured Clostridia bacterium, assembly GCA_944384795.1. Classification (GTDB taxonomy): domain Bacteria; phylum Bacillota; class Clostridia; order Oscillospirales; family Acutalibacteraceae; genus UMGS1071. The sequence goes on along the minus strand of CALWUX010000111.1, from coordinate 14,876 downwards.
CTTGCCGAGGCCGAGCAGCCGCTGCTAATCATTCCCGGCTCTTACCCGTGTACAGAGCAAATGCTGCAAATACAGGGCACTAAGGTCATTATGAAAACCGGCCGCAGTATGGAACGGCTCAAAACACTTTTAAAGCAATACGGCCACTATAAAAACTCTAAAATGGTACAAAACTGCGGTATGGAGCAGGAACAGGTCTTTTCGTCTTTGGATTCAACGACAAATGAAAGCGGCTATTTTTCCGTAGTCATATGCAAAGAGGAGGAAACGTTATGATCCATTTTGTAGGCGCGGGGCCGGGCGCGGCGGATTTGATCACCCTGCGCGGCCACCGGCTGCTGACACAGGCCGACGTGGTGATCTATGCAGGCTCTCTTGTCAATCCGGAGCTGCTAAAGTACACCAAACCGTCCTGCCGTATATACAACAGCGCGTCCATGACGCTGGAGGAGGTCGTCAGCGTTATGCGGCAGGCAGAAAAAGAACAGCAGATGACAGTACGCCTGCACACGGGAGACCCCAGTGTATACGGCGCCATACGGGAGCAAATGGATCTGCTGGACAAATACAGTATTGCTTACGACGTCGTGCCCGGGGTCAGCTCCTTCTGCGGCGCGGCGGCGGCGTTGAACGCGGAATACACCCTGCCCGGGGTATCCCAGTCCGTAATCATTACCCGTATGGCGGGCAGAACGCCCGTGCCGGAAAAAGAGGAAATCGCACTGCTTGCATCACATCAGGCGACCATGGTCGTTTTTTTAAGCACAGGTATGCTGGAACAGCTAAGCGAACGCCTGCTGGCAGGCGGCTATCCGGCCGATACGCCGGCGGCCATTGTTTACAAGGCCACCTGGAAAGAAGAAAAAGTATGCCGCTGCACTGTTGCCTCTCTGGCACAAACGGCCAACACGCACAACATTACAAAAACGGCTTTGATCATTGTGGGGAACTGCCTCGGAGACGCGTACGACCGTTCCATGCTGTACCACCCCGCGTTTTCCCACGAGTTCCGTAAAGGAACCGATTCTTAACAGACGGAAGGTGATATTCTATGAAGCTGGCGGTCATCAGCTTTACAGCGGCGGGAAAAGCGTTGAGCCTACGCCTGGCCAAAGAGCTTTCCGGCGATACCTGCACACTTTTTACCACAAATAAGCTGGCCGATACAGCCGTCCCCTCCTATGGAAGCGATTTGCAGCAATGGACAGGCAGCGCCTTTGTATGCTACGACGGTCTGATATTCATCGGCGCCTGCGGCATTGCCGTGCGCGCTGTCGCGCCCCATGTAAAAAGCAAAACCACAGACCCCGCCGTTGTAGTGCTGGACGAACAGGGACAATTTGCAATCTCATTGCTTTCCGGCCACATCGGCAGCGCCAACACGCTGACGCTGGTTGCGGCACGCGCGGTACAGGCAACACCCGTCATTACTACCGCCACAGATATCAACGGCCTGTTTTCCATCGACAGCTGGGCCGCCCGTCATAACCTGTTTCTCAGCGACATGAAAATCGCAAAAGAGATTTCCGCCCGTTTACTGCGCCGTGAACCCGTAGGCATGACGGCTGACTGGTTTATACTGCCGCAGCTGCCCGCAGGATTTACGTCCGGTACAGCGCCTGTGGGCGCGGCAATCTCTGTTTATGAGGATTTCACTCCCTATCCCCAAACCCTGCGCCTGATCCCAAAGCTGGTGTCCATCGGCATTGGGTGCAAACAGGGCGTTTGCGCGGACGCCATCGAAGCCTTTGTGCTTGACTGCCTGCGGCAGGAGAACATCTCGCCGCACAGCATAAAACAGGTATGCTCCATTGACTTAAAGCAGAACGAGCCGGGACTTTTGGAATTCTGCAAGCGGCACGGTCTGCCGGTTCGTTTTTATTCCGCCCGTCAGTTATCCCGGGCAAAAGGGGTGTTTTCCTCCTCTGCGTTTGTACAGCAAACCACAGGGGTGGACAATGTTTGCGAACGGGCCTGTGTACTGGGCGCACAGCAGGGCGCTTTGATCGTCCCGAAATTATCAAAAGACGGCGTTACATTCGCGGCGGCGCTGCAGGACTGGAGGGCTACATTTGAATCTGAAAACCGCGTGTATTGATTACACAAAAGCAACCGTGGAGCAGCGGGAAGCCTTTTCCCTGATCCCCTCCAAAATCCGGGAGCTGGAGCAGACGATTCGGCATACATACCGATTAGACGGCTGCATTCTGCTTTCCACCTGCAACCGCACAGAGCTGTGGGTCTCCGCTCCCCAACAAAGGCTGACCTCCCTGTCTCCTGCAATTATGCTTTGCAAAGCCCTGCAGCTGCCTGTAAATCCCAGCCTGCCCTTTTTTACAGAGCGCTCCGGCAAAGACGCCGCCGCCTATCTGCCGCAGCTTGCCTGCGGTATGCATTCCCAAATATTCGGCGAGGATCAGATTTTGTCCCAGGTAAAGGACGCCCTTTCCCGCGCGCGGGAAAACGGTACTGCAGACACAGTGTTGGAAGTGCTGTTCCGCACAGCGGTCACCGCGGCAAAAGAAGTCAAAAGCAAAGTGAAGCTGACCACCGCTGACCACACGGTCGCACTGGGAGCAGTTGCTTTATTAAAAGAAAAACTGCACCTGCCCATGGAACAGCTGCCGTGCCTTGTCATCGGCAGCGGAGAAATGGGCCGTCTGGCTGCGGCAGCGCTGCAAAAAGAAGGCTGCCAGGTCACCATGACCCTGCGCAGCCACCATGGCAAACAAACTGTGGTCCCCGCAGGCTGCCACATCATCAGCTATGACAATCGCATGGAAAACATCAACCGGTTCCGGGTTATCATCAGCGCAACGCTCAGTCCCCACCAAACCATAAAAAGGCAGGCACTGGCCGCTGTAACGGATAAACAGCCCCGCGTTTTTATCGACCTTGCCATGCCAAGGGACATAGACAGCACCATTACACAGCTGCCAAACGTTTCACTGTTTGATATGGACGACCTTTCCCTGCCGCCGTCTGCCGCAGCGGCAGAACAAATACAGCGCGCAAACGAGATCCTACAGGAACACCAGGCAGAATTTGCCCGCTGGTACGCGCTGCGCCAATGGGCGCCCGTAATCCAGTCTATCAGCAAAACCGTCGCCCGCGACGTGCACGTACGCACAGAAAAATCCTTAAAAGACTGCCGCTTACAGGCAAAACAGCACATCGCTGTACAAAACACCATAGATGCCGCTGCCGATAAGGCAGTCGCAAAGCTGCTCTACGGCCTGCGGGAGCATCTGACCCAGGACGGCTTCCGCACCTGTGTGGAGGCATTGGCAAAATCGGCCGAAAACACCAAAGCATAAGGAGAGTACCATGAAATTATACGTCATTGGATTAGGACCGGGAGATCCGGCGCAAATCACACCCAAAGCAATGGCCGCCATTGCGCAAAGCGACGTAATCGCGGGATACACGGTCTACATTGCGCTGATCAACCAATGGATAGAAAACAAAAAGATATTGTCCACGCCCATGAAGCAGGAGATTGACCGCTGCCGCATGGCCATCGAAGAAGCGGTCAAAGGCAAAACCGTTTCCATGGTATGCAGCGGAGATGCGGGCGTTTACGGTATGGCCGGCCTGATTTATGAATTAAGCGCGGCATATCCGCCCATCGAAATAGAGGTGATTCCCGGCGTCACCGCCGCCTGCAGCGGGGCAGCGGTACTCGGCGCGCCGCTGATGCACGATTTTGCTGTTATCTCATTAAGCGACCTGCTCACCCCCTGGACACGAATCGAAGAACGGCTGCACAGTGCGGCTCGGGCGGATTTTGTCATCTGCTTATATAATCCCTCCAGCAAAAAACGAAGCGATTATTTAGAAAAAGCCTGCCGTATCATCATGGAACATCAGTCGCCGAACACCGTATGCGGGTATGTAAAGCATATCGGCAGAGAAGGGCAAACGTCCATGATATTGTCCTTAAAAGAACTGGCAACTGCCCAAACCGATATGTTCACCACCGTTTATATCGGCAACTCGCAAACCAAAGTGGTGGAGGGGAAAATGGTGACGCCCCGCGGCTATAGAACTTAATTTTGCAAAGCAAAATTAAGTTCATTGGAAATACGGCAAAGCCGTATTTCTCTTATATCGCTCCCCACTATCCCGCAGTATAAAATTCATTGAGATACAGCAATGCTGTATTTTTTCCGTATCCCTCTTATAGCATTCCCCACATTTTAAATCACCAAAAAGGAGTATCGCTGTGAAACGGATTTTAATATTTGCAGGTACAACCGAAGGCCGTCAGCTGATTGAACAGTTATGCCAGTATCACATTCATATCCACGCGTGTGTGGCCACGGAATATGGCAAAGAAGCGTTGCCTCAAAACGAGCAGGTCACCGTTTACGCGCAGCGCATGGACCGCGCGCAAATGGAAGCCTTCCTTTCCGCGCATGCCTTTGACTGCGTTGTGGACGCCACCCACCCCTACGCGGCGCAGGCAACGCAGAACATCCATGCCGCCTGCGCCGGTCAGGCTGTCCCGTATTTACGCTTACTGCGAGAAAGCAGCCAACACAGCAATTGCGTATTTGTGGCAAATACACAGGAGTGTATTGCCTACTTAAACAGGACCAGCGGCGCGGTACTGCTTACCACAGGCAGCAAGGAGCTTGCCGCCTACACGGCTGTGGAACACTTCCGGGAGCGTTTATACGCCCGTGTACTGCCCATGGCCTCCGTGGTGGAGCAATGCGCCGCGCTGGGTTTTCAGGGCAAGCATTTAATTTGTATGCAGGGACCGTTTACCACCGAACTCAATCTGGCGCTTTTAAAGCAAATCGACGCCAAATACATGGTAACAAAGGATTCCGGCAGCAACGGTGGGCTGAGCGAAAAGCTGACAGCGGCAAAAAAAGCAAATGTCACCCCTGTGGTAATCGGCCGCCCAACCGTCGAAACAGGCTATTCCCTTGCACAGCTCATGCAAAAGCTCACGCAGAATTTTACCTTGGAGAAAAAAGAAAAAGATGTGGTTCCGTATTTTCCTTTTTTCTGCAATATAAAAAACAAACGGATCCTGGTGGTCGGCGGCGGCGCCATCGCCCAGCGCCGTATCCAGGCGCTGCTGCCTTTTGGCTGCCAAATCACCGTCATTGCGCCCCAATGCACCAATCTATTAAAGCAATACGCCGCGCAAAAACACATCGCTGTATATTCCCGTACGTATCAAACCGGCGACTGCGCCTCTTTCAGCATCGTGCTGGCCGCCACCTGCAACCACGCCGTAAACGAAAAAATCGCAATGGAATGCAAAACACACCGCATTCCCGTAAACGTATGTCACCGCAAAGAATTATGCGACTTTTATTTCCCCGCCGTAATCCGGCACAACAACGTTGTCATCGGCGTCACCGCCAGCGGCGTCTGCCATAAGCAGGCAAGCGGTATCGCAAAACACATTGACCGCATAAAAGAACAACTCATAAGCGAAGGAGGTACTTGCCATGCAAAAACACATAATCCGCATCGGCAGCCGTGACAGCAAACTTGCCGTCATGCAAACGGAGCTGATTATCCGCGCCGTTGCAAACTATCACCCGGAAATTCAGTTTGAGCTAGTGACCATGAAAACCACGGGAGATATGCTCGCAGACCGGACGTTGGACAAAATCGGCGGCAAGGGCCTGTTCGTCAAAGAACTCAACGCAGCATTATCGGAAGGCCGCATCGACTGCTGTGTCCACAGCCTGAAAGATATGCCCATGGAAGAAAATCCGGAATTCCCCATTACGGCGCTTTTTCAGCGCGGCGATCCCAGGGACGTGCTGGTACTGCCGCAAACGCAGTGCTTTCAAGACATGACCGCGCAAATAGGCTCCTCCAGCTTCCGCAGGCAGTTGCAGCTGAAAAAACTGTTCCCCTCCTGCCGCTGCCTGCCCGTGCGGGGCAATATCATCACCAGACTGCAAAAGCTGGACAGCGGCGGGTTTTCTGCCCTGGTGCTGGCCGGTGCAGGATTGCGCCGCGCCGGGTTGTCCCACCGTATCAGCCGCTGTTTTTCCACCGAAGAAATGATCCCAGCGGCAGGACAGGGCATTTTAGCCGTACAAAGCCGCAAAGATGAAACCGCTTCGCTTTTTTCGTGTATCCACAATACAGAAAGCGCGTACGCGGCCCTGGCGGAGCGTACCTTTGTCCGCGCATTGAACGGAGACTGCTCCTCCCCTATCGCGGCATATGCGCAAATACACGGAACCGAATTGAAGCTGACAGGCCTGTACGCAGGGGAACAGCAGCAGGAATACGCCGTCGGCTCCGTTGCCGGAAATACAGAACAAGCCGCCCAGCTGGGCCAACAGCTGGCAAACACATTGAAAGGCAGGCTTTAAGTCCATGAAACAGGGAAAAATATGGCTGGTCGGCGCAGGGCCGGGCGACACAGGACTGCTGCCCCTAAAAGGCCGGGAAGTGTTAGAACAGGCGGACGTGGTCCTGTACGACCATTTGGTAGGAACAGGCATTTTAAATATGATTCCTCCCTCCGCCAAAAAAATCAATGTGGGCAAACGCGCCGGAAACCATACCATGCCCCAGGAAGAAATCAACCTGCTGCTGTTAAGCGAGGCGCAAAAAGGAAAGCGTGTGGTACGCTTAAAAGGCGGCGACCCTTTTCTGTTCGGCCGCGGCGGCGAAGAGCTGGAACTGCCGGCAAGCCAATGCATTCCTTTTGAAGTTGTGCCCGGGGTCACTTCTGCCGTTTCTGTTCCCGCCTATGCGGGCATTCCCGTTACCCACCGCGATTTTGCTTCTTCTGTCCATATCATCACCGCCCATAAACAAGCAGGAAAAGACGATCCCCTGGATTTTGCCGTCCTGTCCCGGCTCAAAGGCACACTGGTATTCCTTATGGGCGTCAGCGCACTCGACAGCATTTGCAGCGGCCTGGTGCAGGCGGGAAAAGCGGCGGACACACCCGCCGCAATTTTGGAACAGGGTACCACCGCCCGACAAAAATGTGTGACGGCAGATTTAAAAACACTGCCCCAAAAAGCAAAACAGGCTAATATACAAGCGCCGGCTGTCATTGTAGTGGGAAATGTCTGCACCCTCGCAAAACAATTTACATGGGCGGAAAAGCGGCCCCTGGGACAAAGCCGTATCATTGTCACAAGACCCCGCCGTCTTATCTCGTCCTTTTCAAAAAAACTGCGTGATTTAGGCGCAGAGGTCATAGAACTGCCCGCCATCCGCACAGAAGAAATTCTGGAAAACCCCGCTTTTGACGACCAGCTTCACCACCTGCACCGGGTACATTGGCTGGCATTTACCAGCGCCGCCGGCGCAGAAATCTTTTTCGGACGTTTAAAAAAGCAGCGTATCGATATCCGCAAATTGGCGCATTTAAAATTCGCCGCTATCGGCAGCGCCACAAAAAACGCAATCGAGACATATGGCATTCTGGTCGACTATACGCCAAAACAATACAGCGCGCAGGCCCTTGCACAGGGTCTTGTGCGGCAAATCCGGCAGGAAGAGACCGTCCTGCTGCCCCGTGCCGCAGAGGGAACCCCCTGTTTGACCGAAATACTGAAAAAACGCAATATTTCCTACATAGATTTACCAATCTACCGCACGGTTTACGAAGTCCCTGTCTCCTGCCTCCCGGACAGCGCAGACGCGGTGGCGTTCACCAGCGCGTCAACGGTAAAGGGCTTTTGCATGGCAATGCAGGAGCGGCCCTTTTCTCACCTGCGCGCGTATTGCATCGGGGAACAAACCGCCAACGAAGCCAAAAAAGCGGGCTTTACAAACTGTATCACAGCAAAACAGGCCACCATCGACGCACTTGTACATACCATTGTGGAAACCGAAACAGCAGAAAAGGAGCGTAAATAACATGGAATTATTGGAAAGAAGCCGGCGTTTGAGAAGCGTCCCCCCATTAAGAGAATTAGTGCGTGAAACACGCTGTTCCAAATCCTCGCTGGTCTATCCCCTGTTTGTAAAAGAAGGGCGCAATCTCAAAGAAGAAATCCCTTCCATGCGCGGGCAGTACCGTTATTCTCCGGACCGCCTGCTGTTTGAGCTGGAGCAGCTTTCAAACGCCGGCATCGGCAGCGTACTGCTGTTCGGCATTCCAAAACAGAAAGACGCCTGCGCTTCCGGCGCATACGCACAGGACGGTGTGATCCAGACCGCTTTGCAGCTTGCAAAAAAGGAATTTCCAAACTTGTACTATATCACGGACGTCTGCTTATGCGAATATACCTCCCACGGCCATTGCGGCATACTCAGCGGTCAAACCGTCGACAACGACAGCACCCTGCCTGTGCTGGCAAAAACAGCCTTGTCCCATGTACAGGCAGGCGCCCACATGGTCGCACCCTCCGACATGATGGACGGCCATGTTTCGGCACTGCGCCGGGAACTGGACAAGCACGGCTATACCAATACACCGATCATGTCCTATGCGGTAAAATACGCGTCCGCTTTCTATGGACCTTTTCGGGAAGCGGCAGGCTCCGCCCCCGCCTTTGGAGACAGAAAAACTTATCAAATGGATTACCATAACCGCAAAGAAGCCCTGAAAAAAGCACAGCAGGACATCTCGCAGGGCGCCGACATCATCATGGTAAAGCCCGCCATGTCTTATCTGGACATCGTGCGCGAAACAGCCGGCGAATGCCGGGTGCCCGTCGCCGCCTACAGTGTCAGTGGAGAATACGCCATGATAGAGACAGCGGCAAGCGCCGGCCTTGTAGACAGGGAGGCTATCATCTGCGAAACAGCCGTAAGCATTTACCGTGCAGGCGCGAATATTTTGATTTCCTACCATGCAAAGGAGCTGGCAAAATTTATGGACGAAGGGAGAATTGGCTAATGACACGTTCCGAGCAGCTGTTCGCTTTGGCAGAAAAATTGATTCCCGGCGGCGTGAACAGCCCTGTACGGGCATTTGGCAGCGTCGGCGGCGTCCCCCGTTTTATACAGCAGGCAAACGGCGCTGTCATAAAAGACGCGGACAACAACCGGTACATTGATTTTGTCGGTTCATGGGGACCGATGATTTTAGGGCATAATCACCCCGCCGTATACAGCGCGGTCATAGAAACCGCCAAAAAAGGCCTGAGCTTCGGCGCGGCCACAGAGTTAGAGGTCCAAATGGCCGGTCTGATCACTTCCATGGTGCCGTCCGTAGAAATGGCACGTATGGTAAATTCAGGCACCGAGGCCGTTATGAGCGCCGTTCGCGCCGCCCGCGGCTATACCAAAAAAGATAAAATCATCAAATTTGCAGGCTGTTACCACGGCCATTCGGACGCCATGCTGGTAAAAGCGGGCTCCGGCGCAATGACAGCGGGTGTGCCCGACAGCGCGGGCGTACCCGCAGGCTGTGCGCAGGACACCCTGACCGCGGTTTACAACGACATAAGCAGCGTCCGCGCCTTACTGGAGGAATACCCTGACCAAATCGCCGCTGTTATCATAGAACCGGTCGCGGCAAATATGGGCGTGGTATGCCCCCGTCCGGATTTTTTACAGCAGCTGCGTACCCTGTGCGACCAATATCATGCCGTACTCATTTTTGATGAAGTCATCACAGGCTTCCGTTTGGGCATTGACGGCGCCCAGGGCTGGTTCCGGGTAACGCCCGACCTGACTGTTTACGGAAAAATCATCGGCGCGGGCATGCCCGTAGGCGCTTACGGGGGCAAACGTGAAATTATGGAAACCGTTTCTCCTGTCGGCCCCGTTTATCAGGCAGGCACCTTAAGCGGCAATCCTGTTGCCATGGCGGCAGGCATTGCCCAGCTGACCATATTAAAAGAAAATCCACAGATATACCGGCACATCAACGGGCTGGGAGAGCAATTGCGGGACGGCCTCCGGTCCGCTTTAAAAGAAAACGGACTTCCCTTTACGGTAAACGGCATCGGCTCCCTGAGCTGTCTGTTCTTTACAAAACAGCCGGTCACCGGCTGCACAAGCGCAAAAACTGCGGATACCGCTCTGTATGCCGATTACTTTCATCATATGCTCAGCCGCGGCATTTACCTTGCACCCGCGCAGTTCGAGGCAATGTTCATTTCCAACGCGCACACAGAGCAGGACATTGATACGGCGCTGGCTGCCGCAAAAGACTTTTTCCGCAGCAAAGCCAACGGGAGGTAACCAGCATGAAACAAATCACCTGTATCGGCATCGGCCTTGGCAATCCCAACACCATGACCCTTGCCGCAAAGCACGCTGTGGAATCCTGCGATTTGCTCATCGGCGCCGCGCGTATGCTGTCCGCCTTTTCCCACGTTTCCGGCAGTACATTTGTATCCTGTAAAACAAACGAGATATGCGACTATATCATACAGCACCCGCAATTCCAAAATATCGGCCTTTTATTCTCGGGCGATACCGGTTTTTACAGCGGCGCCAAAAACTTTACCCGGCAATTCCGGCAGCTGCAGCAGGCCGGGGAGTACCGCATAGAGCATATCTGTGGCGTCAGCAGTCTTTCTTATTTCTGCGCCAAGCTGCAAATCCCCTGGGACGACACTGCGGTCATCAGCCTCCACGGCAGAGAGACCCCCTGGCTCCCCGCGGTACGCGCCAATCAAAAAACATTCCTGCTGACCGGCGGCGCATGGTCTGCGGAAAATATCTGCCAGGCGCTTTGTGCGCACCAAATGGAAAACGCCTCGGTTTTTGTGGGAAGCAATTTGTCCTATGAAAACGAATCCATTGTCAGCGGCTTTGCCAAATCTCTGGCAACGCAAACATTCCCCGCACTAAGCGTAGTGCTGATTGAACACACAGCGCCGCAGCCGAAAATCGTGACCCACGGTCTGCCCGACGACAGCTTTATCCGCGGCAATGTGCCCATGACCAAAAGCGAGGTGCGCAGCATTGCCCTTTCCAAGCTGAGATTGGAACCTTGCGACATTGTGTACGATATCGGCGCGGGCACCGGCTCCGTTTCGGTAGAAATCGCGCTGCAAATTCCATACGGCTGCGTATACGCGGTTGAAAAAGCGCCAAAAGCGCTTGCCCTGCTGGAGCAAAACAAAACGCAATTAGGGGCCGACTGTATGGAGATCATCAGCGGCACCGCGCCCGGCGCCTGCACAGATCTGCCCGCGCCCAGCAAGGTGTTCATCGGCGGCTCATCAGGCAACATGAAAGCGATTTTATCCCTGCTTTTGGAAAAGAATCCCGCTGTCCGCATTGTTATAACCGCCATTTCTATCGAAACCCTGACGGAAACCATAACCCGCTGCAAAGAGCTGGCGCTTCCCGTCCTGGATATAACGCAGGCCTGTATCTCCAAAGCAAAGCAAATGGGCAGGTACCACATGATGACGGGGCAAAATCCCGTTTACATCATCACCGCCCAGCGCACATAAGGAGGAACCGTCATGGAATTGCCACGCATTTTGCTCACAGCCCCCGGCAGCGCCGACGGCAAAACCACCGTCACCTGCGGCATTCTGCAGGCGCTTGTCAACCGCGGGCAGACCGTTTCCTCCTTTAAATGCGGCCCCGACTATGTAGACCCCATGTTCCACAGCAAAATTATCGGAACAAAGGCAGGGAATCTGGACCCGTTTATGATGACGGAACCCGTCATAAGACATTTGCTGTGTAAAAACAGCAGCCGGCACGGCGTTGCCGTTATAGAGGGCGTTATGGGGTATTACGACGGTCTGGGCGGCAATACCGCCAAAGCCAGCACCTATTCCGTTGCCAAAGCCACACAAACACCTGTGGTATTGATTGTCAACGGCAAAGGTATGTCTACCTCCATCGTCCCGCTAATCCAGGGATTTTTACAGTACAAAAAAGACAGCGCCATAAAGGGTGTGATTTTAAACCGGATTTCTCCCATGATGTATCCCCGCCTGAAAACGCTGATCGAAACGCAGCTTCCCGTTACCGTATACGGTTATTTGCCGTTTATGGAGGCCTGCGTGCTGGAAAGCCGCTCTCTGGGACTGATTCCCGCAAACGAGCTCCCTGAAATCGAAACACAGCTCCGGCGTCTGGCAAAACAAATGGAAAAAACCATTGATATCGACGGCCTGCTTGCACTGGCAGGCACTGCGCGCCCAATCACAGATACCTATACCCTGCCCGTTTATACCCCGGCAGAAAAAGAACCCGTCAACATAGGCATTGCCAAAGACGCCGCTTTTTGCTTTTACTACCGGGACAACTTGGAGCTGCTGACGGCGCTGGGCGCAAATTTAATCCCTTTCAGCCCTATGCACGACCCTTTCCTGCCCAAGGACCTGCACGGCCTGCTGTTAGGCGGCGGTTATGCCGGTCTGTTCGCCAACGCACTTTCGCAAAACCAAACCATGCGCCAAAGCATTTACAGGGCGGTCACGCACGGCCTGCCGTGTGTCGCGGAGGGCAGCGGGTTTTCCTATTTGCACCGGACCATAACCAATACGCACGGGGAACCCAAAGCCATGGCAGGCGTCTTTCCGGAAGAAATACAGACCGCCGAACACCTGCAAAATTTCGGCTATTTTGCACTCACAGCCAACCGGGACGCCCTTTTGCTCAAGCAGGGAGAGTCGCTGCCCGTACACGAATTCCATTACCAATACAGCGGCAATGACGGAAACGCCTGCCTTGCCGTAAAACCAACCGGCGGGCAGGCACATACCTGCATTCACGGCTCCGGTACGCTTTGGGCCGGCTTCCCCCATCTGCATTTTTACGCATATCCCGCAGCTGCGCAGCGCCTGGTACAGGCCTGCCGCAATCATGCAAAAAACCGCAAGTAAAAGGAAGTGTTTTGATGGAACAGCTGCAAGCACAGCTAAAACAAATAACCCCTTTGCACCAGCCCTCCATGGACATGGCCGTCCGCCGCTGGAACAGCATTGCAAAGCCGTTGAACAGCCTGGGACTGCTGGAAAAAACAATCACGCAAATCGCGGGCATTACAGGCAGCCACCACATTGATATTTCCAAACGCTGCGCCGTTATCCTTTGCGCCGACAACGGCGTGGTAGCAGAAGGCATCTCCCAGGCCGGCAGCGAGATTACCGCGCTGGTAGCCAAAAGCCTTGCCAATGCCCAAACCAGCGTGACCGTCATGGCAAAAGCCGCAAATACGGACGTGATCCCCGTTGACATCGGAATCGCGGCAGACATTTCCGTCAAAGGACTGCACAGCAAAAAAATCGCTTACGGCACACAGAATATGCTGCACACCCCCGCTATGACAACCATAGAAGCACTGCAGGCAATCCAGGTGGGCATTGACCTTGCAGCACAGCTAAAACAGGAGGGCTACCGCCTGATTGCCACGGGAGAAATGGGCATTGGCAATACGACCACCAGCAGCGCCGTTGCCAGCGTACTGCTGCAAACGCCTGTAGAAAAGGTCACCGGCAAAGGCGCCGGACTGAGCACAGAGGGCCTGCGGCATAAAATAGACGTGATCCGGCAGGCGCTCCAAAAACACAAGCCCAACTGCCACGATCCTATCGACGTGCTCAGCAAAGTAGGCGGACTGGACATCGCAGGCATGACAGGCCTGTTTTTAGGCGGCGCTATCCATCGCGTCCCCGTGGTGATCGACGGCTTTGTATCGGGTGTCGCCGCATTTCTGGCGGCAAAAATCTGCCCGGCGGTACAGCCTTATTTGATTCCCTCCCATATGTCAAAGGAGCCTGCAGCCGCAATGATTTTAGAAGCACTGCAATTAAAGCCACTCATTCATTGCGGGCTGTGCCTCGGAGAAGGAACAGGCGCCGTAGCGGTGATCCCGCTTTTGGAAATGGCGGCAAATATTTACCAAACCATGAGCACCTTTACGCAATTTCAAATGGAGCCCTATCAGCCTTTCACATAAGGCGCCAAAACGGCTTCGGAAAGACGGTAGCCTATGTTAACATTCATCTTCGGCGGCTCTGCCAGCGGAAAATCAGAATACGCGGAACAATACGCCGCCGCTTTGGCACACAGCCTTGGTGCGCCCCTGTTTTACCTTGCCACCCTGTGCGCAAACGATGCGGAAAGCAACCAGCGTATTGCGCGCCACAGACAAATGCGCGCAGACAAACCCTTCCAAACCATCGAGGCGCCAAAAGAAATCGGCGGTATAACCGTCCCGTCCAACAGCGTGGTGCTTCTGGAATGCCTGTCCAACCTGCTGGCAAACCAGATGTTTTCCGCCGAAACAAACAGCCGTGCCGCCGCCTGCCTGCTGCGGGAGATCCGGCAATTACAAACGCGCTGCCGGCATCTGATCGTTGTTTCCAACGAGATTTTCAGCGATGGCGCCTGCTACGATTTATCCACCACACAATATTTAGCCGATTTGGGATACCTGCACCAAGCGCTGTGCCGCACAGCCGACGAAATTTATGAAGTCGTATGCGGTATTCCAAACATGCACCGGAAAGGAGAAATAACATGAGCTTATTGCGTTCCTTTTGCATTGCTTTTGGGCTGTACTCCAAAATCCCCATGCCAAAATTCACATGGAACCCCAGGGATATGCGGTACGCCATGTGCTTTTTTCCGCTTGTTTCCATTCCCATTGCATTGCTTGTTCTGCTGTGGTTTTATCTCTGTCAGTGGCTCCATGTCCACGCTTTTCTGTTCTCCTGCGGCGTGACCGCCATTCCCGTACTGGTCACCGGCGGTATCCACTTAGACGGCTACTGCGATACCGTCGACGCACTCAGTTCCCGCCGGCCAAAAGAAAAAAAGCTGGAAATTTTAAACGATCCCCGCACCGGCGCGTTTGCCGTACTGTTCTGCTGTCTGTACTTTTTGCTGTACGCCGGCTTTTCAGCCGAGCTTGCGGGAAATTTCCGCGGCGTCCTCCTGCTGATGTGCAGCTTCCTGCTTTCCCGCTGTATCGGCGGCTTTGCCGCTGTTACGTTCCGCAG
>CALWUX010000110.1 GCA_944384795.1 uncultured Clostridia bacterium | reverse complement strand
CTCAAACAGCGGGCGTTCTGGATTCGCCCCTGAGCGGCGGAATCAGCGGGGATACCTTTTTTATTTGGGGCTGTGTGGCCGTGGGCCTGGGTATTTTAGGCATTGCCTTTGTCGTTACCTCCCAGGTGCTGCATAAAAAAGGAAAGGCGGCGCCAGCCGCCGCTTCTGCCGCGGTACAAAGGGAACAGTCCGGGCAAAATGCACCAAAGCAGAATACGCCTGAACAGGAAACCTTCAAGCCGGCCGCGCCCCATACAGGCACAGCCAGGCAGAGCGTGCCAAAGCGCGTAGGCTCTTTTCAGGAGCGGATCGCCGGCGAAAAACCGCAGGAGCCGCCAAAGCCCGCCCGTCCGGAGAAAAAAGCGCCGCAAACTCGCGTGGAGGACGTGGACTGGGACGCATTTTTCCAGGCGCATAAAGACAGCAGTGATCAATAAAAACGGAGGATATGCAGGGCAAACCGGCATATCCTCCGTTTACTTTTGGGGCGGCTGCCATTTAGGCAGCGCCGCTTTTTTTATACGCAGCTCCCGAAAAAATTCTGTCAAAATCCGGCTGCACTCTTCCTCCATAATACCGCCGACCAGTGCCGGCCTGTGGTTGTAGGGCAGGTCAAATAAATTCACAACAGAGCCGCAGGAGCCTGCTTTTTCGTCCCTTGCACCGTAAAACACCCTGGGAATACGCGCGTTGATGATTGCGCCGGCGCACATGGGGCACGGCTCCAGCGTAACGTACAGCTCGCATTGCCACAGCCGCCAGCCGCCCAGCCATTTGCAGGCATTGTAAATGGCTTCTATTTCCGCGTGGCATACGGCGTTTTTCTGCCGTTCCCGGCGGTTTCGTCCCCGGGCTATCACAACGCCGTCCTTTACCACCACAGCGCCAACGGGGACCTCTCCCTCCTGCGCAGCCATACGCGCCAGCTGCAGAGCCTGCTCCATATATTCGTTCATATTCAAAACACGCCCAATCTGGAGATGGATAGTATCACGCAAACGCCTGTAAAAATCAGGATACCGGGGTTGAGGAATAAATTTCCCATGCCGCTGCCCGCAGACAGGACCCCCGGCCGCAGATGCAGCCACTGCCTTTTTTTCAGCAGCAGGTACAGTATGATAAACAGCGAAATCAGCATCATGGTCAAAATAATGATATAGAATACAGCGGAGTAAACCACAGTACTGCAATACAGCCGCAGAATGTTCATCGCCACGTAAAACCCGTTGACAAACGTATGCATACCCACGGGAACCCAAATGTTATCGGTTTTGACCAGCGCCAGGCCCAGCGCCAGGCCGCAGATGAACGCAAATAGGATTTGCGGAAAATTGCGGTGCATCAGCGCAAATAAAAGGGCGGAGGCAATCACCGCAAAAGCGTCCCCGTATTTGCGCAACTGGCTTAAAACCACACCCCGGAACAGGAACTCCTCCGCAAAGGGCGCCGCCACAGCGGTAGCCAGCGCGTTCATAATGTAAGAGGGTACGGTGGGCACCGTGGGCACAGCCGGCGAGCTGCCCTCCAGCCCGGCATTTTCCAGTATGGCGGTAAGCCAGTTGGTAGGGAAATTGGCAAACAGGCAAACGGTGGAGCCAATGAAAAAGACGGCGGCGGTCAGCATGGGCGCCGCTTTTTCGGTAACAATTATATTGGGCAGCTTCAGCTGAAAAATCGCAATAAAAATAACAGCGGGCAGCAGCATACTCAACAGGCTCACAGAGCCGTTCAGCAGGTAATTCAAAATGGAGATGGCTTCGTTGTACTGCGTGCGCTGGTATCCCACCGCCGTCAAAAACCATTGAGAGCCGTAGGAAAATAAATACATCGCGGCAATGACAAGGCACAGCAGAATGCCAAGCTTATTGGCCTGCTTGCGCAGGGAAGCAGCAGGCGCCGTTTTATCCAACATATGCGGTTGTTTTTCAAAGGGAGAAACCTGCTTCATAAAGCGCCTCATTTCCTTGTAAGCAAACTTATCTTTTCATTTCATTATATTATATCAAATTTTTGCGGGAAAACAAAGCATTTTCCACAGAACCGTAATTTTATGCACACCACAGCTTATGCCAACGGCGGCGCAAATAGAAATCCTCTCCCTGCCCGGCGCAGTCAAAATAAAAAGCGAAAGCATAAATGCCTTCGCTTTTGGTGAAAAAAAGACACAATTTTCAAACAATTAACTATTTTGAGTTTATTATATTATCTGCGGCCGTTTTGTTACCCGTCAGACAACAGTGTCTCAAGGCTGACGTTGAGCACTTTTGCAAGCACCAGCAGTTCTATGTCCGTCACAAACCGCTTTCCGCATTCAATGCGCTGTATGGCGTTTTTATCAACATCCAGTCCGGCAACCTGCAGCATTTGTGCCAATGCCCGCTGAGATACCTTCGGCTCCATGCTTTTGCGTAGCGCGGTTACTTTTCTGCCGCAAATATTGTTCAGGCCGTCCTTTGATTTATTGATAAACATATGCTACACCCGCCTTGACATTTCGTTCTTGTCATTGTTTGTATTATATGTTAAAATGATTGTTAATATGACATTTACAGAATGTCAAATTTTTCAAAAGAAAACGAGAATCGGACCGCAGCAAAACAGAGCTTCTGTATCGTTTTTCATTTTATCGTGCTGAATATTTTCTTCCGGGTTCCCCCCCAACGCGGCGGCTTTTTGCAATACTGCCGTTTTTAGAAAAATCAAACAGGCTAATGGGTAAAAAACGTCTGATTTATAGTTCTGGAGTTGATAAATATGTCTGTACAATTTGGAAAGCGTTGTAAAATCCTGAGACAGGAAAGAGGGCTTACGCAGCAGCAGGTTGCAGACGCCCTGGGCATATCCAGGTCGGCGTACGCTTATTACGAAACAGGCGGCAGCGAGCCTTCCCTTGCTATCCTGTGGGCGCTGGCCCAGTATTTCCAGGTTTCGGCGGACTTATTGCTGGACACTTCCGGAAAATAACCGCGCCTGTTTGCCGCTGTGTGCCCTGTCCCTCCAATCACCGCCCGGTTTTATCGTGCGTCCATACAAAAATATTTGCGCGAAAACGTGAAAAATATAGACAAAGTTTAAAAATTTGATATAATATAAATGAAATTCACATTATATTTTCAATCCATAGCGCATAATATTGATATATGGCAATGTTGCGTATGGGGTGAGCGCGATTAGGAGATTTGGAACATGCAGTTTAAAATTACGACCGATTATGCAATACGCACCGTGTTGTATCTGGCAACAAAAAATGAGGTGACTACTTCTGCGGAGATTTCGCAGGCTATGGGCATTCCGCAAAAATACTTGATCAAACTTTTGGGAGAGCTGCGAAAGCATAATCTGGTCAGCGTGCATATGGGAGTAAAGGGCGGCTATACCTTAAGCAAACAGCCGCAGGATATTTCCCTGCTGGATATTGTGACTGTCACGGAAACCACCGTTAAAATGAACCGCTGTCTGGAGCCGGACGGCTACTGCAGCCGCAATAGCACAGATACCTGTAATGTGAGAAAATATTACCTGTCCATTCAAAATTATCTGGAAAAAAGCCTGGCCTCCGTTACCATACAGGCCCTGCTGGATGAAAAGGTATAAACGCATAGAAAAACAGCCGCAGGCGTACGCCTGCGGCTGTTTTGTCTGGCACCCCCTGCGTGAATCGAACACACAACTAGCCCTTAGGAGGGGCTTGTTATATCCATTTAACTAAGAGGGCACGGCCTTGATTGATAAAATCCCAATTATTTTACATGAAAAATCACCGTTTGTCAATCAATTGTCATAGATATTTTCCGCCTTCCGCTGTTTTTGCGATTGTTTTTGCGTTTCCTCTTTTCCTGCCCGCGGATTTGTGGTAAAATGGGAGCAATGCGAGGTGTATTGCAAAGTGAAAATTACCTATCAAATGAACGAAAAAGAATTATATGATTATAATATGTTCCGTATGCTGCATAAATCAGGCAGCGTGGTGGCAAGGGCCGTCATCGTCGCCTGTATTTACGAGGCAATGATTTTGCTGGTAGCGTGGTTCACCAAATTCGAGCTTTATATGTACTTTATTTTTTGCCCGCTGGGTATTCTTATTTTCATCGGTACGCTGCTGTTTACCCGGTTCAAAATGAAGCAGTCGGTCAACCGGCTGCTGTACCAGGCCAATAAGGAGGCCCTGATGCCGGAAACCACCATCGAAATCACAGACAGCGGCCTGCAAATCACAACGCCCGGCAGAGATTCCGAAATCCTGTTCCGGGAAATCGAGCGGATCGAGGTCGGCAAGCAGTTCATTTACCTGCTCATTAGCGAGCACGGCGAGGTGGGCATACCCCTGCGGGTGTTTGAAAATTTAGACAAAGCAAAGGAATTTGCGCTGGCTATCCACAACGGCGCGCCCCAGGCTGTGCATATCGGCATTTGAACCGGCATTTTGCATGAGGCTGTATACGCTTCATGCAATTTTTATTTTCTTTTTTGTC
Source organism: uncultured Clostridia bacterium (assembly GCA_944384795.1). Taxonomy (GTDB): domain Bacteria; phylum Bacillota; class Clostridia; order Oscillospirales; family Acutalibacteraceae; genus UMGS1071. The sequence continues at coordinate 8,497 of CALWUX010000110.1, read as the reverse complement.
ATTACCGGCCTTCGCTCTGCCCAAATAAGGGCAATGATTCTAAAAATTTTCCAAAAACAGCGTAAATACTGGCAGAATCCTGCAAATATCATTGACTTAAACTGTATAACATACTATAATGATAATTACTATCTATTTTTTGAAAGGAGGGCTAATTGTGATAAGTGGAGCGGAAATGATGGTAAAATGCCTCCAGGAGGAAAACGTTACCATCACCTTCGGTTATCCGGGAGCAGTTATTTGTCCATTTTATGATTTTTTAGAGAAAACGGAGATCAAGCACGTCCTGGTGAGAAGTGAGCAAAACGGCGCCCACGAGGCCAGCGGCTTTGCGCGCGCCAGCGGCAAAGCGGGCGTCTGCATTGCAACGTCCGGCCCCGGCGCCACCAATCTCATCACCGGTCTTGCCACCGCGTATATGGATTCCATTCCTCTGGTGGCCATCACGGGCCAGGTCAATTCCGAATTGCTGGGAAGCGACGTGTTCCAGGAAGCGGACGTTACAGGTGCCTGTGAATCATTTACAAAACACAGTTATCTTGTAAAGAATGTTGAGGATATTCCACGCGTCTTTAAGGAAGCCTTCCATATTGCGGCAACCGGCCGTCCCGGCCCTGTGCTCATCGACGTGCCCTACGACGTCCAGCGGGCCCAGGCGGAATCGTTCGTCTATCCGGAAAAAGCGGAGATCATAGGGTACAAGCCCCGTACAAAAGGGCACAGTATGCAAATCAAAAAAGCGGCCCGGCTGCTGGAATCCGCCAAACGCCCTGTTATCTGCTGCGGCGGCGGCGTGGTTTCCGCAGGCGCAAGAGACGAAATGATCGCCTTTGCAAAAAAGACAGGCATTCCCGTTGTATCCACCATGATGGGCCTTGGGGTCATTCCCATGGACAACGACCACTATATCGGCATGATCGGCTCCCACGGTAAGCCTTATGCCAACCGCATGATGAACGAGGCGGATGTGATCGTGCTCTGCGGCGCCAGGGTAGGCGACAGGGCCATTCCCAATCCCAAAGGCGTCAAGGCGTCCATCATTCATATCGACATCGACCCCGCGGAGATCGGCAAAAATGTCAACGCCCACATTCCCATTGTAGGCGACATCAAGTCCGTACTGCGCGAATTTACAAAAGAAATCGGCGCCTGTCCCTGTGACGAATGGCTGAAAAAAGTACAGCAGGCCAAGCAGGAAGCGCCTTTAAGAGGCGAGCCCCGCACAGACTTTGTAGAGCCCAGAGCTTTCATGCGCGACCTTTCCTCCATGATGGAGGACAACGCGATTTTAACGGCAGACGTGGGTTCCAACCAGATTTGGGCGGCAAACAATTTCAATACAAAAGAAGGCAGGTTCCTGACCTCCGGCGGCATGGGCACCATGGGCTACGCCCTGCCTGCCGCTATCGGCGCAAAGCTGGCAAAGCCCAGGCGTCAGGTGGTCGCAGTATGCGGAGACGGCTCCTTCCAAATGAGTATGTGCGAGCTGGCCACCATGAACCAGGACCGTGTGCCGGTCAAGCTGGTGGTCATGCGCAACCGCTGTCTGGGCATGGTAAAGGAGCTGCAGGACAACCTGTACCAGGGCCGCCATGTAGCAACGCTGCTGCAGGGAGACCCGGATATCGTCAAACTGGTGCAGGCATACGGTATCAAAGCGGCCTTTGCACAAAATAATGAGCAGGCCAAAGCGCTGGCAAAAGAAATGCTGGCAAGCAAAGAGGCTTATGTTCTGGTGTGTGACGTAGACCCGGACACACCGTCCATATAAAAGGGGGAAGCAGCATTATGAAATATACCCTCTCTGTTTTAGTAGAAAACCAGCCGGGCGTTTTGTCCAAGGTGTCCGCCCTGTTTTCCCGCCGCGGCTTTAATATCGACAGCCTGGCCGTCGGCGTAACGGAAGACCCGGCCATTTCCCGTATCACCATTGTGGTAGACGGGGACGAGCACATTGTAGAGCAGGTGGAAAAACAGCTCAATAAGCTGATTGCCGTCATCAAGGTAAAAAACCTGACCGCGGCCGGCAGTTATGTCAGCTGTTTGCTCATGCTTGTCAAGGTGACCTGCAATACCAAACAGCGTTTGGAGGTCATGAAAATCGCAGAGCAGATGCACGCGGAGGTCGTAGACGTCGCCGCCAATTCCCTTACCCTGCAGTGCGCCGGCACGCTGGAGAATATTGAAAACCTGACCGGCCTGCTGCGGCCTTACGGCATCAAAGAGCTGGTCCGTACGGGCACCGTCGCTTTGGAGAGAGGCTCCTCCACAGCGCATAAATAATACCCGCGCAGGCTTCGGCGCTAAAAACACAGCATATTTTCAGAGAATACATAAATTTAGGAGGAAGATTCCAATGGCAAAGATTTTTTATCAGGCAGACTGTGACATCAATGTTTTAAAAGGCAAAACCGTAGCAATCATCGGCTACGGCAGCCAGGGACACGCTCATGCGCTGAACCTGCATGAAAGCGGCGTGAATGTTGTGGTAGGCCTTTACCAGGGCAGCAAAAGCTGGGCAAAGGCAGAGCAGGCGGGCCTGAAGGTCATGGCGGCGGCAGACGCTGCCAAAGCGGCGGACGTAATCATGGTTCTGATTCCGGACGAAAAACAGGCGGATATGTATAAGCAGAACATCGAGCCCCACCTGACTGCAGGCAAGGCATTGATGTTTGCCCATGGCTTTAACATCCACTTTGGCCAAATCGTGCCGCCGGCAGATGTAGACGTGCTGATGATCGCGCCCAAAGGCCCCGGCCACACGGTGCGCAGCGAGTACACAGAGGGCAAAGGCGTTCCCTGCCTGATCGCGGTCCATCAGGACGCCACAGGCAAAGCGCAGGACATCGGCCTTGCGTATGCCGCAGGCATCGGCGGCGCCAGAGCAGGCGTTTTGGAGACCACCTTCCGGGTAGAGACAGAAACAGACCTGTTCGGCGAGCAGGCCGTGCTGTGCGGCGGTGTCACCGCTTTGATGCAGGCAGGCTTTGAGACGCTGGTAGAAGCCGGCTACGCTCCTGAAAGCGCTTACTTCGAGTGCGTACACGAAATGAAGCTGATCGTAGATTTGATTTACGAGGGCGGCTTCTCCAGAATGAGATACTCCATCTCCGACACCGCCGAGTTCGGCGATTACGAGACAGGCAAGCGGATCATCACAGAAGAAACCAAAAAAGAGATGAAAAAGGTGCTTGCCGAAATTCAGGACGGTACGTTTGCTTCCAAATGGATCAGCGAGAACAAATCCGGCCGCGCGCATTTTACCGCCTGCCGCCGCTTAGGCGCCGAGCATAAGCTGGAAGCCGTTGGCAAGGAACTGCGCAAAATGTATTCCTGGAACGACGAAAAATAATCATCCATACAATCAAAAATCCTGTTTTGGAGCAGCTCCAAAACAGGATTTTTTTTGACGGCCGCATTTCACCCGGCCGCACTTTTGCAAAAGACAGGGCACAAAGCCCGTCCCCAAAGCACACGGCATAGCATTCCCGTAAAATACGGTGACCGCGCCGCCGCATCTCGCAGAAAGGCTCAGCCGTTGCTTTTGCTTTTCTGTTTTTCCGTTACATAGGTAAAAATATCCTGTACCACGCTGTCCTTGCCCTTCAGCTGTACAGGCCCTGCAAACAGGTAAGGGGAACGCACCAGCGTTTCAAAGTCTTTTTTCTGCCATACATAGGGGTTGCCGTCCTTATAGTTCAAAAAGCGCATGGTGGCGTTTGACCAGTTGTCATATTGGTGGTAATAAATCGCTTGCTTCATCATGGAGTTCCACAAAATGGTCTGGAAAAACAACTCGCAAACGCCGCCCAGCTTAGACAGATACTCTGCACACCAGGGCTCCTTTAATAAAATCAGGCTGACCAGGTCATGGGTAATACTGCAGGCGTTTATACCCGCCTGCAGCTGGAATCCCGCGTCCGCGGCAACCGCAGTTTCGGGGTCCAGCCTCGTACTCAGCGACCACGGGTACGCTAATTTTTCACTTTTGCGCCCAAACAGGCGAAAGCCGCTGTCAAAAGCGGTTTTCATATAATTAGCGCGCCTGCGCATACCGTCGGCAAAATTTTTACCGTAAATATTTACAAATTCTCTTCCCTGGTGCACAGTAAAAAAATCCAGAATATGCGCCTGGGTACGCAAAGGCATATCACAGTCGGAAAGAAAGTGATAGTAAGCGTATTTTTGCTTTGCGGCCGCGCGCATCAGCGCAAACTGGCACTGTATCTGGCTGTAAGAGCCGTAGACAGCAGCCATGCTGTCAATCAAAAATACCCCGGCCTCCTTAACCATGGCTTTCAGGCGCGCCGGGTCCGCTTTTTTTGCTTTTTTGTCCCAGTGGATATAAATATCCACCTGTTTGTGATCCAGTAAAGGAAGCTGATACTCCAGCAGCTCAGGCTGGTTTTGTACAAGAATCAAATAAGCGTGTCTGTTCATAAAAACTCCTGCATTCAAATCGTTCTCTCCCATATTATAGCCCGAAACCGTATACAGTACAAGAGCCGAAACAGGGGAAAAGAAAAAAGGAAGATGCATCGCATCTTCCTTTTTTTCAACAGGTGACAGCATATGCTACTGCAAATTTACGGGGGGAACGATCCTTTTTATGCCGGGGTGTTTCCAAAAGGGGAGCATTTCAAAATTTGTCAGGAAAGCGTGTTCTCTGAAGGGGAAATCAAAAAACAAATATTTTGGAAAGCATAAAAGGAATCCGGTCAGTTCGTATGAAAAGTGTTGCAAACCATAATAAAGAAGGGAGATATTACAGCCACAAAATAACAAAAGCTTCAGTTTGTAGAAAGGTTCATACTGCCTGACGCAATCATATGTCCGTTCACATATTTTACGCTTTTTCATACCTCTTTCTGAATTTACAATAAATATACTGTCATTATACTGTCATTTTTCTACAATTTTCTTTTGCTGATTTTATTATACCAGTTTCTTTCACACTGTGTGCACAGATGTTACCAAATGCAAAATATTGTATTAAACCGCTGTGGTTTTCCTTACAGCAGATGGTCGTTGCGGTGTTTGTCGCGGTCGCCGCGGTTGATGCCGCAAATGCCTTCATAATCCCTGGCCTTCCGTTTTACAATCACCACAGCCACCAATACGGCAATAATCAGCACCGCAAACACAGCCAGTAAAATCCAGTTGGACAATGTCATTTTAGCTTACCCCCGAATATATTTTTGATGGCGGCCTTTTTCCTGGTGTTCACCCATTGGAACAAGGTCACGTAAGGGTACAGTATCACACCGCCCACAGCGACCACGACCGCGCTCAAAGCGCCCAAAACCGCGTCCAGCAAGTTGAACCCGCCGGAAAACGGCGCTGGCGGCGCAGCGGCCAGGTTGGTGGAAATATGGCTGCTCAGCATTTGCAGGCGCAAAGACAGCGACTCCGTCAAATCAGAGACCTCTTCGGCAATGGCCGCATTTTGTGCGGTCATTGCCGAATCAACATGGGGCGTATCTGTGCCCTCTCCGGCGGAAGGAGCGGCCTGCGCTCCGCCGGCAGGCGTACCGCCCGTCGGCGTGTCGGTGGAACCGGACACAAACGGAACAGGCGCATACTGTACTTCCTCGGCAGCGGTATGACAGCGCAGGCATATATTGGCATTTCCGCCGGGCAGGGTATGGTCATAAATATGCCCCAGCGCGGGCAAAACAACGGTTTCCTTCACCTGCCCGCACAGGGAACAGGCGGTGACCCGGCTGCCGTCGGTTTCACAGCCGGGCTCGGTTACCGCAGCGGCATAGCTGTGCTCCAGCATAGGCAGTGTCCTTTCGGCTTCCACATGGTCACAGTGGGCGCAGTGGACGCGTTCACTGCCCGGGGTGGTGCAGGTGGGCTGCTGTGTCACCGTGGTGACCAGGTCGTGTCCCGGCGCAGGCAGTACGGTCGTTTCCGTATGGCCGCACTGTGCGCAGGAAGCGGTTTGCCAGCCGTCGGCCGTACAGGTGGGCGCTTGGGCGGCGGTAACGCTCATCTCATGGCCCGTAGCAGGCAGTATCACCATGGGCTCCGTGTAATCGCAGTCGGAACAGCGGACCAGCACAAAACCGTCGGTGGTACAGGTCGCCCCAACAGACGTCGTAACCAGACTGTGCCCCGTGGCGGGCAGTACCTTTTCAGACTCCACATAATCACAGCGGGAGCAATGCACCACTTCACTGCCGTCTGTGGTGCAGGTGGGCTCCGTTCTTGTGGTCACCAGGTCGTGACCCAATGCAGGCAGCGGAGATTCAACAATCAAATCCGGGTGGACTTCGCAGTGGGTCTGCTCCATACCCTCCTGGGTACAGGTCGGCTCTGTAACGGTATACCAGTCTGCCCAGTTATGCCCCGGTTCAAGCTCCGGCCGCTCCGCATATACGGCCGAAAGACAGGAAACAGCAACCACGGTCGCAATTATGGAAAACAAAATTGCAAACTTGGCTTTCATTGCATGGATCACCACCTTTCTTTTTCTTTTTATCATACATCTTCTTTCCCCTCCGGTGGGGTAGTTTGAAGCAGACGACGAAGTAATGTATTAAACTGCATTTTTTTGTGTCTGCAAAGCCGTTTTCAGGTTGGGCAGATATTTTCTGCCCACAGGCAGCTCCTTGCCGTTTATCAGTGTCAAAGAAGTAGAGTTAAAGGTCCTGATGTGCGGAACCGAGACGACATACGAGCGGTGCGTGCGCAAAAACCCTTTCGGCAGCACCGTAATTTCCAGTTTGTTGATGGAGGAATAAAACTCAAAGGTTTCATCGTTGCCGTAATGCACTGTAATAATACGCTGGAACACCTCAAAATAATCAATGGACTGAATCGGAATGTTCCGATACTCCCCAATGCCTTTCAGCAGCAGGAACTCCTGCTCCTTTTCCTGTGCCCGCAGCAGCGCGTCGGTCAAAATCCGGTTTACTTTTTCGCCGGGGGTCACGTCCTTTACAATGTAATGAAACGCCTGCACGTCAAACGCCTCAATGGCATGGTCGCAGGAAACGGTCACAAAAATAATTTCCCCGTTAAAATCAAAGGGCGCCTGCCGCAGCTTGAGTCCCGTTTCAATACCGTTGATGCCGGGCATATGGATATCCAGCAGTAAAATGTCAATGGGCTTTTCATTGTTCGAGATATGGAACAAAGCCTGCTCCCCGTTTTCATACAGGAGAACTTCTATATCCATCTGGTTCTGCTTTGCCAACGTGCTTATCAAATCTGAATAATATTTTAAATCCTGCGCATTATCGTCACATACAGCTATTCGCATATCCTGCTCCTTTTCCATACATCATTCGCCAAAAGCATATAAAAATACAAGTATATTATATCCTTAATTCCTGTGTTTTTCAACAATGTGTTACCGTTTCTGTCAACTTTTTTACAATAATTTAAAATAAAAAAAGAGAGAAGCCGGCTTCTCTCTTTTCCGCGCTGATAAGCTGCAGCGCTGTGTCATGCTATGCTGTTAATTTTTACGTTTTTTCCTTACGCGCAGCAGTACAATGCTTCCCGCCGTGGTCAGCAGTACGCCGCCGCTGATAAAGACAATGTTCCATAAGGAGAACGGTCTGTCGCCGGTGGCAGGGCTTGCGCTCTGGTTCTGCGCGGCAGCGCCCGTCTGGCCGGAGCCGTCCATGTAATTGGTGCTTCCGTCCGCAACCGCCGCATTGTTTTTGATCCAGTCAACAAAGGCGGTGATTTCGGACCGGTTGCCCGCAGCGTCCGTAATTTGGAACGTAAACTGACCGTTCTGGGTAAAGGTATAGCTGGAAGCCCCCTGGTTATTCAGCACGGTAAATTCCTCGCTGGGATTTGTCAGCACAGCGGTCACACTGCCTGTTGCCGCGTCGGTGGTATAGGTCACCTCGGCGGTAGGCGCAATTTTATCAATCCAGTTGACAGTCACAGGGAAATGCATAATATTGCCCGCACGGTCCTGGGCGATAAACGTAAACTGGCCGTTGTCCGTAAAGGTGTAGGAGGTCAGTCCGCCGTTGTTCAGCAGGGTAAGGGCGCCGCCCCTGGTATTAAAGGTCACGGTCACATTGCTGTTGGTCAGCATCAATGTGGTGTACTGCACATCCTGCGTTACGTTCGTAATGCTTTCACTTTTGTCTATCCAGTCCACCGCGGCAGTCACTTCAGCGGTGTTGCCCGCCGCGTCCGCAATTTGGAACGTAAACTGGCCGTTGTCCGTAAAGGTATAATCTGTGGAGCCGCCGTTGTTCAAAACAGTGACCGGCTCGCTTTCCTTTACAAGAGAAGCAACCACGTTTCCTCTGGTGGAGTCCGTAATATTGTACGCTACGGAAGCCGTAGGCGGTACCTTGTCAATCCAGTCCACAGTCGCTGTAATTTGATTGGTATTGCCGGCCTTATCCACAATTTCAAAGGTAAAGCTGTCATTTTCCGTAAAGGTATGGCTTTTGGAACCGTTGTTGTTCTTTACCGTGAACGCTTCACTTTCCTCCACCAAAGTCGCCGTTACATTCTG
>CALWUX010000109.1 GCA_944384795.1 uncultured Clostridia bacterium | reverse complement strand
AAAGCTGCCGCCAAGCTGCTTGAGTTTGAGCATGCGGCGTTTCTGCGTGATAAAATAAAAGAACTGGAAGGCCAAAAATAAGGGAGGCAAAGCAGTTGTCTATGAAAAGTATTCAGGTAAAAGGTGCAAGGGAGCACAACCTGAAAAATATTGATATTGAAATTCCAAGAGACCAGTTGGTGGTGATTACGGGTTTATCCGGCTCGGGTAAATCCTCTTTGGCGTTTGACACGATTTACGCCGAGGGACAAAGGCGTTATGTGGAATCCCTGTCCTCTTACGCCCGTCAGTTTTTAGGACAAATGGAAAAGCCCGATGTAGACTATATCGACGGTTTATCTCCTGCCATTTCTATTGACCAGAAAACCACGTCTAAAAACCCGCGTTCCACCGTGGGTACGGTTACGGAGATCTACGATTACCTCCGTTTGCTGTATGCGAGGATCGGCATTCCCCATTGTCCTGTCTGCGGCAGAGAAATCAAGCAGCAAACTATTGACCAGATCGTAGACCAGGTGATGACCCTGGGGGAGCGTACAAAAATACAGGTGCTGGCGCCGGTTGTGCGGGCCAGAAAGGGAGAGCACGCAAAGGAATTTGAGGCCGCCAGGAAAGCGGGCTACGTGCGGGTACGTGTGGACGGCGTGATTTATGACCTGTCCGATGAAATCAAGCCGGAGAAAAATAAAAAGCACACCATCGAAATCGTGGTGGATCGTCTGGTCATACAGGAGGATATGAAATCTCGTCTTGCAGATTCCGTGGAGACTGCCGCTGGATTGTCCGGCGGGCTGGTTCTTATCAATGTAATTGACGGAGAGGATATGCTGTTTTCGCAAAACTATGCTTGTCCCGAGCACGGAGGCAGTATTGAGGAACTGACGCCCCGCATGTTTTCCTTTAACAATCCCATGGGCGCCTGCGAAAAATGTACGGGACTGGGCGTATTTATGGAAATTGACCCGGATTTGATTTTGCCTGACCGCAGGCTGTCCATTAACCAGGGGGGGCTCAAAGCTAGCGGCTGGGCTATGGAGGGCAGTACCATTGCCGCCATGTATATGAAAGCGCTGGCGAAAAAGTACGGTTTTTCTCTGGATACGCCCATTGAGGAGCTGCCCGAAAGCATTGTGGATATTTTGTTGTACGGCACCAAAGGGGAAAAAATTGAGATCGAGCGCACCAATGAATACGGCACGGGAAGGTACCAAACAGAATTTGAGGGTATCATCAACAATTTAGAGCGCCGTTTTCGGGAGACCCAGAGCAATTGGATCAAAGAAGAGATAGAATCCTATATGAGTGCCATTCCGTGCGATAAATGCCGCGGCAGGCGGCTGTCTCCGGAAAGTCTGTCTGTTACAGTGGGTGGTATCAATATCAGTGCGTTTTGTGATAAGTCCATTACAGAGGCGCTGGAATTTGTCAATGCGCTGCAGCTGACGGAACGGGAAATGTTTATCGCCTCCTCTATTTTAAAAGAGATCAAAGAGCGGCTGGGATTTTTAAAAAGCGTCGGGCTGGAATATTTGACGCTGTCCCGTTCCTCGGGCACGCTTTCCGGCGGCGAAAGCCAGCGTATCCGTCTGGCAACGCAAATCGGCTCTTCCTTAATGGGTGTGCTGTATATTCTGGACGAGCCCAGCATCGGTCTGCATCAGCGGGACAACGACAAGCTGCTGGGTACCCTGCGTCATTTGCGGGATTTGGGCAATACCGTCATTGTGGTAGAGCATGATGAAGATACCATGCTGGCAGCGGATCATATCATTGATATTGGACCGGGCGCGGGTGTGCACGGCGGCCATGTGGTGTTCAACGGAAAGGTACAGGATATTTTAAAGTCTAAAGATTCCATTACAGGCCAGTATTTAAGCGGCCGTAAAAAAGTGGAGGTGCCTAAACAGCGCCGCAGCGGCAACGGCAAAAAGCTGAAAATCATCGGCGCGGCACAAAACAATCTGAAAAATATCAATGTAGAGATACCGCTGGGCCAGTTGGTGTGTGTAACGGGTGTGTCCGGTTCAGGTAAATCTTCTCTGGTGAACGAAATATTGTATAAATATCTGGCCTCCCATTTGAACGGTGCAAAAACAAAGCCAGGCAAATTTAAGGACATCAAAGGCCTGGAGGAGTTGGACAAGGTCATACAGATCAACCAGTCGCCTATCGGCAGAACGCCCCGCTCCAACCCAGCTACGTATACAGGTCTGTTTACGGATATCCGCGAGCTGTACGCTTCTACTCAGGATGCCAAGATACGCGGCTTTCAAGCGGGCAGATTTTCCTTTAACGTCAAGGGAGGCCGGTGCGAGGCCTGCCAGGGAGACGGTATTCTGAAAATAGAAATGCACTTTTTGCCCGATATTTATGTGCCCTGCGATGTATGCAAGGGCAAACGATACAACCGTGAAACGTTGGAAATCAAATATAAAGGGAAAAATATCTCGGACGTACTGGATATGACCGTGGAGGAGGGACTGGAATTTTTCTCTAATATCCCAAAAATCCGTCGCAAGCTGCAAACCCTGCAGGAGGTGGGGCTGGGATATATCAAAATCGGCCAGCCTTCCACTACCCTTTCCGGTGGAGAGGCGCAGCGGGTCAAGCTGGCAACAGAGCTTTCCAAGCGCTCTACCGGCCGCACTATTTACATTTTAGACGAGCCTACCACGGGACTGCATATAGCAGACGTGCATATGCTCATCAACGTTCTGCAAAAGTTGGTGGATTCCGGCAATACCGTGGTGGTCATTGAGCATAATCTGGACTTGATCAAAACGGCGGACCATATCATCGACATTGGTCCCGAAGGGGGCAGCCAGGGTGGGACCATCGTGGCACAGGGCACGCCGGAAAAAATCACAGAGACAGCAGCCTCTTATACAGGTCAATATTTAAAAAAATATTTGCAGTAAAAACAGGAAAGCCCTGCAAGGGCTTTCCTGTTTGTCTGCGCGGGCTTTTACACCCTGTGGACAAACCGTTGTTTTGCCGAAAAGCAGGGTTCTGTGCGAAAATTTACATATTGTTAATTAAATAAACAGCGGGAATATAGTAGAATAA
>CALWUX010000108.1 GCA_944384795.1 uncultured Clostridia bacterium | reverse complement strand
ATTTGTTTGTCTGGACGGCGGTACATTCATTTCCGCCCTGCGGTTCCTTACACCGCGCACCACGTCCATAATGCGCTGCATTTCCAGCTCTGCCTGCGGAAAATCATACTCTTTGCGGTACTCCGGCCATTGCGCCACAATCAGCGCGTCCCCCTGGTGGGGCAGCGTCTGCCAAATTTCTTCCGTAATAAACGGCATAAACGGGTGCAGCAGCTTCAAAGTACCCGTCATGACCCACACCAGCACCTCGCGGGCATTTTGTGCCGTCTGCGCATCGTCGGCATTCATTCTGATTTTGGCAATTTCTATATACCAGTCACAGAACAGATCCCACAAAAAATCATAAATTTTCTGCGCGGCAATGCCCAACTCAAATTTTTCCAGATTTTCTGTGATTTCCCCGGCCGTACGGTTAAAGGCGCTGATGATCCACTGATCCTCCGTCGTCAGCTGCGCCGGAAGCGTATGACGGATCTCATATCCTTCCAGATTCATCAAAATAAACCGCGCCGCATTCCATATCTTATTGGCAAAATTGCGGCTTGCCTCCACCTTTTCCGGAGAATAGCGCATATCGTTTCCGGGACTGTTTCCCGTTGCCAGCATAAAGCGCAGCGCATCGGCGCCGTATTGCTCTATGACCTCCAGCGGGTCAATGCCGTTGCCTAAGGACTTGGACATTTTCACACCGTTGGCGTCCCGCACAATACCATGGATAAACACAGTGTCAAAGGGTGCTTTTCCCGTATGCTCCAGTCCCGAAAAAATCATTCTGGCTACCCAGAAAAAGATAATATCATAACCTGTCACCAGGGTATTGGTAGGATAAAAATAATCAAATTCCTTCGTATGCTCCGGCCAGCCCAATGTAGAAAACGGCCACAGCGCGGAAGAGAACCAGGTATCCAGCGTATCCTCGTCCTGGTGCAGATGTCCGCCGCCGCATTGACAGCAGGCTGCCGGCGTTTCTTTCGACACCGTGATACCGCCGCAGTCATCACAATACCAGGCAGGAATACGGTGCCCCCACCACAGCTGGCGGGAAATACACCAGTCTTTAATATGGTTCATCCAGTTAAAATAAATCTTGTCAAAGCGCTCCGGCACAAATTTGACTGCACCGTCCTCCACGGCTTTTACCGCCGGCTGTGCAAGAGGCTCCATTTTTACAAACCACTGCTTGGAGACCCGCGGTTCCACCACGGTTTTGCAGCGGTAGCAGGCGCCCACATTGTGCTTTATGGGCTCCACCTTGAGCAAATATCCCTGCTCCTCCAGCGCTTTTACAATTTTTTTCCGCGCCTCCAAACGGTCCATGCCGCAGTATGCGCCGCCGTTTTCATTGATAACGCCGGACTCGTCCATAATATTGATGACAGGCAGCTGATGACGCAGACCTACCTCAAAGTCGTTCGGGTCATGAGCCGGCGTAATTTTCACTACACCGGTTCCAAAATCCTGTTCTACATACGTGTCGGCCACAACAGGTATCTCTCTGCCCACCAACGGCAGCACCAGCATTTTTCCTACCAGATTTCGGTACCGCTCATCGTCCGGGTGTACCGCAACCGCCGTATCGCCCAGCATGGTCTCCGGCCTGGTAGTTGCCAGATTCAGATAGCCGCTTCCGTCCGCCAGCGGATAGCGGATATGCCAGAAATTCCCGTCTTTTTCCTCAAAGTCCACCTCCGCGTCCGAAATGGAGGTTTTGCAGTGAGGGCACCAGTTGATGATTCTCTCTCCGCGGTAAATCAAGCCTTTGTCATACAAATTAACAAACACTTCCCTGACCGCTTTGGAGCAGCCTTCGTCCAGCGTAAAGCGTTCGCGGTCCCAGTCACAGGAGGAACCCAGCTTTTTCAATTGAGAAATGATAGTGCCGCCGTATTTTTCTTTCCATTCCCAGGCGCGCTCCATAAAGCCGTCACGGCCTATCTCCTCTTTGGTTACACCCTCTTTACGCATGGCTTCTACAATTTTCGCCTCTGTGGCAATGGAAGCATGGTCGGTTCCCGGCAGCCACAGCGCAGAATAACCCTGCATACGCCTAAAACGAATCAGAATATCCTGCAAGGTCTCGTCCAGCGCGTGCCCCATATGCAGCTGACCCGTAATATTCGGCGGCGGAATAACAATGGTGTACGGTTTTTTCGTTTCATCTGCCTCTGCATGAAAATAATGCCCGTCCATCCAAAATGCATAAATCCTTTTTTCTACCTCGTGCGGCTCATAAGCCTTGGCAAGTTCTTTACCCATGCGCGTTCCTCCATATATCTCAACCACTAAATTTGCAAATGTTTAACTTATTTATTATGCCATTTCCCGCCGGCTTTGTCAATTCATCTCGGCAGCCGCCTGCATACATTCCCCTCCTAAGGCAAACCCGTCTATCAATGCAGAAATACACAGGCTCTCCACCGCAAACGCAGGCTGCTCAATTTGCAAAATATAGCTGCTGCCCGTCCCGGGCGTCCACTGGGCGCCGTGTATGAATATCACGGTACGGTCCACGTCCACCACATCAAAATTACCCAAAAGCACATCCCCGCGGAACCCCCAGGTCTGTCCATGGATTTTAAACAAAGGCTCCGCCGCAGCAAAACTGCACAGCAGTACCACCTGTTTTTTTCCGCTTATAAATACGCTGCCCCGCAGCATATTTGCAAAACCAATACAATTGATATACGCAGCCTGCTCCCCCTGTACCGTCTCCACATAAATGCGTTTGCCAAACCAATGCTTTTTCCTGTATATTTCATAGCAAAGCCGCCCGGACTCATCTAACACATGAAACAGCACATCACCCGGTTCCGTTGATTGCTTCAAGTATAGAATCATGGCAAAAACCTCCTGTTATCACACGCAGGCCAATGCTTCCTATATAATTATCATACCATGTTTGGTATGTTGAAACAATCGGAAAGCTGACGAAAAAAAAGACCGATCCACAGGAACCGGTCTTTTTCCTTTTGCAGTTGAAAACGGGTATTTCTTTTATTTATTCCGCTTTTTTCTTTTTGGTAAATACAACAGCGCCTGCCATGGCACCTGCTGCGGCAACGGCAATTACAATCCACATGACCGCATTGCTGTTGTCACCTGTCTGCGGAGCAACCATTGTGTTGCCTGCCACCTGTGCTGCAACGGTAAAGTTGGTGGAAACCTCACCGTCTGTGAATACCATGGTAAAGGTATGCGTACCCTGTGTCAGGGTCTGCAGGTATGCCGCGTTTAAAGTAACCACGGTGCTGCCGCTGACTGCGGTGTAATGTTCTGCCGCAACGTCCGCGCCGTCTACTTTAATGCCTGTAAATTTGGCAAAATCACCGTTGGAGGTAATGGTCAAACCGTCTGCGCTGTTTTGTGCCCAAACGCCGTCCGCACCTGCGGTGATTTGATAGCCGCCTGTGGCAGTGCCGCCGGTGGTATCATTTTGTTTCAGCTGCAGGCCGGCGATTGCGTTCTCAATGGCCTGTGCCATGGCGTTGACTTCTGTTTGGCGGCTGCTGTCCAAATCACGCACAACTGCCGCAACAGCGCTGTCCACCGCGGTAAAGTCTACATAATCATCTTTGTTCAGGGCTTCTGCTTTTGCAATCGCTTCGTCCACTGCTGTGTAATCCGCCAAAGCAGAAACATCTACTGTTGTGACAATATCCTGGCTCAAAGCAGCGTAATTCACAGCATCTCCCGCCACATTGACCGAAAACACAGCCTGCTGTGCAAGCGTGTTTTTCGCCAGTACATAAACAGCTGTATACTTGTTCCCGTCCTGTACAAGAGAAGTCCCGTCTTTTAAAGCCGCATTTGTTGCCGAAACAGAAATCTGGTCAGCGGTCGGCAAACCAGCCGGATAATCAAAGTGATTTTCAATCGTAACCGTCAAAGTAATTTCCTGTCCTCCCTGTGCGGAAACCTCTGAAGCAGCAACGGTAAGCACAGGCTCTGCTTTTGTAATCGTTACATCTGTAGGGATATTTTCCATACGATCCGGCGTTACGTACCAATCTGCCCAATTCACAGGGTTATCCGGATACAGAGAAGGGTCTCTTTCTTTCAGCGTAATATTGGTTATTTCATCCAATACATCGTAATGTCCCGCATCGGGCGATGCCAGCGTACCTGTGCCGGTCGCAGACATACGGGTATAATCCTCCTCAGAGACCGCTTGCGCAAAATACATATCCGTAACCTCTACTGTAGCGGTACCATCGTAAGGACGGCTGACAGCCGTAGCAGAATTGAACTGTTCTGCCGCAAACACCGCCATAGGCGCTGCACCGAACACCAGAATCACCGAGATGATCAACGCGAGAACGCTTCTCTTTTTCACAAGAATCTCTCCTTTCATTTTGGCGTCATCATTTTTTGAAAAAGCGTACTTTTGCAAAACGGAAGTAATATAAAAAATCTCCTTGTAAAAATCGTTAAACTGTATATAATTTTCGCAATTTTTTTCGTTTTTCTGTTTGAAAAATATTTGTGTAAGGTGTATAATGTTACTGTAAAAATTTTGCAGTTGATTTGCAAAAGTACACTTTCTCAAATTTTTATAAAGTAAAAGCCCGCCGTACGGCGGGCTTTTACTTTATACGATTGTGTCATTCCGGCAGCGCCATGGTAAACGGCTTGGTAGAAGCGTCCAATGCTTTAAATTCATATCCGTTTTCCTTTGCTTTTTGAATAATCGCAGGCAGCTGCTCCAGCGTCGCGTCAGAATGACTGTCCATCAGCACAACCGATTTTCCACTGCTTAAAATACCATTGACTGTGGTATCGTAAATCTGTTGTCCCGTTGCCTGCGGATTACTGTCTCCGGAATCCAGGCTCCAGTCGTGGTACGTAAAGCCGCGGCGCTCCATTTCTGCCGCAAGTTCCCTGATAATCGACCGGTTATAACCGTTAACACTGCCGCCCGCAAAACGGAACACCGCAGGTTTTTCCCCTGTTGCCTCTTCAATCAAATCAAACACTTTTGCAAAATCGGCCAAATAATTTTCCACAGAAGCATAAATGGTGCGGTAATCATACGTATTGCTGGAAACCCCCACCGTGTGACCCTTGTCATATATCTTTTTGATGGCGGCCTTTAAATATTCGTCTGTATTTTCATTGCAGTAGATAAAGAAAGTGGCTTTTACATCCTGCTGCTCCAGCACCTCCAGCAAACGGTCGGTTTTGGCAGAGGGCGCGTTGTTAAACGTTAAATAAACGGACTTTTCCCCGTCAGCGGCGCCGATTTTTTCTACCTTCGGCACATACATTTGCGGGTACAGCGCCTCATAAGCATGAACCGGCGCCTGCTGCGAAACAACGCTTTCCGCCGTCTGGCTGCTTTCCGCCGCAGAGGGCGCGTCAGAGCTTACCGGATCAGGCAGCGTCTGCTGGGGCAGAAAAAACACAAAATACCACACCAGCACACCGGCCGCCGCCAAAACAAAGGCCGCAGATACGGAAATGATGATTATATTTCTGACAAAACGGTTATCCCTGCCGTACCTGGAGTAACGGCTTCTGCTGCCGCGGCGGTAAACCCGATTTTTCCTGCCCAACGGAACTCTCCCTTTCCTGTTATATTTCATTGCTGATTATATCATAAAAACAAACGGTATGCAATTTATGAACCTGACTGTATTTTTTATCCGCCCCGCGGTTTTATTCCCGCGCCGTATTTTTGCAAAAACGGGCGCGTATGGCTTTGATAGGGATTCCCTGCGCCGTAAAACGCAGTTCATGCTCTGTTGTAATGTTATCCGCGGGCGGAACACCGTTTTCGTACAAATTGGCGGTATGCTGTAAAATCTCAAAGCCGCTTTCCCTTAAATAGCGCAGGGTAGACTGGTACAGCCCGCTGTCGTCTGTTTTAAAGCAAAGCTCCGCACCGTCCTGCAAAAAGGTTTTGTACGCCTCCAATTGATTGGTATGGGTCAGCCGCTTTTTATGGTGGCGCATTTTAGGCCACGGATTGCAAAAATTGATATACACCCGGGCAATTTCGTCCTCTGCGTTCATGATTTGCAAAATACGCTCAATATCGTACGCAGTCAGCGCAATATTCTCCACCCTGCGGTTTTCCTCCGCGTAACGGGCCTCTATATTTCTTCTGGCTACACCAAGCACATCCGGACTCAAATCAATACCAATATAATTGATTTCCGGATGCCGCGCCGCCAGCTCTGCCAGGAAGACGCCCTTGCCGCAGCCCAGCTCCAAATGCAAAGGCTGTTTTTTTGCAAACCGGCATTTCCACTGCCCTTTCAGCGCCTCCGGCTCTTTTATAAAATAAGGGCACGCGGCCAGCTCCGGCCTTGCCCACGCTTTTTTCCGCATTCTCATGTCTGTTTTTCTCCAAAATTCAAAATGGTTCCTGTGTATTATAGCAGAATAATCCCACGCTGTCGACGGAATCACAAAATTGTAATCATTGAAAAAATATTTTAAAAATTTCTGTTATTTTCCCGGAACCTATTGCTATTTTGAATATATGGCAGTATAATATATTGAATTTTGTTGTGAATGGAAACACAGACAAAAAGAATAGACGGAGGACGCTTATGAAACACATCATTGATCCGCTGGATTTATCGGTCGAAGAGCTGGACAGCTATCTGGATTTGGCTGACCGTATATTTGCAAACCCCGAAAAATACGCTCATGTTTGTGACGGAAAAAAGCTGGCCACCCTATTCTATGAGCCGAGTACACGTACCAGATTAAGCTTTGAGGCTGCAATGCTGAATCTGGGCGGCAGTGTGCTTGGCTTTTCTTCTGCCGAAAACAGCTCCGCTGCAAAAGGAGAAAGCGTTGCGGATACCATACGGGTGGTGTCCAGCTTTGCAGACATCTGCGCCATTCGCCACCCAAAAGAGGGCGCTCCCATGGTAGCGGCGCAATATTCCCGCATTCCCGTAATAAACGCGGGCGACGGCGGCCACCAGCACCCTACCCAGACCCTGACGGACATTATGACCATACGCGCCTTAAAGGGCCGGCTGAACAATTTGACCGTCGGCCTGTGCGGAGATTTAAAATTCGGCAGGACCGCCCATTCCCTAATCACCATGCTGGCACGCTATGCGGGCATACAGTTTATCCTGATTTCCCCGCCGGAGCTGGAAATCCCGGATTATATACGGGATACCACGCTGATACAGAAAAACATTCCATTCCGGGAGGTAGAACGCCTGGAGGACGTGATAGGCAAGCTGGACGTGCTGTATATGACCCGGGTGCAAAAGGAACGGTTCTTCAACGAAGAGGACTACGTCCGTTTAAAGGACAGCTATATTCTGGACATGGAAAAAATGTCCCTTGCCAAAGAGGATATGATCGTCCTGCACCCTTTGCCCAGAGTCAACGAAATTGCCGTCGAGGTAGACAGCGACCCCCGCGCCGCTTACTTCAAACAGGTACAGTACGGCGTGTATATCCGCATGGCGCTGATTATGAAATTGCTGGAGGTGCATGACAATGAATGTTGACAGCTTAAAACGCGGCATCGTAATCGACCACATCAAAGCAGGCAGCTGCATGGACATTTATAAATATCTGGAGCTGGACAAGCTGGACTGCAGCGTTGCCATTATCAAAAACGCCAAAAGCAACGCCATGGGCAAAAAGGACATTATCAAAGTAGAGGGCCTGCTAGATATTGATCTGGACGTGCTGGGGTTTATCGACTGCAACATCACCGTCAACGTCATTGACGACGGCAAAATCATCGAAAAGAAAAAACTAACCATGCCGGAAACAATCCGCAATGTGGTATCCTGCAAAAACCCCCGCTGCATCACTTCTATTGAACGGGGCATCGACCAGGTGTTCAAGCTCAGCGACCGAAAAAAACACGTTTACCGCTGCGCCTACTGCGAGCAAAAATACGAGCCCAAATAACACCACCTGCGGCAAACCCGGCTCGCCGCAAAGGCAAAACCGCATACTGTCGGGCATACCTGCTGCAATGCAGGTTTTTTCATGCCGTCATGGGGTGCACAAAGAGCCTTGCCGGCCAAAAACGCCTGCACACGCACACCGAACCGTACAAAATCCTGCCCGCGGCACGGCCGGTTTGATAAAAATTTTATAAATTTTTCCTATCCTCCTACTTTTTTGCCGTATTCTATGTTATACTACTACAAGTAAAATGAACCATATGGACCTGTGCATATGATGACTGATCAAAGGAGAATTTCAACATGGTGTTTATCGAGATTCTGAAATCCATCTTTTTAGGTATTGTGGAAGGCATTACGGAATGGCTTCCCATCAGCAGTACCGGACATATGATTTTAGTGGACGAATTTATCAAGCTGGACGTGTCCAAGGAATTTCTGGATATGTTCATGGTCGTCATACAGCTGGGCGCAATATTGGCTGTGCTGGTGCTTTATTTCCACAAGCTCAACCCTTTTTCGCGAAAGAAAACCCTCACAGAGCGAAAACAGACCTGGTCCCTGTGGCTCAAAGTCATTATCGCCTGTTTGCCCGCGGCGGTCATCGGCCTTATTTTCGACGATAAAATCAACGAGCTGTTCTTTAACGCCTGGACCATCGCCATTACCCTGATCGTATACGGCGTGCTGTTCATCATCGTGGAAATCTTCAACCGCAAACGCAAGCCAAAGGTCCGCGAATTATCCCAGCTTCCCTATACCATGGCGTTTTTGATCGGCGTATTCCAGCTGCTGGCGCTGATCCCCGGCACCTCCCGCTCCGGCATTACCATCATTACCGCCCTGCTGCTGGGCGCTTCCCGTTTTGTCGCGGCGGAATTCACCTTTTTCCTGGCAATCCCTGTTATGGTGGGCGCCAGCGCGCTCAAGCTGGTTAAATTCGGCTTTTCTTATACAGGCATGGAAATCGCTGTCCTCATCGCCGGTGTGCTTACCGCATTTCTGGTATCCATTCTGGCCATCAAATTCCTGATGAAATACATCAAAAAGCACGACTTTAAAATTTTCGGCGTCTACCGTATTTTACTGGGTATCGCCGTCATCGTTTATTTTTCCATCGTCGGCACCTCTGTATAGGCTCCGTAAAAAACAAGCTGTTCCCACTGGGAACAGCTTGTTTTTTTTGCGCTCTATTTTCCTCCCGGCTGTCAAGCACATATTGCCGGTCATACCAACACGATACATCATACCGGCAAACCGCATACCCTTGCCAGCGTAGCAATCACAAAGCACAATCCAAAACCGGTAACGGTCGGAAGCAAAAAGCCAACGGCAGTCCATTTCCAGCTTTTGGTCTCTTTCCTGATGGACAGACACGTCGTGGAGCAAGGCCAGTGTACAAGAGAAAAGACAATAAAACACAGCGCCGTGACCCAAGTCCAGTGATTGGCTGCCAACAGCTCCTTGAGCGCCGTTAAATCATTGAGCTCCGCCAGCGTCCCCGTTGCCATGTATGTCATAATCATAATGGGAATCACGATCTCATTGGCGGGAAAACCCAGGATAAACGCAAACAAAATGGTTCCGTCCAAACCGAACAGCTTACCGACCGGGTCCAAAAAAGCCGCGCAGTGAGACAGCAGCGTAGCGTTGCCTGCCGTTACATTTGCCAGTATCCAAATCAGCAGTCCGGCAGGCGCGGCAACAGCCGCCGCCCTGCCCAGCACAAATATGGTCCTGTCCAGTAAAGACCGCACGATCACTTTTCCTATCTGCGGCCTCCTGTATGGCGGCAGCTCCAGCGTAAAAGAAGAGGGAACGCCCTTTAATATGGTTTTAGACAGTAGCCTACTCATGGCAAAGGTAAGCAATATCCCCAGCAGAATGACCCCTGTCAGCATCAGCGTCGAGAGTACAGAGCCGGCAAAACCCGTAGCAATGCTCCCTACAAAAAACATGGAAATCACGGAAATCATCGCCGGAAACCGCCCGTTGCAGGGCACAAAATTATTGGTCAGCATGGCAATCAGCCGTTCTCTCGGAGAATCTATGATCCTGCATCCTACGACCCCCGCCGCGTTGCAGCCAAAGCCCATGCACATGGTAAGCGCCTGCTTGCCGCAGGTATTGGCTTTTTTAAAGCAGTGGTCCAAATTAAACGCCACCCGGGGCAGGTATCCAAAATCCTCCAGCAGTGTAAACAGCGGAAAGAAAATCGCCATGGGCGGCAGCATAACAGACACCACCCAGGCCAAAACACGGTATACGCCCAATACCAAAGCCCCGTGCAGCCACTGGGGCGCGTGTATCCACATAAAAAAATCCGTCAGCCTATCCTGCACCCAAAACAGCCCCTCCGACAGCATTTCCGAAGGATAATTGGCGCCTGTAATGGTAATCCAGAAAATCAGCGCCAGCAGGGCCAGCATAATGGGTATCCCCGTCCAGCGTCCTGTGAGAAATTTATCTATTTTACGGTCCCTGCTACGGCAGTCGGCTCCGCGGTACGACACAGTATCGGCGCAAATGCCCTCTGCCGTGACCACAAGGCAGGCAACAATTTTATCCTGTATATTTTCCTTTGTGATTTTGCTCAGCGCAAGATGTGCATACGCCTGCTCCAATACAGCGGCAAGCGCCGTGTCCTTTGCCGCGTCGTAGCCCGTGTGCAGGCACAGCGCCTGCACAGCGGAAGCGCTGCCCTCCAGCAGACGCAGCGCAATCCATCTGCAATTCCATTTTTCTCCCAAGACCGCCCGCAAATGCGGCTCTACCATCGCAATCGCTTCTTCTATGGGCGGAATATATTTGATTTTTACACCCTGCGGCTCCTGCCGCCGTACCAGCGCTTCCACCTGGCAGAGCAGCTCGTCAAGCCCTTTTTTGCTTCTTGCCATAGCGCCGGTCACAGGCACGCCCAATTCCCGCGAAAGCGCCTGCAAATCCACATGGATCCGCTTCTTTTCAGCTTCGTCCAGCAAATTGACGCAGACCACTACGCGTCCGGTCAGCTCAATGGTTTGCAGTACAAGATTCAAATTGCGCTCCAAACACGTGGCGTCACAAACCACAATGACCGCGTCCGGGTGCGTAAAGCAAATAAAATCCCTTGCCACTTCCTCCTCCGGGGAATGCGCCATCAAAGAGTACGTCCCCGGCAAATCCACCATTGTGTAATTCTCCCCGTGAAAGCGGCACACGCCGCGGGCGCTGTCCACAGTTTTTCCCGTCCAGTTCCCCGTATGCTGTTTTAGGCCTGTCAGCGCATTGAACACCGTACTTTTCCCTACATTGGGATTGCCCGCCAGAGCAATGACCTTTTGTTGTTCTCTGTCAAGCGCCTGCTCCGCATTTTTCTTCCCGCCTGCTTTTTTCCTCCTTTTCCAACCCATATCCTCACCTCACTGCAGTTTATGATAAACGCGTCAGCACAGAGGAGGAATCCTCCGCCCGCAAAGCAATTACTGCACCGCGAATCAAAAACGCGGTCGGGTCGCCCCATGGACTTTTCTGCACACATTCCACCCTGGTGCCCTCTATCAGCCCCATGTCCTGCAGCCTTCTTCTTATCGCCTCGTCAGACCGCAGCCGGCTGACCGTGGCGCACTGCCCCTCCTCCAGCGCGTTGAGCGGAATTTCCTGCTCCTCCATCGCAAAGCTCCTTTCCTGAAAAAATGGAATTTCTCCTGTTATCATATTATTGCCCCACGGTGATTCTGTGCGCATTTTATCCCCGCTTTTTCCGCAAACGCAAAAAAAGCCCTGCACAACTGTGCAAAGCCTTTACAAAAATCTGGCTGTCCAAACGTCTCCGGCTGACGTCCCCTCCGTCTCTGCTTATCTCCGGCACATTTCCGCTGTCGGAACAAACACGCACGCCTGTGTCAAAACACAATGCAGGACGGCGTTTCTCCACGGCTGACCGCTATGATATTCGCCCAGATATGCCGGTACATTTTACGGAACACCTCCTGTGTCGTGCCGCCGATATGAGGAGAAACAGTCACCTTATGCCGCAACGCCTCCGGCAGCTGGAGCAGAGGGTGGTCGGCCAAAACCGGCTCCGGGAACAGGGTATCCAGGCCCGCCCCGGCAATTTGACCGCTGACGATTGCATCATACAGCGCCTGCTGATCCACAATCTCTCCCCTGGCGGTGTTGATCAGCACAGCGGTAGACTTCATGACAGCAAAGGCCTGCCTATCCACCATATTGACTGTTTCGGCGGTAACGGGAACATGAATACTGAGAATATCGCAGGTGCTGTAAAGGGACTGCAAAGGCAGGTAGGAAACACCGTACGCCATTTCCTCCTCAGCCGCAGACCGCCGCCGGCTGTAATAGCTGACACGGCACCCAAATCCCCTGAGCCGTTTCGCGGTTTCCTTTGCAATCGCACCAAAGCCCAGCAATCCCACATGGCAGTGCTCCAGCTCCGGTATACCTTCCAGAATAAACGTACCTTTGGCCTGTATCTGCTGTCCGGCACGCACCATGGCGTCGCCCTCAATCAGTCTGCGGGTGCAGGCAAGCATCAGCAGTATGGCCTGCTCGGCCACAGCGCCCGCGTTAGCGGCGGCGTTGTTGCAAACATACACGCCCTTTTCTTTTGCCGCCGCTGTATCTATCAAATGGTACGCCACCCCTTCGGACTGAATCAGCTTTAAGCGGGGTAGGCAGCGAATCACATCGCCGCTGACCGGGTTTACAGCGTCTACCAAAATCGCCTGCGCCTCCTGTGCTTTTTGTATCACCATATCATCGGTGTACGTCTGCCCTATAAAAATCAATTCCGTTCCCGGGGGCACGGCAGACCAATCCGTAAACTTTTCCACTCGTTCTCTGGAGGTCAAAACCGCCACTTTCATACATAACGCTCCTTTTCAAACCTTGTACGTTTATGCTATCACAGTAAGGTATCACGGTCAAGGCAAGCTGATTTCATGCGTAAAAAAGAAAAAACGGTGCGTAATGCCCCGCTTTTTTACCTATTTTCTTTGAAAAGCCTTTTTCGGCATACCGCAAATGGGACATACCCAGTCCTCCGGCAGCTCTTCAAAGGAAACATCCGGGTCACTGTAAATGTAACCGCATACGGTACATATCCAGCGTTCCCCGTCGTTGCCGTCCTGCTCCGCCTCCGGCGGCTGGTACGTAGGCGCGTTTTTGGGCGACGTCCCCTTGATGACATTATGATAATAGCTGTACGTCATGGGCGTACCTCTGGACTTATCGCTGCCGGCAATCACCTCGGCCAAAAATACCGTATGGGTAGGCGATTCTACCTTGTTGACCACCCTGCATAAAAACCAGCAGCAGGTATTTTCCTTCAGCACGGGCACGCCTTCCTGCAGCACCTTATGGCGCACATTCTGGAGCTTGTCCACCTCTTTGCCGGAATTAAAACCCAGCGTGCCGATAACCGTACCGGAGGTATCCTCCGATAATACGGAAACGGTAAAGATGCCGTTTTCCTCAATGCATTGGTGACTGTAATTATAATGGTTCATACTCAAAGCAATAATCGGCGGGTCCTGCGACGTGATCTGCACCACCGTATTGACAATACAGGCAGACGGCCTGTCGGCGCCTTTTACGCCGATGGCATACATACCATAGGATAAATTTCTTAAAATCATGGGATTCATTTGTAAAGCCACTCCTCTCATATCAAAACGCCGTAATGCCAATCACAGCTTTTTTCCTTTGATTTCCTCCCAATACCGGCGGAAGGCCTGTTCATTCTTGTTGTCTCCGTACTCGTAATAACGCGTGTCCTTGAGCGTATCCGGCAAATACTGCTGCTCGGCCCAATGGTTGGGGCAGTCCTGTGTATATACATAAAACTGACCCTTTACCTCCTGATCCTCCCCATCAAAATGCTTGTTCTGCAAATGCCGTGGAATGCTGCCCACATTTCCTTTTTCAATATCCGCCATGGCACGGTTGATTGCCATATACGCCGTATTGGATTTGGGCGCGCTGCACACCATGATCACCGCATCCGCCAGCGGAATCCTCGCTTCGGGCAAGCCCACCTGCAAAGCGGCGTCCACACTCGCCTTGACGATAGGAATGATCTGCGGCCACGCCAGCCCCACATCCTCACAGGCGCATACCATCAGTCTGCGGCACACCGAGGGCAAATCCCCGGCAGAAAGCAGACGGGCCAGGTAATAAACGGCCGCATCCGGGTCGGAGCCCCGCATGGACTTTTGAAAGGCGGACAGCAAATCGTAATGCTCATCGCCATCCTTGTCGTACCGCATGGCACTGCGCTGGGTCAGCTCCTTTGCCAGCTCCAGCGTCACATATCTCCCGTTTTCCGTCTCCTCCGCAGACAAACCGCACAGCTCCACCGCGTTCATTGCTTTGCGCACGTCCCCGCCGCAGGCGGAGGCAATATACGCGGCCACGCCCTCCTCCAGGACAACGGACTGCCGCAGCTCCTGTTCCACAATGGAAAAGCCGCGTTTCACCGCACGCTCCACCTCTTCTTTGGGTACAGGCTTAAACTCAAACACGGTACAGCGGCTCAAAACCGCGTTATACACATAAAAGTAAGGGTTTTCCGTCGTAGAAGCAATCAAAGTGATCTGCCCGTTCTCAATAAATTCCAGCAAAATCTGCTGCTGTTTTTTATTAAAATACTGTATCTCGTCCAAATACAGCAAAACGCCGTTCATGGTCTCAAAGGTATTCAGGTTGGAAATAACCTCTTTGATATCCGCCGTAGAAGCGGTCGTCCCATTCATTTTCACCAGCTTGCGGTTGGTGGTTTTTGCAATCATGGAAGCCAGCGTGGTTTTTCCCACGCCGGAGGGACCGTAAAATACCATATTGGGTATCTGTCCGGAATCAATAATACGGCGCAGCGCCTTGCCCGGTGCCAGCAAATGGCGCTG
>CALWUX010000107.1 GCA_944384795.1 uncultured Clostridia bacterium | reverse complement strand
GGCCAGGCAGAAATGACAGTAGAGCCGAGCGTAGATGTACCGGGCACAGCGTTTACAGATAAACTGACCTACTATGTGACACAGACAAGGCCAGCGGTACAACCGTAAAAGGCCCGGAAAAGCATCCGAAAGAAGAGAAAAGGAAAGGAGCAGAGGAAGGAAAGAGGAAGCAGGCAAGGGAAAGTAATGGACAAGAATGAAACAAAAGGACTGAATTTTAAAAGTACAGGCAAAACAGAAAGCATAACGGGCAATGTTTGCCTAAAAGCCGCTGGGCCTGAGCGCGAGCGCGGCAGATTCCCAGAGAGATGTGCAGGTTAGCTATGTTGCAGGCGGATTGACACCGGATAATACAACGGGTAACTATGTGGTGACCATTCCGTCCAGTGTTGTATTTACAGCGCAGGATGAAGAAATTGATATGAGTGTTGGTTTGACACACATTGATACAAGCGTAGCATTACCGACAGATTTAGCAGTTCAGGTGGATGTGTTTTCAGCAAATGGGTACAAGTTGAAAAATGCCCAGTATCCAACTGTTGAAGGTGTATACACATTGAGATACGATACGAATCTTACTGCAGGTGATGGTCAAGGAGTTGCTGGTGCTGATGACTATGAAAATACTATGGCGAATGCAGCCAAAACTACAGGTGGAGACAACAACCTGGCACATGCAAATGCAGCTAACGGAGATATTGTGGGCGTTTTAGAGGATGACAAAACAGATATTGGCGGTTTGGCAACATTGACAACAGCACCGGCTGTAAATGCCGATGGCGTAGCCTTTACGGATACTCTCACTTATTACGTAGCGCAATTGGCACCGACAGTACAACCGTAAAAGGCCCGGAAAAGCATCCGAAAGAAGAGAAAAGGAAAGGAGCAGAGGAAGGAAAGAGGAAGCAGGCAAGGGAAAGCCATGGATAAGAACGAAACAGAGGACGAATTTTAAAAGTGCAGACAGGGCTGGAAAAGTATCGGAAAGAGCGGAACATGAAAGTCTATATTAAGCATTTTTGGCTGGCGTTATTGTCTGTTGTATGTATTTACGGACAAAATCAAAAATATCTGTAAATATAGTCACAAAAATTGGTAGGCAGAAATGGAATAATTTTTTTCAGCTGACAAATACTATTTCCAGTAAATAGGACCATATAATAATTCACCAAATTTGTGATTCGGAGGAATGGATATACATGAAAGCAACAGGAATCGTAAGAAGGATTGATGATTTGGGCCGTGTGGTAATTCCAAAGGAGATTCGCCGTACATTGCGTATCAGAGAGGGCGACCCTCTGGAGATTTTCACCAACACAGACGGCGGCGTTATTTTCAGAAAATATTCACCGGTGGGGGAGTTGTCCTCTTTTGCGGAGCAGTATGCGGAAGTACTTAGCAAAACCGTCAATATGCCCGTTTTAATTTGTGACAGCGACCACGTGGTAGCGGCGGCCGGCGTTTCCAAAAAAGAATTTTTGGAACGCCGTGTGACCCAGGCAATGGAGGATTATATGCATTCCCGTCAGAAATTTGTGGGAGATCAGGCGGATCATACCCTGCGTCCCATTGAAGGCGTGGAGCGTAATGCCAGCGTTGTGTACCCCATTATCGCCTCCAGTGATGTAACAGGTGCGGTCATTATTTTGTTTGATGAAAAAAACACGCCGCCCACACAGACGGAAATTAAGCTGGCACAGGCTGCCGCAGCATTTTTGGGCAAGCAAATGGAGGATTGACCCTGCTTTTGTGCAATTTTATATAGAAATGATACCATAAAACCGTGTCGCCGGCATTTGCCTGGCGGTGCGGTCTTTGTTATTGAAAAAGGCGCTATCCGCACACAAGCCGGTCAATAGAGCGCCATAATGGGTCGGCTGTATTTTTGGATATTGGCGGAAAAATATCCTATTTTACAATATTTCATATGGATCGTATTATAAGAAAACTTTCGTTCCATATATAGTGTTGCAGACCCGAATGGCAGTTCAAATACAGAAAAAACAGAACAACCCTTGCATTTACGCGTATTTTATGGTACAATCAACCATAAGAATAGTAAGAAAGACAAAAGAGTGGGTCGTCCCGCTCTTTTATTATTATGAGGTGAAACCATTGGCGCAAAAGAAAAAATCAGGAAATACGGTCACGGCGGTTACAGAATTATGCAAGCCGTTCGCGCAGCAGCTGGGTCTGACCCTGTGGGACGTCCGTTACGTAAAAGAGGGCTCCTATTGGTATCTGCGTGTTTTTATTGACAAGCCCGGCGGCGTGACCCTGGACGACTGCGAGGCTATGAGCCGCGCCATCAACGACCCCCTTGACCGGCTGGACCCCATTGACGGCGAATATTGTCTGGAGGTATGCTCTCCCGGTGTTGACCGCGAGTTGACACGGCCGGAGCATTTTCAGGCGTTTTTGGGCGCCGTTGTCACAGTAAGGCTTATCCGCCCCCTGCAGGATGGCACAAAAGAGATATTAGGCATTTTGCAGGCTTTTGAAAATCCAATCCTGACGCTGGAAACAGAGGATGGCCAGGTGCTGGAAATTGATAAAAAGGATACTTCGTCCATTAGAGTTTGTGACGATTATATTGATATTGAAGATGAATACGTCGAGGAGGAAATGTAACGACATGAGCAGTGAATTGTTTGAAGCGTTGGAGCTTCTGGAAAAAGAGCGCGGCATAGAAGTAGATTTTATGATCGATAAAATCACAAAAGCCATTTTGACCGCGTGCAAAAACAGCTACGACAACGAGGACGCGCGCGTAGAGGTCAATCCTGACAAAGGCGCGTTTGATGTTTACCTGCGTAAAGAGGTCGTGGACGAGGTGTTTGAACCCAACCGAGAGATTTCTTTGGAAGATGCAAGAAAAATAGACCCCGGCGCAAACTATGAGGACAAGGTGGAGGTACAGCTTAATACAAAAGAATTCGGCCGTATTGCCGCCCAAACCGCCCGTAATATGATCCGTCAGGGCATACGCGACGGCGAGCGCGGACAAATGATGCAGGAATTCCAAAGCAAGCACCAGGAGCTGGTCAGTGCTTTGGTAGAGCGGATAGACCCCCGTACAGGTGCGGCTTCTCTGCGGATAGGAAAAGCGGAAGCCGTACTGCCCAAAAGCGAGCAGGTAGGTAATGAGACGCTCAGAGAAGGCGACCATATCAAGGTCTATGTGGCAGACGTCAAGGAGACGGAAAGAGGGCCTCGGGCCATGATCTCCCGTACCCACCCGGATTTGGTAAAGCGTTTGTTTGAAACAGAGGTGCCGGAAATTTATGACGGTACTGTTGAAATAAAGGCGGTTTCCCGCGAAGCGGGCTCCAGAACAAAGCTGGCCGTACTCAGCCATAATGCCGACGTAGACGCCGTAGGCGCCTGCATCGGTTCCCGCGGCGCCCGTGTATCCAATATTGTAAATGAACTCAACGGAGAGAAAATAGATATTATAGAATACAGCGAGGATCCGGAAAAATTCATTGCGGCAGCGCTTTCTCCCGCAGACGTATTGTCGGTTGTGGTAACGGACGAAGAAGCACGTGCGTGCCGTGTGACTGTGCCGGACAGCCAATTGTCCCTGGCCATTGGCAATAAGGGACAAAACGCACGTCTTGCCGCAAAATTGACCGGTTGGAAAATAGATATTAAGCCCGAAAGCGGATTTTACGGCGAAGATGAGCCGGAAGAGCCGCTGTCTGCAGTGGTTCCCGCTGCGGAGGAACCGGTAACTGCGGAGCAGGAAATGGAAGAAGCACAGGCATAAGCGGTCATAAAACGGCCAATCTTTTTATAAAAGCGCGAAAGGCGGTGTAAGTTTATCATGCATAAAAAGCGTATTCCGTTGCGTATGTGTACCGGCTGCGGAGAAATGAAGCCCAAGCCGGAGCTGGTGCGTGTTGTAAAAGCGCCGGATCAGACCGATGAGCAGGGAACGGTGCTGAAAGCAGGGGAAATTTGTCTGGATACGACCGGTAAAAAGCCGGGGCGCGGCGCTTATGTATGTAAAAAAGCGGACTGCCTGAAAGCGGCGCGAAAATCAAGAAGATTTGAGCGAGCCTTCTCCTGTCAGATTCCCGCAGAGGTATATGACAAGCTGGAGGAGGAGATCGCCAAGTATGAATCGGAATAAATTGCTTTCCCTGCTGGGTCTTGCCAGAAGGGCGGGACGGCTTTCCCTGGGAAATGACCCGGCAATGGAGGCCATGCAAAAAGGAAAGACTGCGCTGCTTCTGGTTGCGGGCGATTTATCGCCGCGCACCCTGAAAGGGCTCTGTGCAGCGGCAGAGGAAACACACACAGAATTGCTTATCATGGAAGAAACCATGGATAACATAGGCGCCGCGTTGGGAAAACGTACCGGCGTGATTGCGGTGAACGACGCCGGCTTTGCCGATAAAATGCGCGCCATATACCGTGAGACGGAACAGGAATCCAATACATGAGGAGGAGTAGCTCATATGATGAAAAAATACCGGGTAAATGAGGTCGCAAAAGACCTGAATGTGGAAAATAAAGATGTGATCGAAGCGTTAAAGCCCTTCAGCGAGGAGCCGAAAAAATATATGACCGCGCTGACGGAGGAAGAGCTGGACGTTGTTTTTGACGCGTTTACAAAGGAAAACAGTCTGGAATCCTTTGACGAATATTTTGCGGAGAGGGAACTGGCCTTGCAGGAAAAAGAAGCCGCACAGGAGCCGGCAGCAGCTGCAAAGGAAAAATCGGAAGCTGCGTCTGCGGCTAAGGAAGCAAAGCCCGCCGCGGCTGCAAAAAGCACAAAACAGGAAAAAACAGCCGCGGTGCCGAAAACGGAACAGCCGGCTCGGGAGAAAAAAGGCACGGACGACACCGCGGCCGCCGCTTCAAGCGCTGTCCAGAAGCCTGCCGGCAGAATCGTGGATACCCGCACTTCTCAGGTAAATATGGATCGCTATAATGAAAAATACGATCGTTTGGCAAATGAAAAGGTAAAAACCGACCAGACAGTGAACAAACAAAAATTAACGCAAAAAAGCAGTCAATACAGAGGCAAGCCGAAAAATTCCCGCAAAGAAACGGAAGCAGAGCGTTTAAAACGCATTCAGCTGGAGCGGCAGAAAAAGCAAATGACCATCAGTATTCCCGATGAAATCGTGGTCAACGAGCTGGCGCTGCGTTTAAAGGCCACCGCAGCGGAGGTAATCAAAAAGCTGATGATGATGGGCGTTATGGCTACCGTGAACGATGTGATCGACTTTGATACCGCTTCATTGATCGCCATGGAGTTCCACGCCAAGGTGGAAAAAGAGGTAGTCGTTACCATTGAGGAGCAGATCATTGACGACAGCGAGGACGATGACGACAATTTAGTGCCAAGAGCACCCGTAGTCGTCGTTATGGGCCACGTTGACCACGGAAAAACCTCCCTGCTTGACGCAATCCGCAAAGCAAACGTGACAAAGTCCGAGGCAGGCGGCATTACACAGCACATCGGCGCATACCGTGTGCCTGTGGGCAATGGGGAGATCACATTTTTGGATACCCCCGGTCACGAGGCGTTTACCACCATGCGTGCCCGCGGTGCGCAGGTAACGGATATCGCCATTTTGGTAGTCGCGGCGGATGACGGTATCAAACCGCAGACAGTAGAGGCCATCAGCCACGCAAAAGCGGCAGGAGTCTCCATTATCGTAGCAATCAATAAAATGGATAAGCCCACGGCCAATCCCGACAGGGTAAAGGAACAGCTGACCCAGCATGAAATCCTTCCTGAGGAATGGGGCGGCGATGTACCGTGTATTCCTATTTCTGCATTAACGGGAGAGGGTATTCAGGAGTTGCTGGAAATGGTCATGCTGGTAGCGGACATGAAAGAACTTAAGGCCAACCCGGACAGGGCGGCAAAAGGTACCGTGATCGAAGCAAGACTGGACAAGGGACGCGGCCCCATTGCTACCATTTTGGTGCAGAACGGCACACTGCATATCGGCGACAGTATTGTTGCCGGCACGACCGTAGGCCGTGTGCGCGCCATGACCAACGACAGGGGCGAGCACGTAAAATCCGCAGGTCCGTCTGTGCCTGTGGAAATCACAGGTTTGGACGATGTGCCTGTGGGCGGCGATATTTTCAATGTGGTTTCTGACGAGCGTTTGGGCCGCCAGCTGGTAGAGCAGCGTCGTTCCCAGCAAAAAGAAGAGCGTTTTAATGCCCAGACCAAGGTCACGCTGGATAACCTGTTTGACCAGATGCAGGAAGGCCAGATGAAAGAACTGCAAATCATTGTAAAGGCAGACGTGCAGGGCTCTTTCGAGGCGGTAAAGCAGTCGCTGGAAAAATTGAGCAACGACGAGGTGCGCGTCAGGGTCATTCACGGCGGTGTAGGCGCTATCAGTGAATCCGACGTAATGCTGGCAAGCGCGTCCAATGCCATTATCATCGGCTTTAACGTCCGCCCGGACCCGGTGGCGGAGGAAAATGCCAAACGGGACGGTATTGATTTGCATTTATACCGCATTATTTACGAGGCCATTGAAGATGTGCAGGCGGCGAT
Source organism: uncultured Clostridia bacterium (assembly GCA_944384795.1). Taxonomy (GTDB): domain Bacteria; phylum Bacillota; class Clostridia; order Oscillospirales; family Acutalibacteraceae; genus UMGS1071. The sequence goes on along the minus strand of CALWUX010000107.1, from coordinate 18,562 downwards.
GAAGGGCATGCTGGCGCCAAAATACCGCGAGGTCTTTTACGGCCGTGCGGAATGCCGTCAGGTTTACAAAATCAGTAATGTGGGCATTGTTATGGGTTCTTATGTTACCGACGGAAAAATCGTGCGGGGCTCGCTGGTGCGCATCGTACGTGACGGCATCATTATCGCAGATGATAAAATCGCTTCCCTGCGCCGTTTTAAGGACGATGTGAAAGAAGTAGCCGAGGGTTATGAGTGCGGCGTTACGCTGGAGCATTTTAACGATGTAAAAGAGGGCGATGTATTCGAATCCTATGCTATGGAGGAATACAGAGAGGATTAAGCGTTTAAAATACGTATACGGAATACCGGCAGGGTATGCCCGGTATTTGCGTATTTGATAAGGACGGCAGGCGCCATGTTTGCCCGCCGTTTTGTTTTCAGCGGCAAAACAGGCTGCTGTAAGGAGGTTGCATACAATGGCAGGTCATAGATTAGGACGTATTACAGAGGATATCCACAGGGAACTGACCGCAGTTTTCAGAGAGGTCAAGGACCCAAGGGTACAGCAGGGGCTGATCAGCATCGTGCGCGTGGACATGACCAATGATTTGTCTTACTGCACAGTATATATCAGCGCTATGCAGGGACTGGAGCAGGCAAAGGTGGCGGAAAAGGGACTCAAATCCGCAGCGGGCTTTATCCGCGGAGAGTTAGGCCGCCGCTTAAAGCTGCGTCATGTACCGGAGCTGACTTTTACGGCGACAGACTCGATTGCGTACGGCGCAGGCATTTCCAAGCTGATCAACGATTTGAAAGAAGAGGAGAAGCACCATGAGGATTGAAGTGGAGCAGGCTGCAGAAGCGCTGCGGCAGGCCAATGACGTGCTGGTGCTCAGCCATAAATCGCCCGACGGGGATACGCTGGGCAGCGCGGCCGCCCTTTGTACTGCATTGCAGGGTATGGGCAAGCGCGTGCGTTTTGCCTGCTCGGATCCGGTTGCGCCAAAATATGAAAATCTGTTTGCCCGGGTAAAGCCGGACGTATTTGATCCCAAATTTATTGTAGCGGTAGATATTGCGGACACACAGCTTTTGGGAAAAGAAACAGAGCAGTATCAACACTGTATTGACCTTGCCGTTGACCACCATATGTCCCATAAGGAATACGCCAAAATGACATATTTGGACGGCACTGCCGCGTCTACAACGCAAATTGTTTACGAACTGCTGCGCGCTATGGGAGTTTTTGTGGACAAACAGCTTGCCAATTGTATTTACACAGGGCTTTGCACAGATACCGGCTGTTTTCGTTATGCCAACACTTCGGCAAAGGCGCTGCGGGTGGCGGCGGATTTGATCGACGCCGGCGCAGATGCAGCGGAAATCAACCGTGTGATGTTTGACACAAAAAGCAGGGCCAGGCTTGCTGTAGAACGCATGGCAATGGAAAGCATCGCGTTTTATGAAAACGGCCGTTTTGATGTGATGGAAATTACCGAGGAAATGATGGCCGCATCCGGTGCGCAGGAAAGCGATATTGAAGGCCTTGCTGCTCTGCCGCGCCAGGTGGAGGGCGTACTGATTGCCGCCACTATGCGGGAGCGCAAGGAGGGTGGCTATAAAATTTCCGTTCGGGCAACGCCGCCGTACGATGCTTCCGCTATTTGCGCACGGTTTGGCGGCGGAGGACACAAAGGCGCCGCGGGCTGCGTTATAGACGGTGAAAAAGAAGCTGTCAGGGAACAGCTGGCACAGGCGGTCGGTGCATATTTTCGCTCCATGGGAATTTAAGCGCACATTTGTCAAAGGGGGTAGGCTATGGACGGCATCATTGTGATTGATAAACCGCAGTCATTTACTTCTTTTGACGTGGTTGCGGTCATACGCGGGCTGTTCCGCCAGAAAAAGGCGGGGCACACAGGTACTTTGGACCCTATGGCTACAGGGGTGCTGCCCATTCTTTTGGGCAGGGCTACCCGCTGCGCGCCGTTTTTGGAGGATACGGACAAGGAGTACCTGGCGCAGTTTGCGCTGGGTGTGGAAACAGATACCCAGGATAATACGGGGCGGGTGCTCCGTACCAGTGACCACAAAGTGACAAAAGGCGAATTAGAACAGGTGCTGCCCCGCTTTCGGGGAGAAATTTTACAATTGCCGCCCATGTATTCCGCGGTACAAAAGGACGGACAGCGGCTGTATGTACTGGCACGGCAGGGTATAGAGGTGGAGCGGGAAAAACGGCCCGTTACCATATTTGAATGCGAGCTGCTCTCTTTTGACGAACAGCAGCAGACAGGGACTTTGCGCGTTGCCTGCTCTAAAGGCACGTACATTCGTACGTTATGCCATGACATTGGCATAGCGCTGGGTACATACGGCATGATGACCGGCCTGCGGCGTACAAAAGCGTGCGGCTTTACATTACAGCAGGCCATTCCGCTGGAGGAAGCCAGACAGGTCATGGAACGGGACGGCACACTGGGCAGCAGAGTGCTGCCGATAGACGCCGTTTTTGAGGACAAGCCTGCTTTGCGCATTTCTCAGGCGCAGGCGGTACGCTTTTCCAATGGAGGCGGGCTGGCGCTGGAGCGTCTGCGCTTATCCGATATGCGGCAAAAGGAAGACGGAACGGTATACCGCGTGTATGGACATGACGGTATTTTTCTGGGTCTGGGCATGGTTTCGGCTAAAAAAGGGGAGCTTTGCATATTGCGGCTTTTTTGCGGAGAGGATAAAGGATGAAACGAATCACGGATTTAAAACAGAACGGCAAACGTGCCGCGGCTGTTGCGCTGGGCTGCTTTGACGGTCTCCATTTAGGGCACAGGGCGGTCATCGGCCGCGCAGTTGCGGATAAGGCAAAGGGTCTTGTTCCCTCCGTATTTACTTTTGCGGAAAATCCCTTGCAAATATTAACGGGCACGCCGGTGCCTGCCTTGTTAACGCCGGCAGAGAAAAGCCGCTTGCTGGAAGAAATGGGTATAGAGCAGGTGTTCATGCCCTCTTTTCGGAAAGTGATGGATTTGGAGGCAAGCACGTTTGTCCAAACGGTGCTCAAAACGTACTGCAAAGCAGAAACAGTGTACTGCGGATTTAATTTCCGTTTTGGCAAAGGCGGAAAAGCGGATGCGCAGGACCTCAAGCGTCTGTGCGCGGAGTGCGCAATCGCGGTAGAGGTGGTGCAGGCGGTGTCTGTGGAAAATAGTGAAACGGTCAGTTCAACGCAAATACGCCGTTACCTGCAGCAGGGACAGCCGGAAAAGGCTGCGCAAATGCTGGGCCGCTGGTTTTCCTATCGTTTTCCCGTAATCAAGGGCAATCAGCTGGGGCGGACGCTGGGCGTTCCCACCATCAATCAGGCGCTGCCGGCGTATTTGGTGGAACCCCGGCGGGGCGTATACGCTTCTTTGGTTACGCTGGAAAACGGTGCGGTATACTATGGTGTGACTAATATTGGAGTAAAGCCCACTGTCGGCAAAGACTGTGCTGTGGCTTCCGAAACATGGATACCTGATTTTAACGGCGATTTATACGGCGCCTGCCCAAAAACAGAGCTGGTGCATTATATACGGCAGGAGCGGAAGTTTGACAGCCTCCCGGCCTTAGGCGCGCAGATACAAAAGGATAAGGAACAGGCTTTTCAGTGGCTGACGCAAAATATACCGATATAAAGACCAAAAGAACCGAACGTTTTTCGTTCGGTTCTTTTTTGCTTTCGGCTTTTCTGCTGCCAACCAACGCAATATCCATATAAGGGCACAATGGTTTTCAACCGCAGGACCATGTTGTTTGCGGACGATTATTTTACAGCAAATCCCCGTACTTTTTCACAAAGAAGGCTTTTACTGCGGTAAGCAATACCATATACGCCAACAGGATACCGGCCAGCCACGCAAAATAAACAGCGGGCAGCGGGGCCAGCTCCAACCATGCGCCAAGGGGCGTATAGGGAATGACGGTGCCCGCGAAAACAGCAATAGCAGTCACGACCATAACGGGCAGTGCGCTTCTGCTTTGGATAAAAGGAATTTTTGGGCTGCGGAGCATATGGAGCACTAGAGTTTGTGACCAGAGGGACTCCACAAACCAGCCTGCGTGAAACAGCGCCGTAAATAAAAGGTTATTCACGCCGGGTGTGCCGAACGGCCCGCCGCAAACCGCGGGACAGACGGCAAAATATAAAATCAGGAATGTGGCAATATCAAACATAGAGCTGACAGGCCCTAACCATACCATGAATTTTCCAATGGAAGAAGCGTCCCATTTGCGCGGGTGCTTTAAAAAGTCTGTGTCCATATTGTCCCATGGTATGGAGATGCATGAAATATCATAAATCAGGTTCAATACCAGAATTTGAATGGGAAGCATGGGCAAAAACGGCAAAAAGGCGCTGGCAGCCAGAACAGACAGCATATTGCCAAAGTTGGAGCTGGCAGTCATTTTAATATACTTTATCATATTGCCGAAGATCCTGCGTCCTTCCACAACGCCCTGTTCCAGTACCATAAGGTCTTTTTCCAGCAAAATCACATCGGCAGACTCTTTGGCAATATCCACCGCGGTATCTACGGAAATACCCACGTCCGCCTCTTTCATGGCGGAAGCGTCGTTGATGCCGTCTCCCATAAAGCCCACAGTATGGCCGTTTTCACGCAAAGCGCGCACAATGCGTGTTTTCTGCTCCGGAGAGAGCTTTGCAAACACATGGGTGTTTTTTGCCGCCTGCGCCAGCTGTTGGTCCGTCATTTGCGCAATGTCCGAGCCAAGCAGCAAACGGTCGGCCGGTAAACCTACCTGGCGGCAGATACAGCGGGTGACGGCGTCGTTGTCGCCGGTCAGGATTTTTGCGGTCACGCCGTATGTCTGCAGTGCGTGCAGGGCTGCTTTTGCGGTGTCTTTCGGCGGGTCTAAGAACGCAAGATAGCCGATAAGGACCATGTCAGATTCGTCCCGAACAGAAAGAACATTTTCTGCGGAAGGGTTATTTTTCTGGGCAATAGCCAGTACGCGCATACCGTTTTCGTTCAGGCCTTTGACCGTTTTCATTATTTCCTGCTTGATCTCCTGTGTCAGTGGTTCCACAGTATTTTTATATTCGGCAAATGTGCAGATTTCCAGCATCTCTTCTACGGCGCCTTTTGTTACCATTTGTGTTTTGCCGTCGGTGTCCCGTACGACTACGCTCATGCGGCGGCGGGAAAAGTCAAAGGGCACCTCGTCTACCTTTTGGTAGCGGGCAATATATGCCGACACTTCTCTGCTGTGCTTTTGTGCATATTCCAGCACGGCTATGTCCATTAAATTGCGCAGTCCCGTTTGAAAATAGCTGTTTAAAAATGCGTGGCGCAGCACCCTGCTGTCTTCATTGCCGTGAATGTCCAAATGATATTCCAGTATGACCTTGTCCTGGGTCAGGGTGCCGGTTTTATCTGTGCAGAGCACGTCCATGGAGCCGAAATTCTGTACAGCGCCCAGGTTTTTGATGATCGTTTTCTTTTTTGCCATTTGCACTGCGCCCTTTGCCAGGTTGGCTGTGACGATCATCGGCAGCATTTCGGGTGTAAGCCCCACTGCTACGGAAAGGGCGAACAATACTGCCTGGGGCCAGTCGCCCTTAGTGAACCCATTGATAAACAGCACAACGGGCGCCATAACCAGCATGAACCGTATGAGCAGTTTGGAAACAGACTGCACACCTTTTTCAAAACCGGTTTTTACTTTGGCGCGGACGATGGATTTTGCAGCGCTTCCGAACAGGGTGTTGCTTCCCGTTGCCACTGCCACGCAAACGGCGGTGCCGCTGACTACATTGGAACCCATAAATGCCAGGTTGGGGCAATCTAACGGTGCCCGGCAGATATGTTCTTTTTTCAGTAAGGCTGTTTTTTCCACAGGCTCGCTTTCCCCTGTCAAAGCAGACTGGCTGACAAACAGGTCTTTGCAGGACAAAATACGCACGTCGGCGGGGATCATATCGCCGGCGGCCAGGTGAATCAAATCTCCCGGCACGATTTCAGTCACGGGAAGCTCCTGCTTTCCCGTATCCTGCCGCTGTACCAGAATGGTAGTCCGAACCAGTTCTTTTAATTTTTTTGCCGCGCTGCCGGAGCGGAGCTCCTGTACAAAGCGAATACTCCCGCTGAGCAGCACCATGACGGATACGATGATCACAGCAGTAAAATCTCTGCTTTGGGCGCTGACGAACATGACGTCTGTGCAAAGAGAAACCAGTGCCAGGACGACCAGCACCAGTATAAACGGGTCTGCAAAAGCGCGCAATAATTTACGCCATACAGCGTCTTTTTTCTCCTGTGCAATCACATTGCTGCCGTATTTGTGCCGCAGCGTCTCTGCCTGTGCCGTGGACAGACCGCTGCGGGAAGCGCCTGTTCGACGCAGCAGCTCCTCCGGGGACAGCCGCGCCGCGTTTAATAAAAGATCGTTATGCACCTGTGCTTTTTGCGCAGGGACAGTTTTTTTAAATAAAAATAATTTTTTCATAACCGTTACCTCCTTGGCGGTAAATTTACCGTTGTTTGAGGAAGTAAGGCATAACCAAAGCAGCAAACGAAAAGCAGACCGTTTGCCCTGTTTTTATTATGACAAAAGCAGGCCATGCAACGCAGTGCGTATACGCGCTGTTGTTTGCCGCCCTTTTGGTTTTATGCCGCTGCTACTTCCTGCGTCCATGCTGCTCACTCCTTTACATTGTTGTATTTATATAAAATCCAATTGGAAGATTGGATGGCAATCAAAAAGCCCTGCTGCCGTTACGGCAGCAAGGCTTGCTTAACAAAACAAATATTTGCAATGCAAATACACACAAAAGCTGTGTGCTTATGTTCGTTCAAGCTTCAGCTTCGCAGGGCTTGCAATTGCGTTAGGTTATGCCTTGTTTTTCGACATACCCTGTTGACCAGCTCATAGTGTCTCCACTAATCCGCGGCAGCAACCCGTATCCTCTGCGGTAGCCTCACCTACCGATGTGTTTTTATCATATGTCATTGTGATTTATTTGTCAACCTTTTTATGGAAAATTATTTTTTCGGCAATTTGCACTGCGTAAAAGGAGCGTGGTGTTTTGCGTGAGTTTGCTTTGTTGCTTTACATACTGCAAAGCTGTTAAACACGGTGTTTTTGCAATGTGGTACGAAAATCAAAATTGTTCTTTTTTTAGTAAAATCAGAAAAATATCTAACTTTTGAAATGCACAAAAACCACGTAAAATCAAGGGTTTGTCTAAAATATAGAAATATTTAGAAAAATTATTGAAAATGTTTGACAAAGTAGATATGAATTGCTACTATGAACATAGCTACATATTGAACATTATGAGAAAAATGGAGAAAGAATTATGGAAAAGGTGAAAAACTTAAGAAAAACACTTGCACTGTTTTTCGCTATGGTGATGCTTTTCCTTACAGGCAGTTCTGTGTTTATGTACGCAGGCGTGTTTGCTGAGGAAAACGCTGCAAGCCAAAGCGGTTGGGACTCTACCGCCAGAACGGTGAATTTAGTGCAGTCGGACGGTTTTACAGCAGGGGTGAAAAACCCCGCTACACCTGCGACCTCTACACAAGGCTGGGCAAATAACGGCGACGCCAGTTATTTTTACTTTGGAAATTATTTTCAAAGCAACAGCCAAACAAAGGAGCCTTTGAAATGGCGTGTGCTCAATAAGGCTTCTTCCAGTACAAAAGGTGCAGCGGACAGCTTTATGCTGATGACCGACCAAATCATTGACTATGTTTTATTCAATGAAAACGTAAACACCTATGCGGTGGAATGGAAAGACAGTAACCTGCGCACATGGTTGAACTCCGGTCAGTATGAGGACCCAAACCCGCAAACCGGAAAACTGCCGTATACATCGGGCGGCTTTTTTAAGACAGCTTTTAATGCAACAGAACAAAATGCGGTAAAGGATACCAGCTGGCCGGCAGGACCGCTTTGGTTTACATTTGACAGCCCTGCTGTAAACGAAAAAGTCTTTTTACTGGCAGCAGAAGACATGGATAAAACCCAATACGGCTTTTACCACTTCGGCGCCCCCGGTATTGTGCAGTCCACTACGTGTATGGTGGCCACAGCGTATGCCAGGCTCAAGGGCGTGCAAGTAAACAACAGCGGCTTTTCCAACTATTATCTGCGCTCCGTTACACCTTCGGCGCTGGTTGAGGGTGAATACTACCCCAGCATGGTAGTAGCAGACGGCTCCTATTTTGCAGAATTGAGCGACACCTCTGATTCTGAAATAGGCACGCTTGACGATTTTGATATCGGGAATCCGGAGATTGCAGGTGTTGCGCCTGTACTGCATTTGGGCTGGGATTCTGTATTGTTTATTTCCGAGCATGGTGCGGAGACTCCCGCAACATTTGCAAAAACGAATACTTCAAACACCAAAGAGTGGGACGTTACCCTTGATAACGGCGATAAAGCTGTAACAGCAACGCTTGCAGATACAGACAAGGCAAAAGTACATTTGGGCGCCGATCTGGAAATAAATATCGACGGCATTACAGAAGAAAAGGGATATGACCGTATTTCTGCCATGCTGGTAAACTCTTCCGGTGCGGTGGTCGCATATGGACCAATCAGCCAGACGGCAACGAACGGTGCTCATACCTTCACGTTGCCTTCGGACCTTGATTTAGGTGCTTATACTTTAAAAGTGTTTGCGGAAAATACCGGCTATGGCTCCAGCCAGCAGGGCAGCGATTATGCCAGCACACCGGTAGATATTTCTCTGACGATTATTCCCAAAGAGCAGGGTGCTGCCTTGAGCCTGAATTATTTAGGCGATCACAGCGCTGTTTATGGCGATGATCTTTCCGGTACGACCACCGCTATTATCATGGACAATATAGGAACGGAAGATGCGGAGATCATTGATGTTGCGGTTTCTCCCGCAGAAAGCTTTGAGGTCATTGCGGGTGATAAAAGTGTACCCGTAGACGAACAGAATACCTCATGGAAGGTAAAAGCAAAAGAAAATTTGGATGCCGGCACATATATTGGTACCGTGACGGTTACATATAGAAGAGGTACGCAGGAAATCACTGTAGCCACTGAAATGAAAGTAACCATCTCTCCCAAGCCTGTACAAATTAAAATCCTGCCTAAAGAGCAGTATCAAGAGGGTACGGATTGGGAAAAAGACCCGGAAGAACAGTACAAAATCCATATGTGGGAAACGCTGGTCTGGAATGTGAAAGATAATGTTTGGAGGGGCTGGGATTCCAACTGGGCAAACTCCAACTTTGCAGTATACGGTCACAAGGACGATCCGGATTATGATTACAAGGAAGGCGTGGATTTAACGTGGGACGGCCCCATGGATGCGGTGTACATAGGCGTGGACGGCGAAAAGCACTATGCTACTGTATTGTATGACAATTTTCCATATGAGGATTATCCTACCGGACTGCATTCAAAAAGATTTTCATTGTCTGTACAGGTGGACGACCCGAACTATGTAAGGATCCCTCCTGTTTACGGTGATGATATTGGTTATACCACCCTTGACTTTAACCATGGACTGCACGAAGACGGTACTCCGGAGGTACCGGAGCCGCCTCCGCCGCCGGTGCAGGATTTCTGGATCAATTATGACACGGAAACCGTTACTTTGCTGATGGACAGCAGCGAAACATACCATATACATATTGCCAATACGCAAGCAGATTTTATGGGTGAAGAGATCAGAAACGGCGACTCTATCACTCGGTTTATCAATAATCCAAATGAAGAACGTGCCGTGGTATATATGCGGGTCACTGAGGATGCCGCAGGGGTTCCCTCCAAGCCTACGGCTATCAGTATTCCATTGCGTCCCGCAAGGCCTACGGACATAGGTTCTGAGAAAACCAGCGGTCCGGATCGTAAAGACGGTAAGTTAACGAATGTGAAAGCCGGCATGGAATACAGGCTTAAAGGAAGCGAGACCTGGGAACCGGTTTATTATGACGGGGAAATTGAAAATTTGTCTGCCGGTACATATGAAGTGCGCTACAGGGCGAAAGTAGACGGTCAGGCAGACTGGGATGAAAAAAATCAAAAATTGTTCAATAATGAATTTGCGTCTGCTGCGCAGGAAGTTGTCATTGTAGATGGGGAGCAGACCGGAGCCGTTATGAATGTTTCGGCGGCGGAAGCCATGGATGGACTCCTCCTGTTTGATCCTTGCCAGTATGCGGATATTCCTTATGTAACTTCCAAACAGATTGTTGTTAAAAATAGCGGTACCGAGGCTGGTACGATAGATGACATCGTATCTGCTAACGGAAACTACGCATGGAAAGACGTAAATGACGCAGATAAGGTAATTGAGGCAGGACAATCGAAAACGTATAACCTTAACTTCAGCGCTAACGCTAAGGCCGGTACGTACTACGAAAAATTGATTGTCAAGTATGATGGTACTGAGCAAGTAGAAAGTGATTTTTATATTTCCAGCAATGTAAGTAAATCTGCATATCCTAACAGTGGTGCGGTAGCAGCGCCGGTGGTGCAGTCTAAAACTGCTACTACCGTTACACTTGCACCGGGAGACAATAACGGATATGGAACGCCAAGTTATGGTATCGTGGAATCTACCGGTATCAGATGGCAGAAAAATGATCCTGCTTTTACGAATTTGAACCCCGATACTACGTATCAATTTAAAATCAAGTTTGACGGCGGTACAAATTATTATGAATCCGGCGAATCTCAACCGATTTCAGTAACAACGGAAAAAGCAGACCAGTTTGGCATGACGATTTCCGGAGATATTGATTTTGGAACCGTGAAATACGGAGCAACGCCGGAAGCAAGAGAGATTTCCATACAGAACACAGGTACTGCCGCGTTAAACAATGTCAGTGTGGCGGTAACTGCGGGCGACAGCAGTGCTTTTACTGTACAAAACGGAGACGGCACCATTAACGCCGGCGACAAGAACACAACATGGAAATTAACCTGGCCGGAAAATTTGGCGGCAGGTAATTATACAGCAACGGTTACCGTAAGTGCTGCCGGCGTGCCCAACGATACTTTTACCGCCACTTTGGTTGTAGAAAAAGCAGACCAGGCTGCACCGGCTAAGCCTGCAGAAGAAAATGTTACTGCGCGTTCCATTACATTGCAGCCACAGGCTCCTTCCGACATTACGGGCATGGCTGTAGAGTACCGAATCAAAGAAAAAACCGCTGACTGGAAAGAGGATTGGCAGGATTCTGTAGAGTTTGGCTCCTTAAAGCCAAATACGGAATACCAGGTACAGGCGCGCTATAAAGGCAGTGACAATTATCTTCCCTCTGACGCCAGCGAGGCTGCGGACTTTACAACAAACAAAATCGTGCTGTCTTTTGATGGAACGTTGACAGCCTCTTCCGAATATGGTGTAACTATGCAAAACCTGACGGTGGATGCCAATGGCGCTTCGGTAACGAATGACTTGGGAGAAACAGTGGCCGGTGCGTGGGTATGGGTAGATACAATTGACGCAAATGAGCGTCCTGCCGTACAAAATACAAAAACATATCAGGCCAAGTTTGTTCCCAATGAGAATGCGGGACAATATGAAAAGCTGGTTAAAGATGTCACGGTCACAATCACGCCTAAAATGGTCACAGTTACCATTGTCGGTGATGAAATACAAAATATTACCGAAATCAAAGGCCTGACAGCGCATTACAACGATGTGGACAGCAGGCAGATAGCCGCAACGGTGCTGTATAATAACAGCGATACCTTGCCGGATGCAGTGGGCGATTATCCTGTGACGGTTCGTATTGATGATACCAACTATCAGGCGGAAACCGTGAACGGGCCGCAAAAGCTGACGATTCAGCTGACACCGCAGGCCGATGCGCCTGCTGACCCGCAGCAGCAAACGGTAACGGCTCGTTCTATTACGGTCGTACCGCAGCATCCTTCTGCTGCAGGAACTCCTGTACAGTATAGAATCAGAGAGATAAACGGCCAATGGCAAGAATGGCAGGAGGCCGCAACATTCAATGATTTGACGCCGAATACGGCGTACGAGGTACAGGCACGCTATGCAGGCAACGAAAATTATCAGCCGTCCGGTGTAAGCAATGCGGTTTCCATACAAACCGGCAAGGTTACTTTAATTTATAGCGGAACGCTGACATCTTCTGCTGTATATGGCACAGCGGCTACAGATTTGCCGATTACAGAAGACGGAACAGCCGTGCTGGATGATTTGAATCAGCCTGTTGCCGGCCGCTGGGTATGGGCAGATTCTGTTACGGCGCAGCAGCGTCCCGTTGTAAACGGTCAGGAAACGTATACCGCAAAATTTGTGCCGGATGCAAATGCCGGTCAATACAATGAACTGACAAAGGAAATTACACCGCAGATTACACCGAAACAGGTTGTAATTACCGTAAAAGGCAATGAGATACAGGATGTTGCGGATATTCAGCCTTTAACGGCCGAATATCAGGATGTTGACGGTAATCTGCAAAATGCAACGGTACTTTACGATGGCAAAACAGACCTGCCGTCAGCAGCGGGTGATTATGCAATCAGTGCGCGTATTGACGATAATGCAAATTATCAGGTAGAATCCGTTACGGGTATTAAGACCCTGCAAATTGCAAACGGCGCGTTGGAACAAGCGAAGAAAAATGCAGAGACCACTATCAACAGCTTTATCTATCTCAGCGATGAGCAAAAGGCGCAGTTTATTGCCAGTGTTAAAGCCGCGTCTGCCGTACAGGATGTAGAAAGCATTGTACAGCAGGCAGAAACAGCAAATGGCGAAGCGGAAGCGATTGTTACGGAAGAAAGAACAACAGCAAGAGAGGAAATTGCAAAGCTGATGTATTTAGAGGAAACGGTTAGAGAGCAGTACATTGCTAATGTCGATACCGTGTATAGTGTGGAGGAAGTAAAGGCTATCGTTACAGCTGCGCAGAGCGAAAATGCCAAGGTGCAGCAAGAAGTGGACACCGCAAAAGAACAGGCAAAGCAACAAATTGCAGGCATGGAATATCTGACCGACGAGGAAAAAACAACTTACACAGAACAGGTAAACGGCGCTTATAGCCTGGCTGCTGTGCAGGAGGCTGTAACAAATGCCGGCAATACAAACACGGCGACCAAAGAAAAAGTAGATACAGCAGCGGCGCAGGCCAGGACAGATATTGCAGGTATGGAATATCTGTCGGATACGCAGCGTGATACGTATACCGCACAAATTGATAACGCCCGCAGTGTAGAGGAAGTAGAACAAGCGGTAACAGAGGCGGCTGCAGCCAACGAAACAACAAAACAGGCAGTAGAGGCTGAAAGAACAAGAGTACAGACAGAGATCGAAAATTTGTTGTATTTGGATAGTACAACAAAAGATGAGTATATTGCACAGCTTGCAGGCGCGTTTAGCGTAGAAAAAGTAAAAGAGATAGAAACCAATGCAAAGAATGCAGACGCACAGGTACAGCAGGAGGTAGACACAGCCAAAGCTACAGCGAAAGAAGAACTGAAAAAACTGCTGTATTTGACCAAAGAACAACAAAGCGCTTACAGCACGCAAATAGATCAAGCATATAGCGTGGAAGCGGTAGAACAGGCTGTAACAGAGGCTGCCGCTGTAAATGAAACCACAAAAACAGAGGTAGATAAGGCCAGAACAACCGCAAAAGAAGCAATTGCGGGTATGCAGTATTTGTCTTTGGAGCAGCAGAGCGCTTATCAGACAAGAGTGGACGGCGTATATAGTGTTGCGGAGGTAGAGGCCATTCAGGCAGAAGCCCAGGCGGAAAATGATAAGCTGGAAGCCGCGGCACTGCTTGTACAGGCAAAAGAAACTGCCAAAGCCCAGCTGGATACTTTTACTTATTTGGATACAGCGGCGGTTACGGAATATAAAAACCGTATTGATCAGGCAAATGATATAGATACCGTAAATGCGATTGCAGAAGAAGCACGCATTGAAAATGAAGAACTCAAATCTGCTGCCGAAGCACTGCAGCAGAAACAGGCCGAAGCAAAAGCGGAAATTGGTAAAATGACATATCTGACCGACACTGCTCGTCAGGAGTTCATTGCACAGGTAGAAGCGGCCGATACCATAGAAAAAGTAGAGCAGATTCTGCAAAATGCCAAAGCGGCCAATACGGCAGCACAGGAAGCATTGGTGCAAAAACAGACAGAAGCAAAAGAAACGGTCAATCAGATGCCGTATTTGAGCCAGCAGCAAAAACAAGATTACGGCTCCAAAATCGACGCCGCTTTGACCATAACAGCTGTGGAAGAGATAGTACAACAGGCAACCACAACGAATGAAGAAACACAAAAAGAAGTGGAAGCCAAAAGAGAAACCGCAAAAACCGAAATTGAAAATATGCTGTACCTGAGCGACCGGCAAAAAGCAGATTTCAATCAGGAAATTGACAACGCATACAGCGTTGCGGCGGTTGAATCCGTTGTGCAAAAAGCTGCACAGGCCAATACCACAGCGCAAGGCACAGTGGAAGGTGAACGCGCCGCCGCAAAACAGAAAATTGTGGATATGCCATACCTTACGACAGAAGAAAAGGCAGGTTTTGATAAGGATATCGACGCCGCCTACAGTGTGGAAGAAGTAACCGCAGTCGTAACAAGAGCGCAAGAAACCAATGCGGCAACACAGGCAAAAGTAGAAGCGGAAAGAACAACGGCCAATGATAAAATTGCGGATATGCAATATCTGACCGTGGATGAAAAGGCGGATTATACTGCAAAAGTTAACGCGGCTTACAGCGTAGAGACGGTACAGGCAGTGCTGGCGCAGGCAAATGCTGTCAATGATGCGGCCAGAACAGCAGTAGAAGCTGCAAGAACAGCCGCAAAAGCAGATGTTGCGGCAATGCCTTATCTCACAGAAGAAGAACAGGCGACGTTTAACGCAAATATTGACAACGCTTACAGTGTGACCGCGGTACAGGCGATTGTAGCACAGGCACAGAACACGAATGCAAATACGGAAACCTTGGTTGCGGCCGCAAGAACAGCCGCAAAAGGTCAAATTGCACAATTGCTGTATTTGAGCGAGCAGGAAGCGGAAAGCTATCATACAGAAATCGACAATGCCTATAGTGTTGCGGCAGTCCAGGCGATTGCGCAAAAAGCGCAGGAGGCTAACACTGCTGCGGAAATGCTGGTCACAGCTGAAAGAACAGCAGCAAACGAGCAAATTGCGGCAATGCTGTACTTGACGGCAGATGAAAGAACTGCTTACAGCACAGAAATCAGCAACGCTTACAGTGTAAACGCGGTGCAGGCAGTCATTGCAAAGGCGCAGAGCGCAAATGCAGCCACCGAAGCACTGGTTACAGCAGAAAGAGCAACAGCAGAGGAGCAATTGACCGCTATGCTGTATCTGACAGCAGACGAGCGGACTGCTTACAGCGCAAGCGTGGGAAGCGCTTACAGTGTTGCGGCCGTGCAGGAGGTTATAGCGCAGGCACAAAAAGTGAATGCGGCTACTGAAACGCTGGTTGCAGCAGAAAGAGCAACAGCGGAGGAGCAATTGACCGCCATGCTGTATCTGACAGCGGACGAACGGACTGCTTACAGCGCAAGTGTCGGAAGCTCTTACAGTGTTGCGGCTGTGCGGGCGGTTGTAACGCAAGCGCAAAATACCAACGCGGCAACGCAGGTAGTTGTAGAAGACCGCAGAGCTGCGGCCAAAGTACAGGTAAGCGCAATGCCGTACCTGAGCGAACAGGCAAAAGCAACGTATTATGAAGCAATTGAAACTTCGTTTTCTGTCAGCGCCGTTGATACCGTACTGCAAAATGCATATACGGAACACGGTCATTTACAGTATCAGGCAGAGCTGCTGCAAAGTAAAAATGCGGCTATCCTTGCTATCCATGGCTTGGAACTGCTTTCTGCCGAAATCAAAACACAGTTTATCCAAAGAGTAGAACAGGCGCAAACAAAAGAAGAAGTGCAGGCTGTTTTGACGGAAGCGCGGCAATATGTACAAAACAACAATGCCCTGCAGGCTGGAAATGCGATGAGCGCAGGTCAGGCAATGGTTTCTTCCGGAGCCCTGGATATGCCTGCCACAGGCGACAACAGCCATTTGTTGATTCTAACGGCGTCGCTTCTCTCCGGAGCGGTTGTGATCATAATTGCGGGCACTTGCCTTTTGTATAAGAAAAAATGGAGCAAATAATTTCCTAAACAAATAAAAAACTCCCGGCCAATGCGCTTTGACTAAAGCGCGGCGGGAGTTTTTTATTTACACAGCTCTGCGAAAGGGATATTTCGCAGAGCTGTTTTGATTTGATGAGACTTGTATTTACTGATGGAGGAATCAGTCTTTTTATTTACAGCGTAAAGCAAAGCGCGCTGTAAACAGCGGTGAGAAAATGATGCCATATAGCATTTTTGCAAACTGCAAATGGCATACTCTGAATGGTCGGTTATATTTCGGTTTTTAAAATCAACCGTGTCTGCCCTTCGTTCAAAGAAATCACCTTGCTTGCAATGCGCCGGTGCTTTAATTGAGTACGCACCATGTGCTGCAATACCCGCCCCTGGTGGTAACCGTGAATCACGATGACCTCCTTTACCTTTGGGTCTGCTGCGGATAAGTACCGTTCAATGCGGCGTTTGGCGTCCTCTGCGTACATACCGTGAATATCCAGCTCGACAATGGTACCCTGTTTCGTTTTGGTAATATGCATAACGGTACTCCTTTTCCATAGATTATTTCCTATTATACTACGGTAAAATATAAATTGTAATGAAATACGACAAATTTTGTGATATAATCAAAGTAAAAATTCCGGCATGGAGGGTTGTAAGCTATGACAGTGATCGATATGAGAAATTTTGTGCACGATTGCGATATAGAGCTCATTGAAATTAATGACGAAGTCGTTTACTATGCGGAAGAAAAAATGGAAGAGGGACACAACAGTTTATTTTTATTGGAGTACAACCGTGCCGAGCAGCAGGAACGTATTGTGGCCAATTATATTTTAAACGATGAAGCTTACAACCAGCATTATTTTGCTTTTGAAAATGACATTATCGTGTTGATGGAAAACGGAAAGAGTGTTGCCTGGATATTGCGCATTGACAAAACAACGGGACAGGAGAAAAATTTTGAGCAAATCCATTTCATAGGTGATTTTCTGCAATGCAAGGCTCTTGACCAGGACCATATTTTAGTGCTGACGGGAGAAAATGAGGAGCATACCGCGCTTTTTTCGGAATATCAAAGCTTGACGGGGTTTAAGCACATTGCTTACTTGTATGATATGCAGAAAAAAGAATATCACTATATAAAAGATGAGCGCATATGCGAAGCCGACTGCGATTGCTTTGTGCCTTACCGGGCAAAGGGCGAAATGCATTTGCTGGTATTGCAGCCTTATGGCGGCGAAAGAGAAAAAGAGCATTGCTTTAAAAATAAATGCTGGCTGGGACAGGAGGTCTATGACAGGGTATGGACCTGCAATTTAAAAAAACTGGTTCAGGCAGCCTGTGATGAACAGGAAATTCCCATGGAGGAGCTGTTTGCGGCGGATTCTGATAACATGATACGTTACATTGGCATGGACAGCGTGAACCTGTATTTTAAGGCCAAGCATTTTCCGTGGAACGATTTGCGCCTGTGTGCTGTGGAAAAAGAAACGGGCAGCCGTTTTGTGGCAGCGCCTCTTACATTAAAAGAGGAAGAGGCGGAGGCGGAATTCTGGATCGACACTGCCAATATGCGGGGCTTTCATATTGCGAAAAAAGAAGAAGGGCTGGAGCTCAGCGGTTTTTTGAATTCCAATATCAAAGCGGTTTATCCAAAAGATATGGGACGGTTTATCACTTGTGTGGAAAATCGTTTTATTGTAGGTGTATATGAAGCGGAGAGCGATCAGGGCGGCTTTTGCTTTACCAATATTTATGATACCAGGACAGATACAAAAGAAAGCTATGAGAGCCGGTGTAAAGTAAAAGGGAATATTGTGGTGCTGTATTGATCATATTCTATAACGAATCAAAGTGATTTAGAAAAGAGGACGCAGAGGGTTTATGGATCGAATAGAAATCAAAGGGCTGCGGGTCATGGCGCGTCATGGCTATACCAAAGAAGAGAAAATAATGGAGCAGGAGTTTGAAATGGACATACTGCTGTTTTGCAGCCTGGAAAAAGCCATAGAAACAGACCGTGCAGAGGATACCGTGGAATGCGGCGGATTAATAAGGCTGGTTACAAAAACCCTGAAAGAGGAGCCGTATCAGTTGATAGAGAAAGCCGCGCAAAAATTAACAGAAGCCATTTTAGGCTATTCCCCGCTTATCAGCGCGGTAGAATTGACGCTTAAAAAAACGCAAAGCGGCATTTTAGCGGATTTTGATTCTGTGGGAGTGCATTTGCGCAGAGAGAGGGGATAATGTTAAGCAATGGAAAAAGCGTGTATTTTGCCGGACCATATTTTTTCACTCTCCCCGTTGACAAAGAGGGAGAAGATATGCTAATATAGTGGAGTTGCCGCGGCACAAAGAGACGCGGCAGAAAAGGAAACAAAAAAGAGAAGAAAAAAGAGTTGACAAACAGGAAGAGATGTGTTAA
>CALWUX010000106.1 GCA_944384795.1 uncultured Clostridia bacterium | reverse complement strand
ACTTATTGCAAATTTTAGCCACCCATATGTCCAACGAGTTTTTCAGGAACCTGGACTGGAACAAAGAACTGCGCCGCACAGGCAAAAACATTTACACCGTGCTGAATAAGGCGGCGGTCATTCCTGCGCAGCTGTCGGATTTGATACAGATGACGGTCAAAGGACAGACAAAGCTCAATTTGGACGTCAGCGGCTCCCAGGCGCCGTTAAAACGGCTGGACGGTATGGTCAACCGCATCATTGCCGCGGCGGTCATTGTAGCGCTGGTTATCGGCTCCAGTTTGCTGTGCCTGACAGAAATACGCCCCATGGTAGGCGATATACCGCTGCTTGCCATGCTGGGCTATATTGCGGCGGGCGTCATAGGGAGCATACTGGTATTTTTTATGGTACGAAAAAAGAAATAGGCCGCTGTGAACAGACTGCTGTCAGCGGCCTTGTTTTTGATTGCCGGCAGGTCAATAACGGCTTGAAAATAAAAAGCGTCTGTGCTGTATTTGCACAGACGCTTTTTTTGGCACGATTCAGTCTTTATCGCCGTTTTTCTGTTTTTCCTCCAGCTCGGCCAGCTTTTCCTTGATTTTCGCCAGATCCTCCGCGTTCAGACGTTCCAGTTTTTCCGTTACATCCGCGGCGCAAACAGCAGAAGCGGCTTCCTCTCTCTGCTCCTTTATATCATGCTTTAGCTCCTCATTCAAGGCCTTGCCCTGCTCTACGGTGATCTCGCCTTTTTTTACCAGCTCGTCCACAATATCCTTTGATTTTTCCACAGTGGTTGCAAGGGCGCCGATACCCGCCAGCAGTACTTTTTTCAAATCACTTTCCAAATTCCCCAGCATAGCCATGCTCCTTTCCTCAGCGGTATGTTCCTGTTATTCTGCTGATATTATAGCATATTCCGCCGTGCAATGCAATTTGCGTTAAGCCGTTTTTTTCTTACCGCGGGGATTTTTCGACCTGCGCCAAAAGGTTCTGATTTGATAAGGGGACAGGTCTTGCGCAAATTCCTGCTTTAAGCGCAGTAAATGCTGCACGTCGTTTACAATTTCGTACAATACGGCTCTGGCCTCAAATTCTTTTCTGTTTTTGGGCAGCGGCTCCAGACGGAAGCGCAGG
Organism: uncultured Clostridia bacterium; assembly: GCA_944384795.1. Taxonomy (GTDB): domain Bacteria; phylum Bacillota; class Clostridia; order Oscillospirales; family Acutalibacteraceae; genus UMGS1071. The sequence goes on along the minus strand of CALWUX010000106.1, from coordinate 3,780 downwards.
CGCATTTGCTGCAGCTTGTCCAGCATTTCCTGCGCATTGTCGTGGTCGTCAATGGAGCTGGCCACCTCCTTTAAATAACGGGCAATATCGGCTGACTGCGGCGGTGCGCACGGAATCCGCCGGGTATTGGACGCAATCATACGCAATACCTCGTACTGCTTCAGGCGCATTTGCAGGTACTGAGCATAATAGCCCGTGTTGGAAAATAAATGATTGTTTACGTGCAGGTCCGTAGCCTGAATGGATTTCCGGAACACAAGTGAAAGGCTTTCCAGCTCCTGCTGTATGCGCTGTGACCTGTCATCCAGTAAAATACTGTCCGAAAAGCACAGCAGCAGCTCTTTGAAATGGCTGTCTATCACCGTTTGGTATGCCTTGATTTTTTTCACCTGGTTTGGCATATACAAATTCATCACAATGCCCATGGCAATCCCGATTGCCATTAAAACCGCTTCGTTAAGCAGGCTCTGGGCGGTTATGCTGCGGGCGCTCCACAGGTGCAGCATCAGCACGGTGCTCATGGAAAGTCCGTCGGTCAAATCAAACACCTGGCACAATAGCACGATAATTATGAGATAACTCCCAAGGCCCCAAAGAGAAAAACGGCATATTGTAAATGCCAAAATGGCAATGGAGGAGGCCAGTAAAAACGCAATAGAACGCTTCCAGGCAACGATCAGTGTATCTTTTTTTGTGTTTAAAATGCTCAGCAGGGTAATGGTCACCACAGAGGCGCTGTGCTGCAGCTGCAAGGCGTTGGCAATGGCAATAGCAATGCAGCAGCCCACTGTGATTTTAATGGTTTTGATAATATTGATGTCAGCCATATGATTGCTCCTTACCGTATGCTGTTAGTATGCACCGCCCGGCAGGGAGATAGTCAAAAAGAAAAAGAGTGCCATTTGCCTGCTTGAAAGCGGTTTTTACGCTATTTGCTTTTCCTATGGAAAGAGGCAGGAAAAGGGCACCGCAGCCAAAAAAGCGCTGAAAACAAAAACTGTCCGCAGACCATAAGCCTGCGGACAGTTTTTTCAGACCGTTATTTTTGAAAAAGCCGAACCTTATTTAATGATGCACTCGTTGTATCCCGGCAGACATTGTTTATCTCCGGAACCATCGGTTTTCTTTTCGCCGGACAGTTCTGCAACTTTTTCCTCTAAAGCCTGAATGCGTGCCAACAACTCTTCCATTACTTTATCATTGCTCATAATTACTCAACCTCCTTTGAAATGTCTTAATTATAGCAGAGATTCTTAATTTTGTCAAGCAAGAGGCAGACTGTATTCTTGCCGTATCCACGGCAAACCGACCGTTTTCATGCTTTCGGCGTCAAACAGAAAAGCACGTGCAGGCAGTGCCCGCCGTTTTTGTTCAAACAACAAAATATCCATGTCTGTCAAGCAAAAAATAAACCGGAGCAAAGCAGACTTTGCTCCGGTATGGTGCGGCAAATGGGACTTGAACCCATACGTCAAAGACACACGCCCCTCAAACGTGCCTGTCTGCCAGTTCCAGCACTGCCGCAAATCTGTAAATTTTATCAACGGTAGCTATTATATCATTTAACCATACCCATGTCAAGAAAGGAAAAAACAGAAATCCACGAAAAATATCAGCTTTTAAAATTTTTTCCATTTGATTTTGTGAAATTTATTTTCTTTCCGTGTTTTTTTCAAAAGATTACCCTCTGTATACCATATAAAGTATAGGTAGGAAAACATAACCGCAATATTTGAGATTTTTGTATTATTTTTTATGTAAAAATAATGTAAAGTGCATGAAAATAATGCCAAAATATAAACAAAATGAATAAATTTTTGACGTTTTTTGTTGATTCCAAAAGTATTTTCATGTATACTTTTATCACAGAAAAATCGCGTGTTTCAACAAAATCATACAAATGCCGTATCTTGTCGGCACGGCGTCTATTGTTTATGCTTTGGGGGTTATTTTTATGCGGATTTCATTAAAAAGAATTTTGACCGCGATGCTGTCCGCGCTTTGCATTGCCACAATTTTCTTTTCTTCGGTATCTGTCGCGTCTTCCGCGCCGGTATCTGCTGCCACGTCCAGCGCCGCTTCCATGACGGGGGATTATGTCAATCTGCGCAGCGGCGCGGGAACAAATTATTCCGTCATCGGCAGTCTGTCCAAAGGGGAATTGGTCACGGTTTTGGACGACAGCCACCCGGACTGGGCCAAAATCCAAACCGCGACCGGCGCTGTGGGCTATTGCAGTAAGGAATTTGTCAAAGTGCTGTCTCACAGTGGTGAAACAGCAGGGCTGACCGGCACCTTAACGGGGGACTACGTGAATTTGCGCGCGGGCGCCGGCACAGGGCATGCCGTGCTGGGCATACTGCGTATCAACGAAACCGTCACTGTGCTGGACAACAGCGACCCTTCGTGGGCAAAAATCAGGACAGGCTCCGGCCGGGAGGGTTACTGCTTTAAGGAGTACCTGTATATCAGCACAAACGGTACCGCCGCACAGGGGACGGCTGTTACGGCAGACGCGCTGAATCTGCGCAGCGGCGCGGGCATGGAATATCCGGTAAAAACAGTGCTGGCAAAGGGAACGGCGCTTACTGTTTTGGATAACAGCAATGCAAGCTGGGCCAGAGTGAGAACGGCAGACGGTACGGAAGGCTATTGCAGCAAAGCGTATTTGGAAATACAGAACGCTTCCCACGGGTCATCGTCTGCGGGAGAAACGCTTTCCGCCGTCTTAACAGGCAGTGACGTGAATCTGCGCAGCGGCGCCGGTATGGGATATTCCGTCATCGGATCGTTATATTTGGGACAGGCTGTGACCGTCCTTGACAACAGCGATGCCAACTGGGCAAAAATCAGAACGCAAAGCGGGCAGGAAGGCTATTGCAGCAAGGAATTTTTGCAAATCTCCGCTTTATCCGGCTCCGGCACGGCGGAGGAAACCGCTATCGGCAAAGCGCTTACCACGGACTATTTGAATCTGCGTGCCGGCGCGGGACTGGAGCATAGTGTGATTACGGTACTGGCGAAGGGCGCAGTGGTCAATGTGCTGGACAACAGCAATGGGGATTGGGCCAAGGTGCAAATCAGCCAGGGAACCATCGGCTATTGCAGCAAAGCATACCTGCAAATGGAGGCCGCGCCGACCACTGTGACCCTCAGCGAAACAGCGCGTACCATAACAGCCGGCGAATCCTTTGAATTCACCGCCGCGATTTCCGATGACAGCCTGCCGTCTGCTGTTTCCACCAACGCGGGCGCAGTGCAGGTGACCTATCTCCGTCAGGAGGGCAGAACGCACATATACCGTGTCAACGGCCTGCAGGCCGGCGGCGGAGAAATCAAAATCAGTGCAAACGGCGCTTCCGCATCTTTGCGGGTAACGGTCAGCGCGGCACAGCAGCCGGTACAGGAACAGCAAGCCACCGTGAATGCAGACGTGCTGAATATCCGCAGCGGCAAAGGAACCGACACCACCATTATCGGCGGTCTGACCTATGGTTCCGTCGTCACTGTGCTGGACAACAGCGACGCAGGCTGGGTCAAAATCAGAACGGCAGGCGGTCTGGAGGGCTACGTGGCAAGGGAATACCTGACGGGTATCGCCGCGCCGTCCCAGCCGTCGGAGCCGGATGTGCCCGATGAAACAACGGCTGCCGTAAACGCGGACGTACTGAATGTCCGCAGTGGTCAGGGCACCCATACCTCTGTAATCGGAACCCTGTTTTACGGGGAGACCGTCACCGTGCTGGATAACAGCGACGCGGTCTGGGTCAAAATCAGAAC
>CALWUX010000105.1 GCA_944384795.1 uncultured Clostridia bacterium | reverse complement strand
TTGTATCAGGAGGGCTGCCCCCTTGTAAAAGTCCCCCTTGCCCCGCTGCTGACGGCGTGCCAAAACGCGCAGAAGTTTTATAAACAGTACAGAAAAGCCCGCACAGCCGAGGAAAAATTGACCGAACAGATACAGCAGGCGGAGCAGGAGCTGGCGTATATCGACACGGTCAGCGAGGCGCTGAGCAGGGCGCAGACAGAACGGGACCTTACAGAAATCCGGCAGGAGCTGGCCGAGCAGGGCTATCTGCGCCTGCAAAAACACGGCGCAAAGCAAAAGACGGCAGCGCCCGCGCCGCCCATGGCATTCACCACAAGCGACGGTTTTACCGTGCTGGTAGGGCGGAACAACCGCCAGAACGACAAACTGACCTTAAAAGACGCAAACAACCACGATATGTGGCTGCACGTCAAAAACATTCCCGGCTCCCACACCATTATCGTATCCAACCGCCGGGAGATCACGGAGCAGGCTGTTCTGGAAGCGGCGCAGATCGCGGCTTATTACAGCAGGGCAAGGGATTCGTCCCAGGTGCCCGTGGATTATACATTGGTCAAACATGTGTCAAAACCCCAGGGCGCAAAGCCGGGCATGGTCATATACGTAAAAAATAGGACCGTCTATGTAACGCCGGCTTTGCCCCTGTCCAATCAACAATAATTAACGGGAGGTAATTATGAGCAGAGCATTTTCCTATATCGCAATGGGGTGCGGATTGATCGCGTCCGTATTGTTCGTTATTTTGGCGGCGCTGTATCCGCTGGGCAATACCCATTTGTACCTGTGCATCGCGGTCACCTGTATGGAATTTTTATTTGTCCGCTTTAATCTGGTGGCCCTGCGCAGCGACAAAACAGACCGCCTGCTGGTGGTAAATAACGGCGCTGTATTGGTGCTGTTTGTTTCCGCCGCCTATTTTATCCGTGTGTTTGTGGGGGGCTTTCCTCTCTGGCTGGATATTACCGTAGGCGCGGTCGCGGGCCTGTATGCCGTGGGTATCATTGTATTTTACGTGCTCAGCGGCAGACGGCGCGATATGCGGCGTCTGTAAGGCGGGAGGTGCCGTATGAGCCGTTCACTGGGCTGTATGCAGCTGTGTGAAAACCGCGGGGTGCCGTACCTTGTGTTTCCCAAATTACACGCACTGCCGTACATCACCCACGGTTTTTCCACCAAAAAAGGCGGCGTCAGCCGGGGTGTATTTTCTTCCATGAACCTGAATTTTAACCGCGGCGACAGCGACGAAAACGTATTGGAAAATTACCGCTTATTCTGCCGTGCCGCGGGCTTTGACTTCCATAAGCTGGTAGCTTCTGCCCAGGATCATCATACGGTGGTGCGCCGTGTTACCGCAAAGGAAGCGGGAATCGGCATTTGGCGTAAAAGGGATATGCAGAGCGTAGACGGACTCATTACCAATGCGCCCGGCGTTGTGCTGGTGACCTATTACGCGGACTGCGTGCCGCTGTATTTTGTGGATACGGCCAAAAAAGCCATTGGCCTTTCCCATGCGGGCTGGCGCGGCACAGCGGCGACCATGGGTGCGCAGACGGTCAGAGCCATGCAGGAAGAATTCGGCAGTGACCCTGCGGACATACTGGCCGCCATCGGACCGTCTATCGGCCCGTGCTGTTATGAGGTAGACGCGCCTGTATACGAAAAAATTACGGCCCTGCCGGGCATTTCCCCCGCGGAATGCCTGCATCCCAAAGGGGAGGGCAAATATATGCTGAACCTGTGGGAGGTCAACCGCCGGACGCTGGTACACGCGGGCGTGCCTGCGGAAAACATTACGGTAGGCAAGGTCTGTACCTGCTGTCACAGCGATTTGCTGTTTTCGCACCGTGTCATGGGTTCGCAGCGCGGCGGCATGGCGGCCATGCTGGCGCTCAATACATAAAAAAGCAGTCTTTACAAGAAAACAGCCCTGTGGCTGTGTCCCTGTAAAGACTGCTTTCTGTTTTTTTAAAGTATACTTTTACAAATCAACTGTAATATTATGACAATGACATGATACACCATACAAAATGTTTTTTCAAGCCCAAAATGTAAAAATATTGTGGAAAATATACACAATGAAACGATTTTTACAAGGGAATTTTTTTACACTGCTTTTGTTTTACAAAAGTATACTTTTTCAAAAATCAAAGGAGATGTTTTTGGTGAAAAAGAAGAGTATCCTTGCGCTGATTATTTCAGCAGTTATGGTATTCGGCATGGCTCCCATGGCAGTTTTCGCGGCTTCTGATTCCGAAATCACAACAGATATGCCCACGACCGCCGTGGTAGGCCAGGAAATCGAATACGGTGTTACCACCACAGCCGGTACAGACCAGGGAAAATATGTGCTGGCAAAATTCAATATTACAGGTCCTGCAGCAGTGACTACAAAATATCTGGAGGTCAACGACAACCAATGGTACGAGCTGACAGGCGACAGCTTCGGCCCTCCGTCAACCGGTTTCCCATTCACAGATGGTGCGACCAGCAAGTTCCGTTCCACATTCAATCAGGCAGGTACTTATACCTTTGAAATTCAAATCGTTGCAGTTGCTGATCAATCCGTGCTGGCACGCGCCACCCATACAGTTACCGTAACAGACCCCGTAGCGCCTGCGGTGACCATCGATATGCCGCAGACCTTCATTGTGGGCGAGCCGATGGAATTTACCATTTCCACAACAGCGGGCTCACAGGCAGGCACCATGGTGCTGGGCACAGCCCAGTTTGACGGTGCGGCGGCAGTGGAAAAAATCGAGTACTTAGAGACAGCCGACGGCAAATGGTACGAGCTGACAGGCGACAGCTTCGGCCCTGCAAGCGGGTTCTCGCTTGCAGACGCAACCAGCACGTTCCGTGTGACCTTTAACCAGGCAGGCACTTTTTCTCTGGTTGTAAATATTGTAGACGCGGCAACACAGCAAACCGTAATTGCTTCAGCAAAAAGCACGGTTACCAGCGACACTGCCGCAGACTACACTGCAGTGGACGCAGCCATTGCAAAAGCAAATGCCCTCAACAGAGACGATTATGTAGATTTTACCGCGGTGGATAATGCCATTGTGGCGGTCGTACGCGACCTTGGCAGCAGCCGTCAGGAAGAAGTCAACGCTATGGCTCAGGCCATTGAGGACGCAATCGCCGGCCTGCAGCTGAAACAAAATGATACCACCGGCGGCACTGCCACAGGCGGCTATCAAATCACCGCAGGTGCGGACGGCGTTTGGGTACAAAACAGCGCAGACGGCCTGACCATTACCTCCAACGGTGATTTCACCAAATTTACCGGCATTAAAGTAGACGGCGCAGACGTTGCGGCGGAGCATTACACTGCAGTCAGCGGCAGCACCGTAGTTACTTTGAATGCGGCATACCTGCAAACCCTGACAGAGGGTACGCATACCTTTACCATGGTATTCACAGACGGTGAGGTTTCCACCAACTTCACGGTTTCCGCACAGGCGGCAGGCACTGCCAACAACACAATGGCTTCTCCGCAGACTGGCGACAGCAGCAGTGTAGTACTGTGGGCGGCAATTGCCGTTGCCGCGGCAGGTGCCATGGCAGGCGCTGTTGTATTTGCAAGAAAGAAAAAAGCAGAGTAATCTGTTTTAGCAGGCATTTTTCGTATCAGAATACATAACGAAAAGCAGCGGCGTACAAACCCGTTGCTTTTTGTATTTACAGGACGATAAAAAACACCGGCTGTATACAGCCGGTGTTTTTACAGCTCGCTTCTGCCCTCTAACGCGCGGGAAAGGGTCACTTCATCTGCATATTCCAAATCTCCGCCTACGGGAATGCCGTAAGCCAGGCGGGTCACTTTAATGCCCAGCGGCTTTAACAGACGCGAAATATACATGGCGGTGGCCTCTCCCTCTACCGTGGGGTTCGTCGCCATAATGACTTCTGTTACCTGCCGGTCCTTGACTCTGTCCAGCAGTTCCTTGATACACAGCTGGTCCGGGCCAATACCCGCAAGAGGCGAAATGGCTCCGTGAAGGACATGGTAGGTGGCATGGAATTCGTTTGTCCGTTCCAGCGCGAATACGTCTCTGGGGTCTTCTACCACACAGATGATGGAACGGTCCCGTTCTGTATTTCTGCATACGGGGCACAGCTCCTGGTCGGTAAGATTACAGCATACCTTGCAATAGTGAATGGTATTGCGCGCCTCTAATATGGAAGCGGCAAACTGCTCCGCTTTTTCCTTTGGCATACCCAGTACATGATACGCCAGACGCTGGGCGGATTTATGCCCTATGCCCGGCAAGCTCTCAAATTGCTCCACCAGCCGTGCCAGCGGGGCTACATGATAGGACGCCATAAATCAAAACATCCCCGGCATATTCAGCCCGCCGGACAACCGTTCCATGGTTTCCGCCTTTTCTGTGGAGGCGGCTCTGATGGCCTCGTTGACAGCGGCGATGACCAGCTCGGACAGCATGTCAATGTCCTCGGGGTCCACTACCTCCGGCTTGATGTCCAGCGATTTGACTTCCATTTTGCCCGTTACCACCGCTGTGACCGCGTTGCCGCCCACCGTTGCGGAATATTCCTTTAACTCCAATTCCGCGTTGGCCGCGTCCATTTCTTCCTGCAATTTTTGCGCCTGACGTGCCAGCTGCTGTAAATTGGTGCCTCCGCCGTTGCTGAATCCCTGTGGTAGTCTTGCTTTCATGTGATATTCCTCCAAATCATGTCAATTCTCTTTGATTTCTACATCGATTCCCGCCTGCTCCGCCTGCTCTGCAAGCTGCTGCAAGGGGTCTGTTTGAGCCGTATCGGCCTCTTCCCTGGGTTTATAGGGTCCTAATTTGTATACCCGGCCTGTGGACTGCCGTATGGCCTCCCGCATTTGCTCCCGCTGGGACGATTTCCGTAAAAGCTCAAAGGCTACGGAATCCGGCGGGGCGTCTATCAGCACATAATCTCCGCTGACAAAGGCGCTGGTGTCTGTAAACGCGGTGGCTATCGCTTTGGAATAGCCGCCTAAAATCTGTAATATTTCCGGCCATTCCGCAAGCGGCTGTACGGTATCGCCCAGCTTGGGCTGTTCGGCGGCTGATTTTTGTTTTTTGGCCGCCGGCTGTTTTGGCGCGGCCGGCTTTGCCTCAGCCGGCCGCCCGGTCTCCCACGGCGGTACGGTTTTGTCCGATTCTGACAAAAAAGAGGGTGTGCCGGGAGACGGCGGCGCGGCTTGCTCCGCCGCAGCTGCCGGCGGCTGGCAGGGCTCGCCGCTTTCCTCTTCTGTGCCGGCCGCAGGCGCCGTCTGCTCCGGCAGTGCGGCGGCCGGCGGTGCGGCAAGCGCGCCTCTTTCCAAAGCCTCGATCCGTCTGAGAAGCGCCTCTGTTCCTGTATCCAGCTGTGGTGTGCACAGCCGAATCATTGCCATTTCCATGGTGATTCTTCCGTTTGCGCCGCGGTAGATTTTTTCCAATGCCGTCTGCATGGTCTCCAAGCCATGCAGGAGGACGGTCAGGGAAAAGTCTGCCGCCTGCCCGGTCAGAGAACGGAATTCTTCGTCGGACACGGGTATCAGCGCTTTTGCGTCTTTTACGGTTTTCAGCAGCATCAAATTCCGGAAATGGGCAATCATTTCCTCGCACAAGCGGGTCATATCCTTGGAGCCGCTGTGTAAACGGTCGATCAAATCCAACGCGCCGGCAGAATCCTGCAAAACGACCGCCTGGGTCAGCCGGTACAGGTGTTCTCTGCCTACGGTACCTACCGCGCCGCAGACTACGTCCTCCGTTACATGGCTGTTTACGCCGATGCACTGATCCAAAATGGACAGCGCGTCTCTTAAAGCGCCGTCTGCCAGCCGCGCAATCAGCAGGGCCGCGTCCTCGTCCAATTGGGCGCCCTCCTCCTGCGCGATATAGCGCAGCCGTTCGGCGCTGTCCGCAGGAGATATGCGCCGGAATTCAAACCTCTGACAGCGGGATAAAATGGTGGCAGGCATTTTATGCACTTCTGTAGTTGCCAGAATGAATACTACGTGCGCCGGCGGCTCCTCCAGTGTTTTTAACAGGGCGTTAAACGCGCCTATGGAAAGCATGTGTACCTCGTCAATAATATATACGCGGTACTTGGCCATGGCCGGTGTAAAGCCCGCTTCCTCCCGCAGCATACGGATATGGTCCACACCGTTGTTGCTGGCCGCGTCTATTTCTACCACGTCTGTTACGGAGCCCTGGTCAATGCCGCGGCAAATCTCGCACGTGCCGCAGGGCTCCCCGTTTTGGGGCTGCAGGCAATTGATGGCTTTTGCCAGAATTTTAGCGCAGGTGGTTTTTCCGGTACCGCGGGAGCCGGTAAACAAATACGCATGCGCGATTCTTCCCGCGACCAGCTCCTGCTTTAAAGTCTCGGTAACCTGCGGCTGTCCCGTTACATCACCAAACGTTTGCGGACGCCATTTTCTGTACAATACCCGGTACAAACCAACACCACCTTTTTGCCAAAACCTGAAAACCAATAAAAGCAAGGCGAAAAACCATGCATTAGGATATGCGAACGAACAGACCACCTGCATCGCACAGAGACCTTCGCTTAATGCTGCTCGGTTCCCCGCCTGACATGGTTCACGAGGCTCTATCGCGCAGAGCCCGCCCGCCCGCATATCCTATTGCATGCATTTCTGCCTTGCTTTTAAAAATAAATAAGCTAACTGCTATATTATAACGCATAAATTACAAAAAGGCAATAGGAAATCCCCGAAAAGCCGCAGAGCCCGCAGGCGAATATGCGGACATAGAAAAAGATTCCGATATTACCCGCAGCGGGATCAGAATCTTTTTCATGGGATTGCCGACGGACAATATGGCCGGCAGGCAATTATACGATAATTTCTCCCTCGGCAGCGCCGCTGAGGCCGGCGGCGTTGGCTTCGTCCGTGTCGATATGCACGGCAAGGCCGGCGCTGGCGCTTACGCGCGCTACCACGTCTCCGAAAATCAAAGAACGCTCGTTGTCCCCTACCTTCAGGGAAACCACCTGTTTATCGGTAATACCCCATTTTTCCGCTACATCCGGCGGGATATGCGCATGGCGTTTTGCAACGATTACGCCTTTGTCCAGCTCCACTTCGCCTTTTGGGCCAATCAATTTACAGCCGGGAGTCCCTTCCAATTGACCGGATTCGCGGATCGGCGCGTCAATACCGACTTTTCTTGTATCTGTACGGGACAGCTCCACCTGTGTTTCCGGACGGGTAGGACCCAGAATGGAAACATTGGCCATTTCTCCTTTTGGACCTACGATGGTCACGCGCTCATTGCAGGCAAACTGGCCCGGCTGGGACAATTCCTTTTTAACGGTCAGTTCCGCGCCCGCGCCGAACAAAATTGCCAAATGCTCATTGCTGATATGTACATGACGTGCTGATGTTTCTACAAGAATTTTCAAATGAAACACACTCCCTATAATCATACATTATTTTTTGATAAAGCTATTTTAACTGATTCCACCCGGGATTGCAATACTTACGCACTATCTGAAATATCTAAAAAATAAACGGAATCTTTGTGTAAAATTTAGATTTATTTTATGGTAGGGCAGGCTGCACCATTGAGAATACATTTTGTCTATTTCACATTGCCGATACAGAACGCGGGAAGAAAGCGATGACTGTTAAGCAAGAAAGAAAGCGCTGTTTTCGTAAGTCAAAAAATGCAATGAGACGCTGTGAAAAAACGCCAAACAAATTTGCACGGCAATGGCTTTTATGCTACAATAAACCACAACCTAAATAAAACGAAAGGCTATTGGGATATGTATTATACAAACTGGACGGAATTGGAACAGGCCTGCAAAATGTGTAAAAAATGCGGGCTTTGCCAAACCAGGACCAATGTGGTGTTCGGCATGGGCAACCCGCAGTCGGATATTCTGTTTATAGGCGAGGGACCTGGCGAAAACGAGGATTTGGAGGGGCTCCCCTTTGTAGGGAGAAGCGGCCAGCTTTTGGATAAAATGCTTGCCGCCATTGATTTGGACAGGCATAAAAATATTTATATTGCGAATATTGTCAAATGCCGTCCGCCGAAAAACCGCGACCCGCTACCCCAGGAGCAGGAAGCCTGCATTCAATGGCTGCGCAATCAGGTAAGTATCATGAAGCCGAAAATCATCGTCTGCCTGGGACGCATTGCCGCCATGAAGCTGATTAAGCCGGATATGAAAATCACAAAAGAGCACGGTATTTTTTTTGAAAAAAACGGTGTACTGATGATGGCAACGCTCCACCCTGCCGCCCTGCTGCGCAATCCCAACAATAAGCCCGCGGCGTTTGAGGATTTTTTGAAGCTGCGGGCAAAAATCGACCAAATGAACCAAAATACCTGAGTATTCTGCTGTACGGAGGGAAGCAATGCCATGTTCTGTGCAAAAAAACCGGTATCCCCTATTCCGGAAGCTGTTTTTCTGGCTACCGTGACCGACAACATTACCATAGGTTTGGTAGAGGGTATGCTGACGGAAAATAAAATCCCTTTTTTGAAGCAAAGCCGCGGCAGCGGAGGCTACCTGCAAATTGTATGCGGCGCTTCGCCCTTTGGGACGGATTTTTTTGTCAGAAAAGAGCATTTGCCGCAGGCCAGGGAGCTGCTGCGGGTCTATTTGCATATTCAGGAGGAAACAGAGTAGCACCGATAAAAAACCTGCCGTTTTCAAAACGGCAGGTTTTTTATCATTTTCTTTATGCCGCGTCAGGATTTGATCCAGCCGTTGCCGCGGATACAGTCGGGAATATCATAGCCGTAGGTATTTCTCTGGTACTCATGATTTCCCGGTGTGGCGCTTGTGTAATCGCCGTAGCTGAATACCTTGGCCTCGCCCATACGCCGGTATACCAGACCGGCATAGCATTGGCCGCCCGCATGGTGCCACAGCAGCATTTCGGAGCCAAAGGCATTGGCGTCTGCATAGTTCAGGTCGCGGGTTACACTGACGCCTGCGTCAAAACGCACATAGGCCGCGCACATATAGCCCACCGTGCCGTCTGAAAGCTGTACCTTGTACCAGCCCGATTTGGAAGCGGCATCATAGCTTGCCTGCAGTACCTGTACGCCGGTGCCGTTGTCAACCGTTCTTAATACAGACGCCGATTTGCTGGGCCCTGTATATAAACGCGCGCCCTGGAACGTAACGGAAGCCGGCAGGCTTGTGCCTGCGGCAATTTCCGGCGGTACTACCGCGTTTAGCATGATCTCTCTTAAATCCATTTGAGAGGCGCTGTTGTTCCAATAGCCGGCGCCGATATTGTAAGAGAAGCTGACCAGCGCGTCAAACTGGGACTGGGTCGCTTTGATTCCGTTGTCTTGCAGGAAGCGGTTGACCTCTGCGGTATAGCTGCCCGCGTTGATGGATTTTACCAACAGGGACCATGCCTCTGTTTGAGACATATTGTTATAAAACTGCACACCTGTTCCAAAGGTTTGTCCGTAGCCTATGGTCGGTATGCCTCCTGCCAGGTTGTCCGGGTATACGGTGGGGCTGTAACCCTCCCAGCTGGCAATCAGCCGGATCATGTCGTCGCTGATGCGGCGCGTTTCACAGGAGGAAGCATTTGCGCCCGTGCTCTGGACGGTGTATGCGTCCGTGGTATAGCAGTCTGTGCTCATGACACCGTTTTTGACGGAATACACCTCTATTTGATGTGCGCCCGCACTGCTGAATGCGGCGGAAGCCTTCCAGACTCTTGTGGCGGTACCGTTGCAGTATTCCGTTGTATATGTATACGCGTCTATGGTTTGGGTCGTTCCGTCGCTTTGCCTGATACGGAACTGCACGGAATCCCGTGTGGCGTCCGTTACCGCCGTCAGCTCCACCGCCTCGCCCACCGCGGCAATATTCGGTGACGCATAAGCGGTGCGTACCGCCTCGCCCTGAGTGACCGTTACGGAATATGTCATGCCGTTTGCGCCCGTTACGGTACACGTGCCCGGCGCTACCGCAGTGATATAGCCGTTGGAGGCCGTGGCGACGCCGTTGTCACTGCTGTGCCAATATCCGGAAGAAGACGCCGCGTAATACGTCTTTCCCGCGGGAATGGTTACGGAGCTGCTGCTATTGTTTTCTCCAACCGCGCCAAGATATTCTTTGGACACATATCCCTCCAGACCGCCCGGCGTTTTGATTTTCGCCCAGCCCGGATCGCTGTCGTCCAGCACTTCGACCACCGTTCCGTAGGATACCGTGCCGATCCTGTCATATACCGTGCCCATACCGCTGCGGACATTCAGTACGTCCGCGGTGACCTGCGCATAGGTTATATTTGCATTGCCTCCGTTGTCAACGGAACCAAAATCCAAATAATCTCTGTGAACATAGCCTTCTGTGCCGCTTGCCGTTCTGATTTTGACCCAGACCGCGTCGCTGTTATCCAGCACGGTGACGGTCTCCCCGTAGAGCAGGGTTCCGATTACAGAGGTATGGGTGCCCTGACCGCTGCGGACATTCAGCACGTCCGCGTTTACGGCAGCCGTTGTTTCATCGGGCACATCCGGTTCCGACGGCTGGGACGGCGCAGCGATACCCGTCAGGTATTCCCTGGCCACGTAGCCCTCCAGACCGCCTGCCGTTCTGATTTTGACCCAGCCTGCGTCGCTGTTGTCCAGCA
>CALWUX010000104.1 GCA_944384795.1 uncultured Clostridia bacterium | reverse complement strand
CGTACTCTGCCATGGACGTGTTGCGCAAAGCCGCGCAGGCACAGGATTCGTCCATTAAATCAATGGCCTTATCGGGCAAAAAGCGGTCCGTAATATAACGCTCGGACAGTACCACCGCCCGTTTGACAATAGAATCGGACAGCTGTACCCTGTGGTAATTCTCGTAATAGGATTTGATGCCCAGCAGCACGTGAATGGTATCCTCCACAGAGGGCTCTACCACTGTCACGGGCTGAAAGCGCCGCTCCAGCGCGGTGTCCTTTTCAATGTACTTGCGGTATTCCGTAAAGGTGGTGGCGCCTATGACCTGTATCTCCCCGCGGGAAAGAGCCGGCTTTAAAATATTGGCCGCGTTCATGGAACCCTCGGCGTCTCCCGTACCTACCAGGTTGTGCACCTCGTCAATAAACAGGATAATGTTTCCGTCTGCCTTGACCTCGTCCACCAGCCCTTTGATACGGCTTTCAAACTGGCCCCGGAACTGGGTGCCAGCCACAAGGGCGGTCAAATCCAGCAAATGGATCTCCTTCTTTTTCAGACGTGCGGGCACATCTCCCTTTGCAATGCGCAGGGAAAGACCTTCTGCAATGGCGGTTTTACCTACGCCTGGCTCGCCGATGAGGCAGGGGTTATTTTTTGTCCGCCTGCTTAAAATCTGAATCACCCGGGCAATTTCGTTGTCCCGGCCGATGATTGCGTCCAGTTCACCGCTTCTTGCTTTTCCTGTTAAATTGGTGCAGTACATATTCAGGTATTTGCGCTTTTTCTTTTTCTTGTCTTCTGTTTTTTTAGAAGCGCTGCGTGTGTCTTCCTGCTCCTTGGTGGTCTCTTCCCCGTTGGGGCCCTGGAATATATTTTTTAAAAACGGGAAGGTGGCTGCGCCGCCCTGGGTAAAGCCGTTCTCCTCCCCATTCTCATCGTCGTCGTCATCTACGGGCACCATACCGCCCTCCATGGACATCAGGCCGCTGAGCTCAGACTCCATGGATTCCATCATCTCTTCCGTGATGCCCATTTTTTCCATTAAATCATTGACCGGCTTGATACCCAGCTCCTTTGCGCAAACCAGGCAGTAGCCCTGGCTCTGCTGGGCGTCCGTCGAGCCTGAAACGAACACAACGGCCGGCCTTTTTTTGCAACGTGTACACATGATCATAAAAATTTTTTCTCTTCTCCGCTACCGCAGCGGAAATTTTGCCCTGTCCTGCGGTTAAATTAGGACAGTTCCAACCAACTGGTAATTTTACCATTATCTGAACCATGCTGTGATGGGATTATTATAAAATACAAACTGATAAATATAGGACTGATCCAGCACCTGCTTCATAGGTTCTGCACTGCTGCCCGTTACAGGCATAATCAGCTGCAGCAAAACGCATGCCAGAAATACGTAAACAGCACCCTTGCATATACCGAATATGCCGCCCAGTATCCCGTCTACCTGCCGCAGTACGGGAATACGGAACACCTTGCCCAGCGCCTTTAGGGCCAAACGGACAAATACCAGCAGCAAAAAGAACAGAAGGACGGTCAGCAGCAGCTGCAGCAGCCAAATCACAACGGGAGAAATCAGGTCTGCCGTGGCACCCGCCGCGTTGCTGCCCGCCGTTTGCAGGCTTTGCTCTATCTGCGCGGCAGTAATGCCCTGGCTGTTCATGGCGCTGTTTAAAAAGCCCGGCAGGCTTGCTGTTACCTGCGCAGCTTTTTCCGAAAACGACGCCAGCGCGTCATTGGAAAGAACAGACGAAATATTTTCGATCAGCATTCCTCTGAAAATACCCCAATACATGGCATTGGCAATCACGCCCGCCAGTACCCATGCCAAAAACATGGCGATGACCGCGCCGATCAGACCGGTCATGCTTTTAAAAAATCCTTTTCTGTATCCGAATACGACACAAAGCAGGATAATCACGGCAAAGCCGATATCCAATAGGATACCCATGTATAACCTCCCGGTTCGTTACCCTGTTAATATAACATAAATCCAGCCGCTTCACAAGGGCTGTGCCTATGAAAATCTTGCCTGGCGAATCTGGCTGACCCCTAAAATGTAAACGGTGGCTTCGTCCGCAAGGGCAATCCCCCTGGGGTCCGAGCCTGCTTCCGCGGTGCCAAAAGCATTGCCGCTGCTGGCCGAATAGCCTGTAATCACCGTGCCGGTCAAAACGGCCGCCGTATCGCCGTACAAAGAAATAGCGTCTATGGCATCCGTGCTTTCGATTACGCCTGTTTCGGCCGCGGTGCTGTCCAAAATCACCATTTTGCTTGCCGACTGGTTGTCATACGGCGTCAGCGCCAGCGCCACCCGGTTCCTGTCTATGGCGTAGTCCGTCATCTGCCGGGACTGGTAGCTGTAATCCACTTTTTCTCCCGTTTTCCCGTCGATCATACTGGTGGCGGTATCTCCAATGGCCGCAACAGTGCCGTTGTCCAAATATTCCACCTTTTCCATCAGCACCTCCGGATATGTGAGCACTGCAACCGGCTCCGGATTGGAAAAATCAAAGAGATAAACAGCGGAAACAATGCCGCCGTCCTTGGCCGCAATGCCGGAAACCGCCGCTCCGGTACCGTCGCTGTTCAGCGAAATGCCCGTTACGTAATATTCGGAAAAATTGTAGCGGTACTGTACGGTATTGTCCGTCAGATAAACCAGCAGGGAGGACGGATAGCCCTGGGCTTCCGTTGCCAGCGCGTACCGGCCGCTGGAGGCAATATCGCCCGCTATGATATTACTGCCGGCATTGCCGGAATAAATCGTGCCGGAGCCGCCCTCTATTTTAAACCCGTTGCCGCCTAAGTTATAAATCAGGTATCTGCCGTTTTCCGCCTGCAATACCGGGCGGCCAAAGCTGTGCTGGCGGTTGATGGACTGACCCGCGCTGCTGTTCATTACGGTCAACGCGGTGTCGCTTACCGTCACTACGTTCCGGTTCATGACCGTAAAATTGCCGCGGCTGACAGAACTGCCCACAATGGAGGCAGGGTAGCCGTCCCCCTGTCCGCTGCCCACGGTAATACTGCGGAACCACTGGCCTACCCCGGAGGAGCTGTCTACACTGAACCAGATAAACAGCCCCGCCACCACAGCCAGCAGCACGCCGATGACCGCGTACACCCATTTTGGCAAACGGGAAAGCGGCGTTTTTTTCCGCATACGCTTGGGGGCGTTTTTCCTGCGGTCCGGGCCTACCACGACTTCTTCCGGAGATTTTTCTGCCTGGCCTGCACCGGACAAATGTGTTTTTTCGGCAAAGCCGCCGAAAAACCGACCTTTGCCGCCTTTTTTATTCTGATCCATTGCCGTATCACAGCCTTTCTTAAAAAATCTCACGTGGCTTCTGCCGTTTTTCTATCCGTCTGTCAATAAAACACGCGGTTCAAATACAGCCCGCACGGCGGCGCAGTAGGTCCGGCCAGCTTCCTGTTTTTCGCTTCCAAAATATTCGGGATATCCTCTGCGCGGAATTTCCCCTGGGCTACCCTGAGCAGCGTACCCACCATAATGCGCACCATGTTGTAAAGGAAGCCGTCCGCAGAAACGGTAAACAGCACCATATCTCCCGCCCGTTCCACCTTGGCCGCGGTCACATTACGCACCATGTTCCCCGCTTTGCGCCGGTCCAGCGTACAAAAGGAGGTAAAGTCATGGGCGCCGATGTAATGCCCCGCCGCTTCGTTGAGCAGCGCTTCGTCCAGAGTATACCAGTAATGGTGGGCATAGCCGTCTAAAAAAGGGTTTCTTACCGGGTGATTCCACAGCTTATAGATATATTCCTTTCCTTTGCAGGAATACCTTGCGTGGAAATCCTCACCGACCTGCTCGCAGCTGTGCACCGCGATATTGGACGGCAGAAAGTGGTTCAGCGCCGCTTGCAGCCTTCGCTCCGGAATGGTATGCTCCAGCTTCATGCTGATGCAGTATTCATACGCGTGCACACCGGAATCCGTTCTGCTGCAGCCCTTTAAATCCGGCTGTATACCCAGAATGCGCTTTAAGGCGTCCTGAAACACCTCCTGCACCGTTACGGCATTTTGCTGTATTTGCCAGCCATGATAATACTTTCCGTCGTATGAAATTTTCAAAAGCAAATTTCTCATGAGGAGATGCTTCCTTTATATCAAAAAGTTTTCCGCAACAAACAGGTTCAGCAGCACTACGCCTGCGCAAACCGCCGCCGCAACCAGCACGGTCACTATATCCTTTGCCGTAATGTGCAGTATTTTCATTTTTGTCCTGCCCTTGCCGCCGTTGTAGCAGCGGCATTCCATTGCCATGGCCAAATCGTACGCCCGGCGGAACGAGGACACAAACAGGGGTATCAGCACCGGCACCAGCGCCTTTACCCGGGAAATCAGGCCGCCGCTTTCCAAATCGGCGCCGCGGGCCTTCTGCGCACTCATGATTTTGTCGGTCTCCTCCAGCAGCGTGGGCACAAACCGCAGGGCAATGGTCATCATCATGGCAATCTCATGCACCTTGATACGGAAAATCTTCAAAGGCTTCATCAGCCGCTCCAGCGCGTCGGTCAGCTGAGTGGGAGATGTCGTGTACGTTAAAATGGAGCTCATTAAAATCAGCACCACAATGCGCACCGCAATAAACACGGCGTTGCGTATGCCGCCTGTTGTAATCTGCACAGCGCCCCATTTTGCAAGCACGGTGCCCCCGCCGTAAAATAAATTCAGCACAGAGGTAAACAGCACAATAAACAGCACGCCGCGAATACTTCGTATATACCGGGTAAACGGTACGCCGGAAAGCAGCATGGCCGTCAATGTAAACGCCGTCATCAATCCCAAAGCGGAAAAATTACCGGCTATAAATATAAAAATAATATTAACCAACGTTAATAGAACTTTTACTCTTGGGTCCAGTTTATGGATAATAGATTTACCCGGGAAATATTGGCCTAACGTAACGTCCTTAATCATTTTCGGCTCCTCCCTGCACAAGGGGCAAAATCTCTTTGACCGCCTGCTCCAGCGTAAACACGGCAGGGTCCACAGGGTAGCCCCGCTCATGCAGCTTCATCATGATTTTAGTGACCTGCGGCACCCGCAGGCCGATCTGCTCTAACTCCTTTGCATGAGAAAACACCTTTGCGGTTTCATCAAACAAAAACACCCTGCTTTCGTTCATTACCAAAACACGATCCGATACCCGCGCAATGTCCTCCATGCTGTGAGACACCAGTATCACCGTATTCTGCCGCTGCCGGTGGTACGCTTTGATTTGGCTGAGCAAATGGTCCCTGCCCTGCGGGTCCAGCCCCGCCGTGGGCTCGTCCAAAACCAGCACATCCGGATCCATGGCAATCACGCCCGCAATCGCCGCGCGGCGCTTTTCCCCGCCGGACAAATCGAACGGAGATTTTTCCAGCAGGCCATGGTCAAGCCCGACAAAATCCACCGCCTGCATTACCCGCTGGCGGACCTCCTCCTGAGAAAGCCCCATGTTCCTTGGACCAAAGCCGATGTCCTTGATGACCGTATCCTCAAACAGCTGGTATTCGGGATACTGAAACACCATGCCCACCTGAAAGCGTACTTTGCGGATCTCCTTCTTTTTTTCCCAAATATCCTTTCCGTTGAGCAGCACCGTACCGGAGGTAGGACGCAGCAAGCCGTTGAGCTGCTGTATCAGCGTAGACTTACCGGAGCCTGTGTGCCCAATCAAACCGATAAATTCGCCTTTTTTAATGGCAATATTCACATTTTCCACAGCCGTTTTGCTAAACGGCGTTCCCGCGCCGTAGGTGTAGGTAAGGTTTTTTGTCTCGATCACATTCATCGGCTTACGCTTTCTCCTTTAACAGTAATTCCAGCGCGGCAACGCATTCTTCCTCGGTCAGCACACCGTTTGGCAGACCCCTGCAGCCGGCTTCCTTTAAACGGTGGAGCAGCTCTGCAGCCTGCGGTACGTCCAGCCGGTGGGCTTTTAACGCTTCCACCTGAGAAAAAATCTCCTTTGGAGTACCGTCCATCAAAATCCCGCCTTTGTCCATAACCACCACACGGTTTGCGGCAATGGCCTCGTCCATATAGTGAGTAATCAGCACAATGGTAATCCCTTTTTCCCGGTTCAGCTTTATTATGGTATCCATGACCTCCTGCCGGCCCCTTGGGTCCAGCATGGCGGTCGGTTCGTCCAGCACAATGGTAGACGGCTCCATGGCAATAATACCCGCAATAGCCACCCTTTGCTTTTGTCCGCCGGACAGTTTGTGGGGCGCGTGCTCGCGGTAGTCATACATATCCACCGCCTTGAGCGCGCTGTCCACCCGCCGGCGTATCTCCGCGGGGGGAACGCCTAAATTTTCCGGCCCAAAGGCAATGTCCTCCTCTACGATGCTGGCAACCAGCTGGTTATCCGGATTCTGCAAAATCAGCCCCACGCGCTTGCGTATCTCAAATTTCAGGCTGTCGTCAGCCGTATCCATGGTATCTACATAGACCTTGCCGCCGCTTGGCAGCAAAATGGCGTTAAAATGCTTTGCAAGGGTGGATTTGCCGGAACCGTTATGGCCCAGCAGCGCGACAAAGTCGCCCTTTTGAATACCCAGGGTAACGCCTTTTAAAACTTCAACAAGCCCGCTTTCATCTTCATCATAAGAAAAGCTGACGTTTTGTGTCTGCAAATAGTCCATACGGTTTCCTTTCTGCACATTGCGGTCATTGTGATTGCCAGATGGCGGTGGAGCCGCAGGGAAGCACCAGCCCCGCCGCGGTGACCGGCAGGCCGATTTCCCCTGAAGATACCGTACCGCCGAAGGTTTTTTTCAGCATAACGCCCAGGAGGTATTCCATAACCGCGGGAGACAGCCCCGTTGTATAGGAATTCAAAATAAAAAACAGCGGCTGCCGGGATAAAATCGGCAGACACAGCTCCACCAGGCCGTAAAGCTGTTCCTCTAACTTCCACACCTCTCCGCCGGGGCCTCTGCCGTAGGAGGGCGGGTCCATAATAATACCGTCGTATGTGTTGCCGCGGCGCCGCTCCCGCTGCACAAATTTTACGCAGTCATCCACCAGCCAGCGAATCGGTTTGTCTGCAAGGCCGCTTAACACCGCGTTTTCCTTTGCCCAGGCGACCATACCCTTGGAAGCGTCCACATGGCAGACCTGCGCTCCCGCGGCGGCGCACGCCAGAGAGGCGGCACCCGTATAGCCAAACAGGTTCAGCACCTTGACCGGCCGCTGCGCTGTTTTGATTTTATCCATGGCAAAATCCCAGTTGACCGCCTGCTCCGGAAAAATACCCGTATGCTTAAAGCCCATGGTTTTCAGGCGGAACGCCAGATTTTTATAGCGTATGCTCCACACAGCGGGCACGTTTTGATATTCCTGCCAATGTCCCCCGCCGGTATTGGAGCGATGGTACCTGGCATGGGCGTTTTTCCATAAAAGATTTGTTTTCGGCGTATCCCAGATGATCTGCGGGTCGGGACGGATCAAAATCACGCCGCCCCAGCGTTCCAGACGCTCCCCGTAGGAGGTGTCTATCAATTCATAATCGTTCCACTGCGCAACTCTCAAGTGTGCAACGTCCTTTCTGTTTATACCAGCTGCTCGCGAATCACACCGGCAACATAATCCGCCAGCTCACGGATCTCTGTTTCGTCCTCGCCCTCTACCATCACACGCAGCAGCGGCTCGGTTCCGCTGGGCCGTACCAGAATGCGTCCCTTTCTGCCCAGCTGGTTCTGTACCCTTTGGGTAGCTTCCTTTATTTTTCTGTCCGTATAAAAACGGAGCTTTCCTTCATTGGACACCTCTACATTTACAAGCACCTGCGGAAAACGGGTCAT
>CALWUX010000103.1 GCA_944384795.1 uncultured Clostridia bacterium | reverse complement strand
AAGGTTGCGGCCGCCTTTTATAAAAGGCGGTGGGCATCCAAAGGGCAACGCCCTGGGCCGCGCTCCGCAGACCGCCGAACCCTTTGTGCGTAAAAAAGATCAGGAAGGGTGGAAACGTCCTATCAAGGGGTTTCCCGAACGTCGTGCATTTGCACGGCGCTTTTTTACGTAGTTGGCGTTTTGCGGCGCGGGCGGAAGCGGCGGTGTCCGCTTATTACTTCATATTCCTCTGTGTTTTGATTGGTCGAATGATCAGCGGCGAAAGAATTCCCTGCGTTTGTACGCTTTCAATCCGTGTATTCATTTCTTCATCGTTTTTGACTTTGAATAGATGTCCCTCAAATGGACGAAGTTTTGAAACCGGAATATTTACCGGCTGATTTTTTGTATTTTTTCTTTTGCTTTTTGGTTTATACATATGCCTTCTCTTATAAATTTTAAGTGTAAAAAGCCGATGGGATTATTCCCATCGGCTGATTGCTGATATTAGTTGTTATAAATTTAGCGTGCCTGACTTTTGGAATGCTCACGCTTACGGAGCTTTTGATAAGAAAAATCTAAGATCCGTTCCTTTCGCTCTCTAAGCATTGTTTTATAAAATTCCTTCTGCAAATCGGAGATACAAGGCTTTTCATCAACGATTTTATAGATCTTGTTTATATCAATCCTCGGCAGGATTCTTTTTAATGCCTTGTTGCAATCCGTATTTTCCAAAGAGGAAATGAACTTAAAATATTGGATTTTCTGACCGTTTATTTTAATTCCTGAAAGCGGTCTTTCAAAAATACGGATTTCAAGCTCGGCAGGGTTGTCCAAAATCTTTCGCATCATTTCCGCATCTGCTTGCGGGAAAAGACAGCTTCCGCAAGCATAAATGGGGGCAAGAGATATTTTATCGGTTTCGGGATGATAAAGGAAACCCCAGTTGCCGTTGTGTCTGTCCCAATTGCCGATCAAAGCATCTACAATGAACATGTCCCAAAACCAGTCGGTTAGCAACTTAGGATCAATAGCGGTCTGCTCCTCTAAGGTTTTTACAATATCGCTCAATTCAGTACCGTACCCATTATGGGCGGAATCGATTATTGTGTTTTTGAGAGATGCAAAGTCCTGAAGCACAAATCCGCCTGCAGTAAAGTCCTTACAGGCCACGACCATCTTCTGCTTTCCGTTTTTTGTATAAGTTCCAAGCATTGTCTTTTGCACCGGAATACCAATGCTCTCAAAAATATGGCAACCGAGATATTCCGATATACAACCGTTTGCATAACTCATTTCCTTATTAATAACGGGAACAGCCGGGAATTTAAGCATATACAACGCATTGTTATATAGCACGGAAATCTTGCTGCCGTTTGCACCTGCATAGGTCTTGTTACGCACGGGAAAATCAGTAAAACCAATCATCGGTTAGTCATCTCGTTTCATTCTTAAATATTTTTCACGCAAATACCAGGCCTGTTCACTTGATATTTCCTGTTCGACTTCGGCAGAGTTAATGTCCGCATTTAATTCGCTCCAGTACAGATCCCAATGATAGTCCTTTTTGCCGCTGTCTATCATTTTCCAAGAGGCAATCATATTTTCTAAAGAAGATTGCAGATACGGCGGCAGATCGCATTCAAGATATTCTTTGCTTTTGGGGAGTCCGGTTTTGTTATCGTAGTCTGTACTCGTTGCATCTAAAGACAGAATATATTCCATTGTGCAGCCAAGAGCTTTTGCAAGCTGCTGTACTGTGCGGGCAGAGCATTTTTGCAAAGAGCTTTTACCGGAGCAAATATCTATAACGGTGGTTTTGGGCACACCGCTGAGTTGTGACAGACGGTATTTGGTAATATTTTTGCTATCTATATATTCTTGCAGGTTCATTTGCACCACCCTTTCCTTTATTATATCATATCGGCGTACCGACCGTTTGTCAATGGGTTTATCAAAGCGCAGCGGTAACATGTTTGTGTCAGCGGGGGCTTAGGGGAGGCAATCCCCGAAAAAGAGCAGCCGTCAAAGACTGCTGATTGGGAGCTTGCCGTACAAATTCCCTGCCTGTTATACCGAAAATGTTGCTGTTCCCATAAGCCGGCAGGCTGTTGTTCTTTCTCCGGCAGTTTTAGACACGGTAGACAGTCATTACCTTGCAGTTCATATCAAAGACCGTTTCTTTTGTCAAAAATGTACTTTTTTATTATCACGCCTTTGCCCTCAGCATAGGGTGACGGCAACCGTTAGTTGGACGGGAATGATATAAAAGCGGCTGTGGAGATAGACGGCCGGTGCTGCACAGATGTAAAGGCAACAAATTGCTTTGACCGGGATATGGTTCTATTTCCGTTTGTTTGACAGGCATTGGATTTTTTGATAGATGTGCTTTGCAGGGGAACAAAAGAAAAGACCGGCGTACAAGCGGCAGCCTGTCACCGGTCTTTTTGTATGGGATTTGAACGTGTGGATTTATTTTCAGGCTTGGCAGTGCCATTTGCAGGGTTCTTTTAAAACAGAAAGCTGTTTTGAAATTTGCAGTCAGCCTGAGAGAAAGTAATCATGGTATTTTTATTGCACGTTTTATGGTATGAATCGAAAGAGAGATAAGGTTTGTTTTATATGCTGAAGATAGCAGGGAATTGATATATAAAGCACGATTGCGGGAGATTGAGGTGTGCGGAAATCGTATTAAAAAAGTGTTTGCTATAAGGTGCGCAGTGCGTCGATTGGCTGCAGCCGGGAGGCTTTTGCCGCCGGATAGCCGCCGAACAGTACGCCGATAACGGCGCAGAAAGCAATGGCGGCAAAACCGATTCCCCAGTTCATGCTGACTGACGCAGATGCGATGAGACTGTAAATTTCTACTATGCCAAAGGATAGGAGCAGTCCGATGATTCCGCCGAGTACGGAAAGGATGCAGGCCTCGCAGAGAAACTGGAGCATAATATGCTTTCTTTTTGCACCGACTGCCTTGCGGATACCGATTTCTCGGGTACGCTCTGTAACGGATACCAGCATGATATTCATAATGCCGATGCCGCCTACCAGCAGTGAAATGGCGGCAATGCCTGCAAGAAGCAGGGTCATGGTGTTGTTGACATCGTCCATTGTGTCCAGGACATTGGACTGATTGCTTACCTCATAAGCGTCTTCGTCGCGTGTGGCTTGCAGAAGGAACGTTTCTACATTGCTGATGGCAGCGTTGACTGTATTTTCGCCGGCGGCTTTGATGTAAAAGCTGGTTACGCCTGTTTGCCCGGTCATGCGGGAAGCGGTAGAATAGGGAATGAGTATTTTGCTGTCGTCTGACCCGGCGAGGCTGGAGCCCTGCTCCTCCAGCACGCCGACTACCTTGTAAATGCTGTCTCCGATGATTATGGTGCCGTTTACGGCGTCCCAGGTGCCGAACAGGTCGGCTGCCACTTCTGTACCGATGACGCAGACGTTTGTGTTCCATTCTATGTCTGATTCGACGATTTTTCTGCCGCGCTGAATGTCTATGTCCTGAACGTCAAAGTAGGACGTGGTGACGCCCAGAATGGAGTAGCTGCCTGTGCTGCTGTTCTTTTTTACGGTTTGATTTGTGGAAATAACAGGCGCTGCGCTGCTGATTGCGGAATAGGACGTGAGGCTTTCGACCTCGTCGGCTGAAATGGAAACGTTTTCATCGGATATGGTTGCTGTGATTTGCTGCGCGCCCATACTGGAAATGCTGTTTGTAATGCCGCCGGCGGCCCCCTGTGTAATGGAGACAAGAATGACCACTGCCATTACGCCGATGATGATGCCGAGCATGGTAAGGAAGGAGCGCATTTTGTTGTTGTATATTCCTTTTAAGGAGAGCTTTATGATATTCCAAGTCATGTGCAGGCCTCCTTATCGCTTAGCTTTCCGTCGTGAACGTAAATTTTTCGTTCGGCCTGGTTTGCCACGGCGATGTCATGGGTAATCAGCACGATGGTATTTCCCGCCTGCCATAGATCCCGGATAATGCCCATGATTTCCGTGCCGGAGGCGGAATCCATGTTGCCGGTGGGTTCGTCTGCCAAGATAATGGATGGCTCGCTTGCCAGCACACGGGCAATGGCGACGCGCTGCTGCTGGCCGCCGGAAAGCTGGGAGGGTTTATGCTGCATTCGTGCTTTTAGGCCCACCTGCGTTAGGGTTTTGACGACCCTTTCGTGGCGCTCTGCCGGTGAGATTTTTCGGTACAAAAGCGGCATTTCCACGTTTTCGTAAGCGGTCAGGTCGGGAAGCAGGTTGAACTGCTGGAAGATAAAGCCGATTTTTATGCCGCGTATCTCGCTTAACTGGTCTTCTGTGCAGTTTTCTACATATTCGCCGTCTAGGATATAATCTCCGCTGTCCGGCACGTCCAGACAGCCTATGATGTTCATCAGCGTTGATTTTCCGCTGCCGGAGGGACCGAGGATCGATACAAATTCATGAGGCTTTACATGGAGGTTGATGTCCTGTAAAACGGGTACGTCGATTTCGCCGAGAGTATAGGATTTGTATATATGCCTGAGCTGTATCATCGCTTACTCCCTCCTAATTGCTCATTCCGGGGAAGTCTCCGCCGCCTGGGGGCATCTGGCCGGGGTCAAAATTGCTGAAATCAAATTCTCCGAAATCCATACCGCCCCCGCCCGGCAGTCCGTTCATACCTCCGAAGCCTCCGTTTTCATTTTCTGTGCCGGCGCCTGTCAGGGTAGAGGTGACCTGGGTGACGAGGATCAGGCTGCCCTGCGTAAGCTGGTCGCTTTGGGCCATGATATAGCTGCCGTCGGACATACCCGTTTCTACTGTGACCCTGGTCAATTTATTCAAATCAATCTTTCCCTCTTGATAGGAGTCGCCC
This sequence comes from uncultured Clostridia bacterium, assembly GCA_944384795.1. Lineage (GTDB taxonomy): Bacteria > Bacillota > Clostridia > Oscillospirales > Acutalibacteraceae > UMGS1071. The sequence continues at coordinate 8,593 of CALWUX010000103.1, read as the reverse complement.
AGCTGCGCGCCGGAGGGTGCGAGATAGACATAGTTCTCATCACCGGAGGTGCCGACGGCATCAACGGGAACCAGCAGCCCGTCGCCGCTGTTTTCTGTGATGATTTCGGCAGAGGCGCTCATACCGGGATATACTCCTGTGACATATTCCACGGTTGCCGTGATTTGATACGCGGTGGTGCCGCCGCTTGCAGAGCCGTTGTAGGAAATCTCGGTGACGGAGCCGGTGTAATTCCCGCTTACCGCATCTATGGTAAAGGAAACCTCCTGCCCCAGGGCGATGGAGGAGATATTTAATTCATCGACGGCAATTCCCATTGTAAAGCCGTCTTTGCCCATGACCATGGCGACAGAACCGCCCGCGGCGACCTGGTCTCCGGCTTTGATGGGAAATTCAATCAGGATACCGTCGCAGGGGGAGGTGATTTCTTCGCTTCCCCGGTCGTTTGTGATGACGGCAAGAACGTCGCCTGCGGCGACTTCGCTGCCTGCGCTGAAGCTGACGGAGGAGACCTCTCCCCCATAGGAGGAGGTCAGCGTTTCCTGTGTAATGGGGGTGAGGGTCCCGCTGCCGCTGACTGTGGCGGAGACATTGCCGTAGGTGACTTCGTCCACCTGATAGGTGGTGATTTTGGCAGCTGAGGCTGATTTGAATATTTGCGGTAAAACAATCGCTGCGGCAATGATGACCGCAAGAATGACGGCGGCTATTATGACTGGTTTTGTATATTTGAAGCCTGTCTTTTTTGCAACGGGTTTTGGGTTTGGATTAGCGGTTGTTTTCATGGTTTTTGATTCCTTTCTGGTCTTTTGATAAAGCAGCTGCGTTTTGCTGCGGCCCGGGGCAAGCGTTTGACCGTGCTTTGGCGCTTTGCCGGAGGACGGCGGGAAGTCTGTCCTTTTGTATGGTTTCCTGTTGATGGGCCGGGAATATGCGGACAGGGGTACAGGGGGCGTCGCGTGCTTTGGCGTAGGTGGGTGTGGGACGCCGGTTTGCTTGTGCAAAGGCAGTGCAGGCTTCCTTTGCGCTGTTTGCACATTTTGCGGCGCCCTGTATGGCAGTTCTGTTTTGTTCAGGAGCGGGTTTGCCTGTGTTTTTTATTGTTTGACAGCCGGCAGGCCGCATACGGTGCGGTATGCGCAAATGGCTGCTGCGGATTTTTTCTGCTCTGTGATACGGATTGCAGTCCATATGGTCTCACGGCCTTTCCGGTTGGTTTCTGCTTTATTTTTGCGCGGAGCAGTGTGCTTGTTTATCATACCCGGCCATACTAAAGCGGCGCTAAAGATACGTGTGAATACTTTGTGAAGCGCCGGTGTTCTTTTTTGTACGGGTGTGCCCGTGACGTATGATTTCGGTAAAAAAGCAGGAAACCCGCGGTTTTTTGACGGGTTTCCTGCTGTTTATTTCAGTGTGACTTTAAAGCCGATATGCGCTGCGTCCTTTTTATAGGCGGTGACGTCGCCTTTGTGGTTCCTTGCGATTCCTTTGGCGATGGAAAGGCCTATGCCAAAGCCGCCGGTAAAGGTCCTGGCTTTATCTGCCCGGTAAAATCGATGGAAGAATTTGTCGGGTTCTTCATTGGCCGCGTTTTGATAGGAATTTTCGACGATGATGACCGGATGCCGCCCTTTTGTGTAAGCGCGCACTGTGATATTGCCGTTTGCGTCGCAGTATTTGACCGCGTTGTCCAACAGGATATAGATCAGCCTGCGGATCAGCTCTTCATCGCCGTGATAATAGACAGACGGCTGGATAACCGCCGTCAGGTTTTTCTGCTTTTCTGCCGCAAGGGCCGCAAATTCTGAGACGGCGTCTGACAGCAGTTGGCTTAAATTGAATTTTGTTACGGTAAGGTTTGCGTGGTCTTCGTCCATTCTTGATAAGGTAACAAGCTGATTGATGAGCAGCCCCATTCGCTCGCCTTCACTGCGGATATCGTCCAGCCACTCGTTTTTGCCGATTTCCCCTTCTATAATGTCTATGTTGGAAAGGATCAGGGTAAGGGGCGTTTTCAGCTCGTGGTTTGCATCGGTTACAAACTGTTTTTGCTTTTCGTAGCTTTCCGCGGCAGGCTTTACCGCTTTTTTGGAAATCAGGAGGATCGAAAGCAGGATCAGCAGAAAGCTGCCGGTCAAAACAAAGAAAACGGCATAAAGCAGGCGGCCGGTCATTGCCCTGTTTGTTTCGCCGCTGACGAAAATAACCAGCCTGCCGTAATCGGTTTCCGATATTTTATAGCGGTAATCGGAGATCCAGCCTCTTTCGCCGCCCTTATGCAGGACGCTTTGCGCATACTCTTTTGCTTCTGCCTGGGAGACGGAGGAGATATGCTCGGTATTTGCCTGCAGGATATGGTTGTCTTTATCTGCCCTGACGGTAAAAAACCGGGTGCTGAATTGCGTTTCGGGCGTTAAAAATTGATTTTGCGGCAAATCTGCGGGGCGGTCCGTTTCCTGTGCGTTATGAGCAAGGTCCGGAAAAGCGCCGTCATTCATTGCGATTACGTCTGCCAGCATGTCCAGGGAGTGATTGAGCTGTAATGTGCTGGCAAGGTAGATGCCGCCGAAAATTAGCGCAAATACGACGCCTACCGAAATGGCGGTAATGAGGACGAATTTTTTTCGCAGGCGGTAAATCATGGCCGGGCCTCCAGTAGATAGCCGGCGCTGCGGACAAAACGAATCTCGACAGGCGCTTTTAATGCGGCGATTTTTTTACGCAGATTGGAAATATGCACCCATACGACGCTGACGTCGATATTGGTATCCCACCCCCCAGATGTGGGTAATCAGCTGTTCTGTGGAAAGGATGCTGTGGGGCTGCTGCATCATCATTTCGGCGATTTGAAATTCTTTTCCGCTTAGCATTTGCACGCTGTCCTGATAACACAGCTCATAGGTTGACCGGTTCAGGATTACACCATGGCAGGTGAGGATATCCGGTATGTAATTGTCTTTTCGGCGCAGCATAGCGCGGACGCGGGCCAGCAGCTCCGCTGCGGAAAAGGGCTTTGGCAGATAGTCGTCTGCGCCGGCGTCCAGGCCCTCTACCCGCTGTGATACTTCGGTACGGGCGGTAAGGAACAGCGCAGGTGTGGTTACCTTTTCTTTTCGCAGCCGTTTTAATACCTCGATACCGTCCAGCCCCGGCATCATGACGTCCAGCACAAGCCCGTCGTACTCGCCGGATAAAGCGTAATGGAAAGCGTCTTCGCCGTTGCCGACGGCATCTACCGCGAATTTATTCGTTTCAAAAATATGCTTGAGTGATTTCAGCAGTTTTGGGTCGTCTTCCGCCAAAAGCAAGCGCATGATATTCCCTCCAATGCAAGTGTGGTTGTTGTGATTTATTATATTATAGCATTTTCCGCTAAAATAAACCTAAAGTTTTATTTTTATATTATTTTTTGGCGCTGTGTATACGGGGCTCTGACAGACAAAGATGACGCGCGGCGGTTTTGTGTGTTGGAACAGGCGGGACAAAAAGAAGCTCCCGCATCTTTTATTTTTAAACAAAAGATGCGGGAGCGTTCGGGTCAAAATATTCTCATGATTATAATTGATATACAGGGGTAGATTTTATTTTATCAATGCAATAGGGGGACTGCTTTTATGCTTTTACCAGAATGTGCTCTAAATCCTCGTCTGCGGTGGAGATGGGGTGGATTTGGTAATTTTCTACCAGGAAGTTCAGGATATTCGGTGAAATAAACGCGGGCAGTGTGGGGCCGAGATAGATATTTTTCATGCCCAGATGCAGCAGCGTCAGCAGGACGCAGACGGCCTTTTGCTCATACCAGGACAGGATCAGGCTCAGGGGCAGTTCGTTTATGTCGCAGCCAAAGGCTTCGGACAGCGCCTGTGCCACGCGGATAGCGCCGTAAGCGTCGTTGCATTGGCCCATGTCCAGAATGCGCGGCAGGCCGCCGATTTCTCCGATGTCCAGGTCGTTAAAGCGGTATTTGCCGCAGGCCAGCGTCAGGATCATGGTGTTTTTGGGCGCTTTTTCTACGAATTCCGTGTAGTAGTTGCGGCCTGTGCGGGCGCCGTCGCAGCCGCCGACCAGGAAGAAGTGACGGATATCGCCGTTTTTGACCGCGTCGATGACTTTATCGGCTACGGACAAAATGGTGTTCCAGCCAAAGCCTGTGGTAACGGTCGTGCCGCCGTTGATGCCCGTCATGTGTTTTGTTTCTTTGTAGCCGCCCAGCTCCAGCGCTTTTTCTATCACGGGGGTGAAGTCCTTTTCGGGAACGATGTGCACCATGCCCGGATACGCTACGACAGAGGTGGTGAAAATACGGTCCGCGTAGTTTTCCTTTACGGGCATGATGCAGTTGGTGGTGAACAGGACCGGTCCGGGGATGTCATGGAATTCTTTTTGCTGGTTTTGCCATGCGGTGCCGAAGTTGCCTTTTAAATGGGGGTATTCCTTCAGCTTGGGATAGGCGTGGCAGGGCAGCATTTCGCCGTGGGTGTACACATTGACGCCCTTGTCCTTGGTCTGCTCCAGCAAAAGCGCAAGGTCGTGCAGGTCGTGTCCGGAAACAACGATAAACGGTCCCGGCTCAATGGACAGCGGAACGGTGGTGGGCACCGGGTTGCCGTAGGTTTCGCGGTTGGCGCGGTCCAGCAGCTCCATGCAGGTCAGGTTGACTTTGCCTGTTTCCATTACAATGGGGAGCAGCTCTTCCGCTTCCATGTCCAGGCAGAGGACGCGCAGCGCCTTGAGCATGAAGTGGTTGACCTCATCGCTGGTGTAGCCCAGAATCATGGCGTGGTACGCATAAGAGGCCATGCCGCGGATACCGAACAGGATCAGGGATTTTAAAGAACGGATGTCCTCGTCCGGCTCGTTCCAGATCTCTTCCAGGTCGTAGTCGTGGCCGTGGTCGTGGGAGCAGCAGCCGCAGTGGGGAGAAAGGGCATGAGCGGCCTGGTGGGTTTTGTCGATTTGACGCTGTACCTGGTCGTTGTCGAAGCTGACGTTGGTAACGGTGATAAACAGTCCCTCCAGCACCAGACGGTAAATGTCCTCCGGCAGGCGGTTCTCCTTTCCCTTTGCCGCAAGCGCCAGGCTGATCAGCGCGCCTGTCAGCTCGTCCTGCAGCTTTGCGGTATCCGGCTGTTTGCCGCATACACCGACTTTGGTGCAGCCGTCGCAGCCGGCTGTTTGCTCGCATTGAAAACAAAACATTGACATATTCATTTCTCCTTTTTATGGTTTGCCCCTGCTGTGATAATGGTGGTCGTGCAGTTGTATCAGGGCGTTTTTTGTATTGCGGTTTGACTTTCTAACGGCATTGTACTATACTGTCACCAGTGAAGTCTGTTGCGTTTGCAACGCGGAGGTGATTTTTTGCAAAAATATTTTCCGCTGCTCAAAAAGGTAACGCTGTTTGAAAATATACAGGAGCATGAGCTGCCCCATATGCTCCGGTGCCTGCACGCCAGGACCGCGCAGTATAAAAAAGGCCAGCTGCCATTGGTGGCGGGGGACGCCGTTCCGTGCGTGGGAATCATTTTGTGCGGTCAGGCCCATGTGATGCGGGAGGATATGGACGGCAACCGCATGATTATAACCGAATTGCATGAATGTGATTTGTTTGGGGAAACCTTTGCCTGCATAGAGGCACAGCACAGCCCCGTAACGGTTGCGGCGGTGACGGATATGCAGGTGATGTGGATAGATTACCGCAGGGTGATTACCGCCTGTTCGTCCGCCTGCGGTTTTCATGCAAGGCTGATTGGCAATATGCTGCGCTTGCTTGCCCGGAAAAACCTGAAGCTGAACAACCGGCTGGAGATACTGTCCAAGCGCTCTGTGCGGGAGCGGCTGCTGGCTTACCTGGAATTACAGGCCGAGCATACGGGAAAACGGACGTTTACCATTCCTTTTGACCGCAACAAGCTGGCAGACTACCTGTGTGCCGACCGCAGCGCTGTATGGCGGGAGATGAATCGATTAAAGCAGGAAAATATTTTAGCTTTTGAAAAAAACCGGTTCACTTTATTATAGCAGAGGCAGGACTTTTTGCACAATCATAAAAAGAGGTGGCGGTGTTCTGCGTAAAAACGGAACGGATACTGCTGTAAAACAGGAACCCACCGGCTCTGCTGGCGGGTTCCTGTTGATATAAAATTATGATAAAAATATTAGCGTTTATCTATATAGTTTGTTTTATGGTTTATTTAGCAATATAATAAATAACATATACAAAAATATGAAATAAAGGGTGAAAGGAATGTACGGAGGTTCGGATAAGGAAGATTCCGTTGTTAAAAAGTTAAGCAAATCCATTTTTTTGTATATATTTCTATATTCGGTCATATATTTTTTATCTCAATTTATTTTAAACTGTTTTGGATTTGTTTATTTGCAGTGGTTTCAATATGTATCTTTCATATTCATTGGTTTAGGCATCATGGCCGGTACGTTTCAGTGGATCGTAACAGGTTATAAAACAGATCGTTATCGCATAAAAGCAGGGATTCTGTTACTTGTTATAGAAATTGTGATTGCATTGGGCATTTTTGTTATATTTGGTACATTTAATAACAGAGAGTCGATTGTAACTAAAAATGGCGTTACCATGGTAGAGGAAAAACCGAATTTTTCTTTTACCAATTGGAGTAACTATTACGATTATCAAAATATTTTTGTAAGAAAAAATGTTTTAAGAATTCATGAAGAATACGGAGAGTCGAGCAGAGAGCGTGTTTTGACAGATTATTACGATGAAAATGGTACTTTGATTGAAAGTGTGAACTAAAGTTTTGTTTTACAGCTCAAACCGAAAAATATTTGGAAACAGCGGTGGATTTTTTAAGAATCGACGTACAGAAACAGAAATGACTCCATATGGGATGGCACGTTTTAAGAAAAGCGGGAAATTTTATACTTGAATGCCAATGGGTATGATTATTCTATTTTATAAAAAGTAAAAAACAAATTCCCTTAGGCCGTTTGACCTAAGGGAATTTCAATATGGTGGAAACAACAGGGCTCGAACCTGTGACCCTCTGCTTGTAAGGCAGATGCTCTCCCAGCTGAGCTATGCTTCCGTTTATATTGCCGCGGGCAGTTGCCCGTTTGCAGTGGCTGAAAAACATTATAAAAGAAAACCGGGCAAAAGTCAACCCTTTTTCTTTTTTGATACCGGATGCGGTTTGACCGTTTTGTTATTTTGAGAAATTTTTTTGAAAAAAAGTTCACAAACCGCCTGTTTTTATGGTATGATTTGTACATAAAATTAAGAATTACTATCGGTTCCAATTTTTTGTTTTTATATTTAAGGAGAGATTGAGGTTTATGGAGAAAATCAGAATTGGCATTTTAGGTTACGGTAATTTAGGCAGGGGCGTGGAGCTGTCTGTGGCGCAGAACCCGGACATGGTGCTTGCGGGCGTATTTACCCGCCGCGACCCCGCTTTGCTTACGCTGCAAACACCGGGTGCGGCGGCGTATCACATTGACAAAGCTGTGCAGATGCAGGACGCCATTGACGTTTTGATTCTCTGCGGCGGCAGTGCGACGGATCTGCCTGTGCAGACACCGGAATTTACGCGGTATTTTAACACGGTGGACAGCTTTGATACTCATGCCAACATTCCCGGTCACTATTCCACAGTGGACGCCATTGCCAAGGCGTCCGACAAGGTATCTGTGATTTCGGTGGGCTGGGACCCGGGTATGTTTTCACTCAACAGAATGTATGCCGGCGCTGTTTTGCCCAACGGAAAGGATTACACCTTTTGGGGCAAGGGGGTAAGCCAGGGGCACTCGGACGCGATTCGCAGGATAGACGGCGTACAGGACGCCAGGCAGTATACCATTCCTGTACAGCAGGCGCTGGACGCGGTGCGCAGCGGCGGGCAGCCGGAGCTGACCACGAGGGAAAAGCACACCAGAGAGTGCTTTGTGGTGGCAAAAGCGGGTGCGGATTTGAAAAAGATAGAGGAAGAAATCAAAACCATGCCCAAATATTTTGCGGATTACGACACAACGGTGCATTTTATTTCTCAGCAGGAACTGGACGAAAAGCACAGCGGGATTCCCCACGGCGGATTTGTGATTCACACGGGTGTTACGGGGAAAAATTTAGAGCATCACCATGTGATCGAGTATTCTCTGACGCTGGAATCTAATCCGGAGTTTACGGCCAGTGTGCTGGTGGCGTATGCCCGCGCCGCTTACCGTTTGGCAAAAGAGGGCAGCTACGGTGCGAAAACTGTGCTGGACATTCCGCCTGCGTATTTGTCTGCAAAGTCCGGTGCGGAGCTGAGAGCAGAGCTGCTGTGAGGCATATTGCTTCCTTGTATGGCAACAGTCCCGTACGGGAACGGCTTTTCCTTTACGGAGCTGTTCCCATGCGGGACTGTGTTTTTTGTAATTTAGTGCGGACAGGCGGTGTTTGCCGGAAAGTGTATCATAGGATGTCTGCTTTGGTACCGGCTGTGTTTTTTTGTATGTCGGGGGCGGGGGCTGTCTGGCCTGCACGCTTTTGGTGTAAAACATAAGTTGTGTGGAAAGCGCCGTGCACTTGCACGGCGTTCGGGGAACCCCTTGATAGGACGTTCCCACCCTTCCT
>CALWUX010000102.1 GCA_944384795.1 uncultured Clostridia bacterium | reverse complement strand
TTACCTGTACCTTTAAGTTTTCCACGGCGCAGCCTCCTTTCTACCACAGCGGACAGCGCTGTGAGCAATGATACTAAAATCAGATAGTAAACCGCCAGGATCAAATACGTATTAAAGCTCTCCAGGTTCTGCGCCACAATGGCCTTGCCCACTTTTGTAAGCTCTGCCAGGCCGATGACGGACAAAATGGAGGAATCCTTTAACGTGATGATAAACTGGTTGATGACGGAGGGAATGACAATGCGCGCGGCCTGAGGCAGAATGACCTTTTGCATGGTTTTCATGTAAGGCAGGCCGAGGGAGCGGGCCGCTTCCATTTGGCCTGCGTCCACCGCTTCGATGCCGCTTCGGAAAATCTCGGACAAATATGCGCCTGCATTGAGGGTAAGGGTCAGGATACTGGCCACCTCCACAGGCATGGTAAAGCCCAGCAGCTTTGGAATGCCGAAATAAATCATAAACGCCTGCACAATGACCGGCGTACCGCGGATGATCCACAAATAGACCCTTGTGACAGCGTGGAGCACCTTATATTTGGAAAGGCGGAACGCGCAGAATATCAGACCCAAAACAACCGCGAAAACCAGGGAGACCGCTGTGATCCACAGGGTGACGCCCGCGGCCTGGATAAAGCGCGGGAAGGTGGTGCCGAACAGGGTGAACAAATTGACGCCCTCGTTGGACTCCACATTGGCTGCCGTGCCGTCTCCGGAGGAAATGTAGCTGTCTAAAATGCGCTGGTACTCGCCGCTGGCTTTGACATTTTCCAGACCGTCGTTGAACATTTGCAGCAGCTCGGCATTTTCTCCTTTTTTGACGCCGAGGCCATAGGAGGAGCCGGCTTCTTTTTCGCCTACCAGCTTCAGGCCGATATTCTGGCTGATGGCATAGCCCAGTACGGGGTAGTCCTCGAAGCAGGCCACGGTATTGCCCAGCTTGACGTCCTCGTACATATTGGCCGAATCGTCAAACGTGACAACGGAAAAGCCGTATTCCGCCGACAGCTGATTGGCTAAGGCGGCGCCCTCCGTACCGACCTTGACCGCCACTTTTTTGCCTCTCAGATCCTCATAGCTCTGTATGGAAGTATCGTCCTGGCTGACCGCCATGGAAATGCCGGAATCAAAATAAGGGGTGGAAAAATCCATTTTTTTCTGGCGTTCCTCTGTAATGGAGCAGCCGGCCAGAATGCCGTCGGCCTGCCCGGCCTCTACTGCCTGCAGTGCGGCGTCAAAGCCGATGGCCCGGGCCTCATAGGAAAAGCCCTGGTCCTTTGCGATTGCCTCCAGCAGCTCCACGTCGATACCGACGCGGTTGCCCTGGCTGTCCTCAAACTCAAAGGGCGCAAAGGTCGTATCCATTGCGATGATATAGGTTTTTCCTCCGGCGGGCTTGTCCGCTTCCTCCTGCTGGCTGGCCGCCGCGCCAAAGCAGGAAAAAACCGCGCACAGCAGCATAAGCACCGCTGCCAGGGCGGCTGCCTGCTTTATCCTGTTTTTCTTTCCTTCCATTCCCATTGATCACTCCCTGCAAATCAAAATTCTATGGGCGCCAAGCATATACTGATGTTTGAAAAATACGATACGCCGTTTCACACAAGAAAAGACCGGGATAACTCCCGATCTTATCAAAAATATACGGAAAATTATAATTTATTATACCGAATCATGGGTTTTCTGTCAAATAAAAATGTATAATTTTACATGGAAAGCGCCGGGTTTTTCGTAGCGACTGCCGGCAAACGGCCGCGGCGGGTGTGTCTGCATAAAATAAAAAGCCACAGCAAAGCCGTGCTTTGCTGTGACCTGGTGCTGGTAGCCAGACTTGAACTGGCACGGTATTGCTACCGAGGGATTTTAAGTCCCTTGTGTCTGCCGATTCCACCATACCAGCGTGGAACGCTTGTTATTATAGCATAAGTCATTTTTAAAAGCAAGCGTTTTTATCCTCTGCAGTGGATTTTGCAGACAGCGGCGGAATTGGTAAAAAACAGACAGACCGGCACGGCGCGCCGGTCTGTGCTTTAATCCTGTATGCCGGGCAGGCGGATTTGATATTTGCGGTAATGCTCTTTTGTTTCTGCCTCCCGGTATACCTCGCTTTTCTGCTTTTCCCACAGCATGGAGAGGGCGTAAAGGTCGATCCAGATTTCGTTGGCGCCGTCCTTTTGTGATTTATCGAAAATCAGCTGCAGACCCAAATGCAGGTGGGGTTCCCGGATATTATTGACGTTTTCGGTCGTGCTGTATCCGGTATGCCCTACATAGCCGATCACGTCGCCCGCTTTGACCACCTTGCCCTCCTCCATGCCCTGGGCATAGGGGCGGTTTTGGCGCAGATGGGCGTAATAATAATACCTGCTGCCGTCCAGACTGCGTATGCCCAGCCGCCAGCCGCCGTATTCGTTCCAGCCCACCGCCTCTACAATGCCGGATTCCACGGCGATGACGGGCGTTCCCGTCTGCGCCATGTAATCGTGGCCCAGGTGCCGCCGATTGTAGCCGTAAGTGCGCTGTGCGCCGAAATCGTCATAATGGGTAAAGGGATAATTTTTGGCAATGGGCGAAAAGGCTGTCAGGCCGTACCGCTCCTGCCACACGGTCTCTCCGTTTTCCTGCACGGTCTCTATGTGATAGCTGCCGGTCATGCCTCCCAGCACCGCTGTATAGACCCGGCTGTAATAATCGTAGTACGTCATTCCCGCGGTCAGGGTCTCCATGGTTTCTCCGGCTTGCAGCCTGCCGGCCAGCGCGTCCATGTGGGTGCTTTTGTATTTTGAAAAATCCCCGCCGTATTTGGCGCCCAGGTAGGAGAGCAAATCGATCCAGCTGATTTTGACCGCCTTGTTTTCCCGGTGGCTTTGGATGTCGATGTCCAGCGCTTTTTCCAGCGCGCTGTAAGGCACGTTGAATTCCGCGTACTGGATAGCCGGCTGGTTTTCCTCCGCTGCCGCGCCTGCTTCGCTGACAGCGGGCCCTTGCGCCGACATTGCCGGACTGTTTTGCAAAGCGGCTCCTCCATGAGCGTTGGCGCCGCATATGGCCGCAATGATTGCTGCGGCGGCGCACAGGCCCGCACAGACAACGGAAGCTATGATGACTGTTCTGCGTTTGAAATGAAATACCATGTACACTCTCCCCCGCTTTGTTCCATTTTATGAAAGCGCGGGGGAAAATATTTCTCCGGCTATAAATCGTCTGCGTCCTGAACCGGCGCTTCGTTGTCATACGTCATGCCGGTGTAGCTGCCCAGCACGTCCGAATAAACTGCCGGCTGGCTGTTTTCCTCTGCTTTGGCGGAAAAACCGCTTTTTTCCTGCGCCTGGCTGTTACGCCCGCGCACGGATGCCGTGATTGTTTTGATGCGCTTGATGTTCGGCCGCGTTTTCTTTTGCTGGGTATGTCTTTCGCTTTTCATAAAAAATCCCTCCGCTGAAAATAAAAATGGCTCCCGCCTTATTATGGGCAGAAGCCGGCCGATTATGACTGCTTATTGATTTTGGGGCCAATATTGCCAGGATAAGTCCCTGATGACCTGGGAAGCCAAAAGCAGGCCGGCTACGGGCGGCACAAAGGAGACACTGCCGGGCGTCTGCCGTTTGGAGGAATCCTGTTCCAGTTCCGCATCCTCCTCCCGTTTGACGGGCGCTTCTTTGGAAAAAACCACCTTCAGCTTTGGAATGCCGCGCTTTTTCAGCTCCTGCCGCATGACGCGGCACAGCGGACAAACCGACGTCTGGTAAATATCCGCTATCTCAAACCGTGTGGGGTCCAGCTTATTGCCTGTGCCCATACTGCTGATGATGGGAATCCCCTTTTCCCAGGCAAGCTGAGCCAGCGCCAATTTGGCGGAAACCGTATCGACGGCGTCTACGATGTAATCGCAATCGTTTAAAAAAGAAGCGTCTGAATCCGGCAGAAAGAATTCTTTTCGGACCTCTACCGCGGTTTGCGGGCAAATACTCAAAATCCGTTCCTTCATTACGTCTGCTTTGTATTTTCCCACGGTTTCCATGGTAGCGATGATTTGCCTGTTTAAATTGGTCACGGACACCGTGTCGTGGTCCACAAGGCAAAAGGCGCCCACGGCGCTCCTTGCCAGGGCTTCCGCGGCAAAGCCGCCGACACCCCCAAGACCGAACACCGCGACTTTTTTCTGCTTTAGCTGTTGTATGCCTGCCTTGCCCATTAAAAGCTCGGCGCGGGAAAAGGGATTGAGCATTGTGCAAACTCCTGTTCTGTGATAAGGATATATTCACTGTAAGGCTTCCGCTTTGTTTTGTCAAGGATTCTGCGCCGGTTTGCGTATTCCCGGGGAAATTTTTGGCGTATTTGTGTTTTCCTCCTGTTCCGTGGTATACTGGAACGGA
>CALWUX010000101.1 GCA_944384795.1 uncultured Clostridia bacterium | reverse complement strand
CCTCCTCCACAGAGGTTTTCCCAAACTCGTGCTTTGCCGCGTTTAAAATTTTGTCCTGCTTTTCCTTTGGCAAATTTAAAAAAGTCGCCGTGGGCATCGTTCTCACACCTTTCCTGCCGGTTGGGGCTGTTCTTCTGCAATGCGCTCCGATTCCTGCATACCTTTCAGCAGCTCATACAAATTCAGGGTCACCGCCAGCTGTATCCTGTCCTGCTCGGTTTGCACCCTGTCCGGCAGCTTTCCTGTTTGTCCCCGCAGCATATGGCAGCCGCGGCAGACCTGCTCCATGGTCAAACTCCCCTCCGAGAGGCCGTCGTATAAAAAGTAGACGCGTTCGGTCCATTCCTGGTCGCTCAGCAGGTACCGGCTCAGCGTCTCCGAATGCACATACTGCTGGTTGAACTTGAGCTGCCGGTTCAAATCCCGTTTTTCCCTTAAAGCCCGCAGCAGCGCTTCCGGGGTCGTATCCGGCTGGGTAAGGCACGCCAAAATCGTCCTGTTGCACAAAACGGATTTGCGCAGCAGCCTGCTGACGCTTTCGTTTATATGGCGGGGGAAGAACAAAGCGTCAATCAAAACAATCAGAATACAGGCGGCACATACATAAGCAAGACGGATAAAAGCGTATTGCGCGCCGGTCATACCGCCGGAGGAGGACGCCATGGAGCCCATTGCCACCGCCACAATACCGGAAATGACAACGTTAAAATTAAATTTCAGGAAAATATCGCCCACCACAATGGTCACCACAAGAATCAGGATATTCAGCCAGATGATGTCGGTAAAGGAAAAGGCCAGCAGATAAATGATGACCATGTAAACGGTATTGAGGATTCGGCTGACCGCGGCCTTGCGGGTCAGCTTTGCGTATGGCTGGGTCACCACCACAACGGAAAGCGGGAACAAATACGCTTTGGGCAAATGCAGCAGCTCCGTTGCCAGCATACCTCCTGCGCAGATAAACGCGACCTTTAAGGCGTAAATTATATGATTCACATTGGCTCTGCTTTTTACGGTGTCCCAAAAGGAAGCCGCCGGCGCCGTCCGCCCGGTGTCGTCCAACTGCTTTTTTTCAAACAGATGTACATCCGTTTCCAGCTCGCAGGAAAATGCCGCGGAGCCTGTTTGGCCGGCAAACCGGGCCGCGGCGGCGGCAACGTCCTGCCGGCTTGCCTGTTTTTCCCCGTACCGCACAAGGGTGTCAAGCAGGCCGGAAAGCGACTCCAGCGCGGCGGGCGCCATTTTTGCCCCCTGCCGTCCGTCGGAGCAGTACAGCTCCAAAATCGCCCGGTTGATTCGTTTAAACAATAAAACGCCCTTTAAATAGTTGCTTCCGGCGTCCCACTTGTGTACAAAATGGCTCATTTTCCCATCCAGAGCCTCCTGCAGAGCCGTAAGGCGGTCCGCGGTCTGCCGGTTCTGCTCCAGCAGTACCTGCGAATCCTCTCCCTGCTCTATGGAGCGAAGCTGCTGCTCCAGCATGGGCGCCAGCGCTTCCATCTGCCATTTTATATTCTTCTGGAATTTATTGCGGTGTACCAGCAGCTGCAGGCCCATCATCAGCAGGGTCTGCACGGCCACAATGGCAAAACGAATACCCAGGTCCGCACCGTAAACAGGGAAGTAGAGCATCATGATAAAATGCAGCAAAAAGGGCATATAGACGCTCATTTTATCGTCATAGGTAAAAATATAAATTATCAGAAAAAACACGGCAAAGGACACGGGAATCTTCACGGCCAAATGCAGACCGGCGGCGTAAGCCAGCGCTACCAGGGACAAATTGACCGCAAAAAAGAACACCGTATTCTTTTTGATATGCAGGCTGTAATCGTTTTTTGTCACCATCAGCACAGGCAAAATGCCCATACCCACGGTCAATGCGTTGTTCATGCCCACCAAAGGCATAAACGCAAACATAACGGCAAACATCATCACCATCATCAGTACCGAGGTGACCAGCTCTTTCCGTACGGGGATTTTCCGTTTTTTCTTTTCCATAAAAAACGCCCTGCCTTTCCTTGTTTTTTGTTGGTGACACACGCTGATATGACACTGTGTCATTATTATATATGACATTGTGTCATTTTGTCAATCAAAAAGCGCGGTGTTCATAAAAAATTCATTTTATAAAAAACAGCTTTGTATAAAACTAAGTTTTCAACAATAATTATACCCTGTTTTTAAAATATTTGTACAAAAATTCTTTTCATAAACAAATTCTATTGTAAATTCACCGGTTTTGTAATAAAATGAACAATGATTGATTAAATGAAAACTTCAGCTATGTAAAGATATTGTTTGCCGCTATGATACTGTAAAGGTAATAGGCGCACAAATCGAATCAGAAGGAGAATGTTTTTTTATGAAGAAATTTAAAAGAGTGTTAGTGGCAAATCGCGGCGAGATCGCCATTCGTGTGTTCCGCGCGTGCAAAGAGCTTGGCATTAGAACGGTCGCTATTTATTCCGCAGAGGATAAAGAAGCGCTTTTCCGTACCATGGCAGATGAATCCTATCAAATCGGGGCGGGCAAATCTCCCATTGACGCGTATCTGGGCATTGCCGAAATCATTGAGCTGGCAATCGCAAAAGGGGTAGACGCCATTCATCCGGGCTACGGCTTCCTTGCAGAAAACGAGCAGTTTGCATACGAGTGCGAAAAAGCCGGCATCACGTTCATCGGTCCGGACCATGTGATGATGAACCAGATGGGCGACAAAATCAAATCCAAGCTGGTGGCGCATTCCGTGGGCGTTCCCACCATTCCCGGCGTAGAGGAAGCCATTCAAAGCGAGGAAGACGCGCAGAAATTTGCCGATTCCTGCGGCTATCCCGTTATGCTCAAGGCAGCTGCCGGCGGCGGCGGACGCGGTATGCGCATCGTGCGCCGTCCCGAGGATTTGATCGCGGAATTCAACAGCGCCACCAACGAGGCAAAAAAAGCCTTCGGCAACGGCGACATCTTCATCGAAAAATATCTGGAATGCCCCAAGCATATCGAAATCCAGGTCATGGGCGACCAATACGGCAACATCGTCCATTTGTATGAGCGCGATTGCTCCATTCAAAGAC
>CALWUX010000100.1 GCA_944384795.1 uncultured Clostridia bacterium | reverse complement strand
CTGCTGGAAAAAAAGGGCCTGAACCTGAATCTGGCAATAAATATTGACGTACGGGAGTATATCAGCGATATGCCCGACTGCCTGGCGGCGGCGGATTTGGTTATTTGCCGGGCGGGCGCCATTACCCTCAGCGAGCTGCAGGCGCAGGGCAAAGCGTCCATTTTGGTGCCCTCTCCCAATGTTGCGGAAAACCACCAGTACCACAACGCCATGGCCATGGTCCGCAGGGACGCGGCTGTGATGATCGAGGAAAAGGATTTGACAGGGCCGGCGCTGTGCAAAACCGTGGAGGATTTGTTCGGAACGTTCGGCAGGGTCACGACCCTTGCAGAAAACGCGAAAAAAATGGCGATTTTGGACGCCAACGAGCGCATTTACAAAATCATAAAGGAGATCGTGGGATAGGGAACAATATCTTTTCGGAAACATAGTATATACAGAAAATATTCTTTTAATGAATATGGTATGTACATGATGATGAGAGGGTGTTGGCAGTGGCAAGACTTGAGATCGACGGACCATGTAAACTGCGGGGAGAAGTAAGTATTCATGGGGCAAAAAACAGTGCCCTGCCGCTGCTGTCGGCCTGCCTGCTCTGCAGCAGCGAATGCGTGCTGCACAACTGCCCCAGACTGTCCGACGTGGACATCTGCATCAAAATCCTGGAGCACCTTGGCTGCAAGGTTAAAAGAGAAGGGCACGACGTGATCATAGATCCCTCCGTACTGACGTATGCGGATATTCCGGAACGGCTGATGCGGGAAATGCGCTCCTCCATCGTGTTTTTGGGCGCTGTTTTAAGCCGTATGGGTCAGGCGTGCCTTTCTCTGCCCGGCGGCTGCGAGCTGGGACCCCGCCCCATCGATCTGCATTTGTCCGCGCTGCGCCGTTTGGGCGCGCATATCCGGGAGTGCCGCGGCAGTATGAAATGCACCACAGGCAAAGGGCTGGTGGGCAGTACTGTCAGTTTGTCCTTTCCCAGTGTGGGCGCTACGGAAAACATCATGCTGGCTTCCGTGCGGGCGCGGGGAACCACGGTGATCCATAACGCGGCCAGGGAACCGGAAATTTGTGACCTTGCCTGCTTTTTAAATACCTGCGGGGCGCGTATTTCCGGCGCGGGAGAAAGCACCGTGGTCATAGAGGGCGTGTAGCGCCTGCACGGCTGCGAATACACCGTCATGGCAGACCGCATCGAGGCCGCTACTTTTATGGCGGCGGCCGCGGTCACAGGCAGCGGCGTTACGCTGCGGAAAATCGTTCCCGCCCATTTGGCTTCGGTGGTGCCTGTGTTTGAAGAGGCCGGCTGTGTCTGCCGTGTGCAGGGCAATACCCTGCGTATTGCAGGACCGCAGCGGCTGCGGCCGCTGAAGCTGATTCGGACCATGCCGTATCCGGGCTTTCCCACAGACGCGCAGGCGCCTGTTATGGCAATGGCCGCCCTGGCCCAGGGCACCAGTATTTTTGTAGAAACGATTTTTGAAAGCAGGTACAAACATGTCTGCGAGCTGGCGCGGCTGGGCGCGGACATCAAGGTGGAGGGCAGAGTCGCTATCGTACAGGGAGTTCCTCAGTTTTACGGAACAGACGTTTACGCGGCGGAATTAAGAGGCGCCGCCGCTTTGGTCGTGGCGGGCCTTGCGGCAAAAGGCAAAACGACCGTCCACGGACTGCATTACCTGGACCGCGGTTATGAAGCCATAGAGGACGCGCTCGGCCGGCTGGGCGCCCAAATCATCAGGAAGTAAAAACGCAGGAGGTTTGGTATGAACAAAGATGGTCAAAAAAATCATTTGTGGAAAAACACGGAAAAAAAGGTAGAATACCGCGACCGGCCTGCCCGTACCCAGCCGCGCAGGCGCAATATGCAGGCCAAAAAGGTCAAAGCAAAAGCAAAAAACAGAAAGCGCAATTTGATTTTATTTTATCTTTCCGTTTTTGTTGTGATCATTGCCGCCGCTATTACCCTGAGCCTGACGGTCCTGTTTAAAATCAGCACCGTAGAGGTGACCGGGACCTCCCGATACAGCGCGGAAGAGATCATAAAGGAAAGCGAAATTGCCGAGGGAAGCAATCTGTTCCTGTTCCATAAAGACCAGGCAATACGGAATATCATGGAACGCCTGCCATATGTGGGGCAGGTGACCATTTCCCGCAAACTGCCCGGTACCGTAACAATTCACGTTGCCGACGCGGTCATCGCGGGCGCAATCCCCTACAACGGCGGCTACCTGATAATAGACCATAACGGAAAAGCCCTGGAGCAGTCAGCGGAGCTTCCCCAGGGGTATCCCGAGATCACCGGTCTGCGCATAGCGGAAGCGGTTGTGGGCAATATGCTTGTTTACGAGGACAACGACCAGAAAACAGCATTTACAGAGCTGCTGGAGGCGCTGACCCAAAGCGGGCTGGATAAAATCACCCAAATCGACGTTTCGGATACATACAATCTGAAAGCGGTGTATGACGGAAGAATCACCATGAATTTTGGCATTGCCACAGATTTGGACTATAAGGCAAGGTTTGCAAAAAGCATTTTCGATTCGGGCAATATCCAGTCAACGGAACGGGGAACGCTGAATCTGACCGTAGTGACGGACAATAACAAGGTCTATTTTTCACCGGATTACTCAGCGCTTTCCAGCCAGGCCGCCGCTTAACGGCCGGCGCTGTCCATACATACCTGCCGTATCAGGGGAAAAGGTACAAAAAACGAGGGTAAAACATCATGGCGGACAGAATGTTTTTAAGTTGTAAGTAAAATAAGAACAAATTAAGAATTTTGCCGAATTTTTTTCGGAAAATGGGTGGCATTTTCGTTAAAAAGCAAATTGTTTTTATAAAATATATGCACAAAGTCAATAATTTCACACAAAACACGCGAAAACTTATTGAAATTTTTCGCTAAAAGTGATAAATTAAATAGTGTAACTAATTTTGCATATCATTTTACTTTTTATATAGGAATATGTTGAGAGAGTTAAGAGGAGGAACAAAGCGATGCCTTTTGAAATCGATAACGAAAACGGTCAGGTTCAAATAAAAGTTGTGGGTGTCGGCGGCGGCGGCGGCAACGCCATAGACAGAATGGTTGAGGCCGGCGTCAAAGGCGTTGAGTTTATTGCTGTCAATACAGACCAGCAGGCGCTCAACCGTTCCAAAGCAACGGAAAAGGTCACCATAGGCGATAATTCCACAAAAGGAAAAGGCGCGGGCGCAAAGCCGGAAATGGGCAACAAAGCCGCTTCCGAAAGCCGCGAGAAAATTGAAGAGCAGCTCAGAGGCGCTGACATGGTATTCATTACCGCCGGTATGGGCGGCGGTACAGGTACAGGCGCTGCGCCCATTGTTGCGGAGGTTGCGCGGGACCTGGGCATTTTAACGGTAGGTATTGTAACAAAGCCGTTTAAATTTGAAGGCAAGCGCCGTATGGACCAGGCTGAAGAGGGTATCAAAAAGCTGAGCGAGCACGTAGACTCCCTGATCATTATTCCCAACGAAAGGCTGCATTTGATCAGCAAGGAAAAGCTGACGCTTCTCAACGCGTTTAAAGCGGCGGACGATATTCTGCGGCAGGGCGTGCAGAGTATTTCCGAGCTGATCAATGTTCCGGGTCTTGTAAACCTTGATTTTGCGGACGTTACCTCTGTTATGAAGGACGCGGGCTATGCGCACATGGGCGTGGGACGTGCCTCCGGTGACGATAAGGCAAAGCAGGCGGCCGAGCGGGCAATCTCCAGTCCGCTGCTGGAAACCTCCATCAGCGGAGCCATGGGCGTTATCATCAATATCACTTCTTCTCCCGACATTGGTTTAGATGAAATTACGGTCGCGTCGGAAATGATTACGGATATGGCGCATCCGGACGCCAATATTATCTGGGGCGCCGCCCTTGATGAAAGCATGGACGATGAAATGAGCGTAACCGTAATTGCCACCGGTTTTTCTCCGGAGGCAAGGGCCCGTTCCGCAGCTGCAAAAGTAGCGGAGACCGAGAAAAATCAAAGCGATGATTTGGATTTGCCTTTGTTTGGGGAATCCAACACAACGGCGCCTGCACACAAACCGGACGGCCAGGGCAAGGCCGCACCTCTGGACGAGGACGATTCCTATACAGACATTATGGCCATTTTTGGCAATAAGCAATAATGCTTTTTCCGCGGATGTTCTGTCTGCGGATAAGGAGCAAAAGACGCTGCAGCAGTATTTTGTGTTTGCGGCGTCTTTTTTATTTTACGGCAGAAAGGGTAAAAAGCATGAGTATTACGGTACATATATATTATACGGGTGATAACGGAAGCGCAAGGCGATTTGCACAGGAGATGACGGAAAGCGGCATTGTGCGTGCCGTGCGGGAGGAAGCGGGAAATGAGCAATACGCATATTTTTTCCCTATGGAAGATTCGGAAACGGTGCTGCTGATTGACCGCTGGAAGGACCAGCGGGCGCTGGATTTACATCATCAGTCTGCACTTATGGAGAAAATCGCGGATTTACGCAAAAAATATCACCTGCGCATGAAAGTGGAGCGATATATACCGGAATAAGAATATCCCCGCGGCCAAATTTCGCCGCGGGGATATTTTTATTTGTGCTATGAAAGGCAAAGGGTATGGATACCTTTATTTTAATAATTGTCTGTACAAGCGAATATATTCGTTGGCGGAGCGTCCCCAGCTGTTGTCGCACTGCAAAGCGCGCGCGACTAAAACAGCCCAGCCTTCTTTGTTTTCATAGCCCGCCAGTGCCCGACGGAGCGCGTGCAGCATATCGCCGCTGTGGTAATGCGAAAAGGTAAAGCCGTTGCCGCTGCCGTCGCCGCTGTCCTGTATGGAGTCCTTCAGCCCGCCTGTTTCCCTTACAACGGGAATGGAGCCGTAACGCAGGGCAATCATTTGAGAAAGGCCGCAGGGCTCGCTTCTGGAGGGCATTAAAAAGAGGTCGGAGCCGGCATAAATTTTGCGGGACAGCTCCGGTACAAAGCCCTGGCAGGCCACCAGCCGGCCGGGATATTTTTCCTGCATACTGCGGAAAAAAGACTCGTATTCAAAATCGCCGGAGCCCAATATCACAAATTGCACGCGCTGCTCCATGATTTGCTCCATGGCTTCCATAACCAGGTCCAGACCCTTGGCGGGAACCATGCGGGTCACCATGCCAATCAGGGGAATGTCCGGCTCCTGCGCAAGGCCGAGGCGCTCCTGCAGCTTTTGTTTGTTTACGGCTTTGTTTTCCGGCTGTTGGGCGCTGTAAGGAGCGTAAATATCCGCATCGGTTTCCGGGTCATAATTTTTTGTGTCAATGCCGTTCAATATACCGGACAGCTTGAATGCCCGCTCCCGTAAAATACCGTCCAGCTTATGGGAGAACCACGGGTCAAGGATTTCCTGCGCGTAAGTGGGACTGACGGTAGACACCCAGTTGGAGCATTCGATTGCGCCCTTGAGCAGGTTGACGCAGCCGTCGTATTCCACCAGCGAAACGGCTTCCTTTGGAATCCCCAGCACATCTGTGAGGATTTCCTGGCCGTATTTGCCCTGGTACTGGATATTGTGGATCGTGGTCAGGGTTTTCATATTCTGGTAAAACTCCCGGCTGCCGTAGAACAAGTGATAATAAACGGGCACCAGCGCCGTTTGCCAGTCATTGCAGTGCAGTATATCCGGCCGAAAGTCAATCAGCGGAAGCATTTCCAAAACAGCTCTGGAAAAAAATGCAAAGCGCTCTGCGTCGTCGTAATGGCCGTAAATACCGCTGCGTTTAAAATAATACTGGTTGTCTATAAAATAGTAGATCACACCGTTGTGTCTGGCTTCAAATACACCGCAGTACTGGCGCCGCCACGCCACGGGAACGGAAAGGCTGGTGACAAATTTCATTTCATCACGCAAATGCTGCGGAATATCCTCATAAAGCGGCATCACAACGCGGCAGCCAATCAAACGCTGGCGCAGCGCCTGCGGCAAAGAGCCTGCTACATCTCCCAGCCCGCCGGTGGCAATGTAGGGAAGGGCCTCGCTGGTACAATATAAAATCTTCATACGATGATCACACGCCTTTCTGTTATGAAACTCAAACAATACTGCCTTTGCTGATAAATACAGGGTAATCGTCCGTGCCCATCAGCGCGCGTCCGTCCTGCACCGTAACGTCCTTATCTGTAATCACATTCTGCAGGCTGCAGCCTGCGCCGATGCAGGTGTCCTGCATAATGACGCAGTTTTTTACCACCGCGCCCTTTGCCACTTTTACGCCGCGGAACAAAATACTGTTCTGCACCCGGCCCTCAATCACACAGCCGTCTGCAATCAGAGATTCCGTCACCTCGGCGCCAAGGCCGTATCTGGCCGGCATATCGTCCCGCACTTTCGTATAGATTGGTTTTTCCGGCCGGAACAGCTGTGCCCGTATATCCGGGTCAAGCAGGTCCATATTTGCCTGAAAATAGTCCTGCGTAGAGCAGATGACCCTGGCATAGCCTTTGAATTCATAGCAGTGAAAACGGTATTTGTGCATATTGCGCTGTATAAAATCCCTGTTAAAATGATACATATTCCTGCTGACGCAGTCCTCTGTCAGCGCAAGGAGCAGCATACGGTCAATCACATACATATTCAGGCCGTAATTGCAGGGGCCGTCTGTTTTGGGCTGGATCAGCATATCGCGCAGGAGGCCGTTTTCCTGCACATGGTAAACAACCGGCTCGCTCATATGCGGGGGGATCACCCCGTGCCGGTAAACGGCGGTAATGTCCGCCTCGCTGCGGATATGGCTTTCGATCACGTCATGGTAGGGAAGATTGCATACAATATCGCAGTCGCTGAGCAGTACGTAATCTTCCTTTGACGTAATAAGAAAATGACGAATGGATTCCAGCGCCTCAATGCGGCTGTTGGAGATCTCCCGGTCCTGCTTTCCAAACGGGGGCAGAAAAAACAGGCCGTCCCGTTTGCGGGAAAGATCCCATGCTTTTCCGGAGCCCAGGTGATCCATCAAAGACTGGAAATTGCTTTTTGTCACAACACCCACCTTGCTAATGCCCGAATTGACCATGTTGGAAAGGGGAAAATCGATCAAGCGGTATCTGCCGCCAAAGGGAACGGAAGCAATGGTCCGTTTTTCCGTCAGCTCCCGGATTTTATCATCATGTACATTGGAAAACAAAATACCTGCAACATTATTGCCGCGCATATGCCGTATCCTCCTTTTGGTCGTCTGCGTCCAGCATGGTTTTGGGCGGGACCGCCGCGGCAGACGGCACCGTATAGCCGCCGCCTACCACCGTCAGGCCCCATTGCGCTAAATCCTTTGTATCCTCAGGCCGTTTTCCTATTTGGGCGTTTTCCCTTATCACAGCCTGCTCCCCTATTATAGCGTACTGCACCACGGCGCCTGCCTCTATTTTTGCGCCGGGCATAATTATGGAGTCGCGTACAACGGCGCCCGCTTCAATGGTCACGTCCTCAAACACAATGGAGGAGTCCAGCGTGCCGTAAATGTTGCAGCCCTCTGCCACCAAAGCGTTTTGTACGTGCGCACGGCCGGAAATATAATGGGGCGGCAGGGTGGGGTTGCGGGAATAGATTTTCCAGCTTTCATCGCTTAAATCCAAAGGCACCTTCGGGTTGAGCAGGTCCATGTTGGCCTCCCACAGGCTGTCTATGGTGCCCACGTCCTTCCAGTAGCCGGAAAATGCATACGCCATCATTTTTTCGCCGGCACGAAGCATGGCAGGCAGCACATCGCTCCCAAAATCATTGCCGGAATCAGGGTTTGCTTCGTCCCGGGTCAAATACTCGCGCAGTTTGTCCCAGCTGAATACGTAAATACCCATGGAAGCCTTATTGCTTTTCGGGTGCTTTGGTTTTTCATCAAACTCGTAAATGGTGCCGTCGCTGCGCGTGTTTAAAATGCCGAAGCGGGAGGCTTCCTCCATAGGGACTTCAATTTCCGCTATGGTGCAGGCCGCGCCGTGCTCCTTGTGGATCGCCACCATTTTGGAATAGTCCATTTTATAAATATGGTCGCCGGATAAAATCACCACATGGTCCGGACGGTACCGCTCGATAAAATTCATATTCTGGTAAATGGCGTTTGCGGTGCCCTTGTACCAGTCGGAGCCGTCGATATGCTGGTAGGGAGGAAGCACGTGCACGCCGGCGTTTAAACGGTCCAAATCCCACGGCTGTCCGCTGCCGATGTAATCGTTTAAAATCAGCGGCTGGTACTGGGTCAGCACGCCCACGGTCTCAATGCCGGAATTGATGCAGTTGGACAGCGGAAAATCAATAATGCGGTATTTTCCGCCAAAAGGCACGGCCGGCTTGGCCAGCTTTTTGGTAAGCACGCCCAGCCTGCTGCCCTGTCCGCCTGCAAGCAGCATGGCTACTGCTTCTTGTTTTGGTAACATAAGTTTTCCTCCTTGTAATATGGGTCGCTCCGCCGGTTTATTCTGTCTGTTTTTTGGTGCTTTTGCCGGCCGTTTTTGTTTTTGCCGTCCTTGTCGTTTTGGGTGTTTTTGCCGGGCCTGTGTTCGGTTTGCTCTGTCTGCGGCGCTTGCATTTTAAATAGAGGACGGAAAGGGGCGGTAGGGTCAGCGAAATACGCTGGTCAAAGCCGTGCATAGGCTCGTCAATGGTTTTTATGCTGCCGCCGTTGGTAACGCCGCTGCCGCCAAAGGCCTCTGCGTCTGTGGAAAAAACCTCCTCATAAACGCCGGCAAGCGGTACGCCGATACAGTAATTCTCTCTTTGCACCGGCACAAAGTTGCACACGGCAATCAGCTCGCGGCCGCTTTTGTCTATGCGGCGAAAGTCAATCACGCTCTGTTCGTTGTCGTCATGGGCAATCCAGGCAAAGCCCTCCCAGGAAAAATCCACTTCCCATAAAGCGGGTGTATCCAGGTAAAAATGATTCAATGCTCGGAAAAATTCATGCGCTTTTTGGTGGCATGGGTATGCAATAAGCAGCCAGTCCAGCTTCCGGGCGTAGTTTCATTGCATAATCTGACAAAATTGCGTGTCGA
>CALWUX010000099.1 GCA_944384795.1 uncultured Clostridia bacterium | reverse complement strand
ATGATACGATTTGTTTTACAGGGCGGTAAACCTGACAGCTGCTGCGCTGTTTGCTGAAACTTGTTGACAATTGACAAAATTTTCTCTACAATAAAAGCAAATATATTACATGATTTTACATTTTTGTAATTAACATTCTTCTATTTTAAAATTTTACAAATAACGGTAATATATTTTGGCAGAAAAGTTCCCCTTGCAGGTTTTGGAAAATAAGTCCGCTGCGGTAAAGCCAAAGGACAACAGACTTCCGGTATTTTTTGGCTGACGGTAAATGGATACAGGGTGAAACGGATGGTGAAAGAGCAAAAGCATTGCTGGCAGGAAACAGCAAATAAGGCAACAAGGAAGATATTTATGTATAACATTATAAAACGGTATTGCGAGAATGAACATACGAACGGACTATTTCTTTTGGATATGCCCACGGGCGCGGGAAAGACATACTCTGTTGTAAAATATATGTTTGATGCTGTGCAGGACCCCTCTGACAACCGGAAATTTTTCTTTATTACAACTTTGAAAAAGAACTTGCCGGACAAGGATTTAAAAAGATTGTTTGAAAAAGAGGGACAATCGGCTCAGTTTGAAGAAAAATGTCTGAAAATTGATTCTAACTACGAAAGTGTTATCAGCGGTCTTAAGCCGGAACGGATTCCTGAAAGCATTAAAAAATCAAATGAGTACAGGTCGCTGGAGCAATACGTCAATCTTGTAAAAAATTTAAGAAACGAAAATAAATATCATCTGCGCAACGCATTGCTGGCGGCAGAGGATTCTCTGCGCAGAGAGGCAGAACCAAAATTCAGAAAAATGCTGCAATCTTTATTGAAAAAGAAATATGCAAATATCAAAGACAGGCTGACCGCAATTAAAACCAACAGCGAATGGCAGTGGGTAGCTGATTTATATCCCTCGGTTTTTATGAGGGAGCGTCAGGTTATTTTTATGAGCGTGGACAAGTTCCTCTCGTTAAACTCTACAATTATTGAGCCTGCCACCATGCTGTATCATTCGGATATACTTGAAAACGCCATTGTTTTTATTGACGAGTTTGACGCCACCAAGGAGACTGTTTTAAAAAATATTATTCAGAACGGGCTGCTTGATAAAATTGACTATATTGACCTTTTTAACGCAGTTTATTCCGCTCTTAAGATGCGTAAATTTCCCGCGGTATTAACAAAGCCCTCTGAGAAAAAAGAAGAAAACAACTGCAAGGGACTGTCGCTGCAGGATATTTTGGACAAAACCAAAAAAATAGCGGACGACATTCATGACACCTTTTCATTGAAATACAGTCACAGAACAGAACATACGACCGATGAAAATGTGAATAATTTCCTTTTTCAGGATCATCAGTATCATTCTATTTTAAACGGGAATAAGTCATATATTGCGGCAGTTACGGATCATAACAAGCAAATCAATGAAATTAAGTTTTTTAACGAGCGTCCTGAAAAAGACCGGGACAATATTCAGGTTATGCTTGGCAAGCTGCGCGGATTTATTACCTATTTTATGGGGGCTGTGCGGATTCTTGCCCTTAATTACCAGCAGCTTAAAACAGGACAGCGCCGTGAGAATAACAGCGACGACTTTACGTTAGAAGAAGCCGTTCGGACCGTATTAGCTGAGTTTAAGCTGTCCGGTGCCTATATCAACTATTTAACCGCTCAAATTTTAGTTTCTTCCTATAAAAATAAAACCGAAATTCCCTTTGCCGGATTGGACCTGGCGTTTTACGAAAAAGGGTTCCGCTATTATGATTTTGAAGATAATTATGCCCATGATATGCAGTCAAAAATCATGATGTGCTCATTTCAGCTGACACCGGAAAAGCTGCTGCTACGGTTTTGCGAAAAAGCAAAGGTACTGGGTATTTCCGCCACTGCCATGATCCCTTCCGCGATTGGAAATTATGACATTGCATACCTGGCAAAAAAATTGCAGGACAAATATATCTGTATGACTGACGCGGAAAGAGAACAGCTGGAAGATACCTTTCTACAGTCGGTAAAGGGATACCATAAAGTGAAAATCCATACGCAGCTGATTGGCGGCGGCGAATATTCCGCCAGTGCATGGGAAAAGGTGATTCCTGACAAAGAGCTGGCGCAGGATTTATTTGACCGTATTGAGCGGGCGTGCTCGGAAGACAATAAGAATTACAATAAGGAGCGCTATCTGCGCATTGCGACCGCGTTTAAAGCTTTTTTGACTCGGCAAAACATACAGTCCTTTCTTTGTGTTTTGACAAAACACCCCCGAAAAAATGATAAGACGCTTGATTTGAATGTTCTGCTTGATATATTTAAAATTATTACCTGCTGGGAAAGTACAGCTTTTGACGTTGAAAAAAATGTAATACAGCTTGACGGCGACGAGTACGACACAAAAAAAGATGACATTATCAAACGGTTAAGCAACGAGGAACGGCTGTTTGTTCTCTCTGTTTACCAGACGATTGGCGCCGGGCAAAATTTACAGCACCCCGCCCCAAAAGCCATGCGGGAAAATCTTGTTGCAGTCAATGATTTTTCAAATAAGGGAGAAAAAGATTTTGATGCAATTTATCTTGATATGCCTACAAATCTGATTCCGCAGCTTACGCCTAATTTAACAGAAGAAGACTTTATAAAATATATATTTTATGTTGAAATGCTCAAGGAAAAAGCCGAACTGTCTGTCCATGACGCTACGGCGCTTATTAAAAAAGCGTTCCGCTGTTACAGTACAAAGATTGTGCCAATGGAACCTGTGACAAATATTTATAATTGCCGCAGTGTTGTTTTATTGGCTACCAGAGTCATAATTCAGGCCATTGGGCGGATATGCAGAACCAATTTAAAGGCAAAGGACATTTATGTTTTTGCAGACAGCAGAATTGCAGACCGTATAGATTTTAATATATGCAGCGGGAAAATGTTCAACTATGAATTTTTAAAGCTGACGGAAGCGCTGGCCTCCATTGCAAAAGAGCATAACATAGAAGAACGGGAGAAACTGCTGCAAAATAACGCGCAGCTGAACTCCAACCGCGTCATTAAATTTATCAATACCATATTGCGTGAAAACTGGACGGATGACAAAATGATTTGCTGGAAGCATTTACGTAAAATTGTTTTGATGTATCCGAGCATTTCTGCCGCTGATTTGGAGCATATGGAATTTGAGTACAAGGAAATGATCATTTCCTATTTTTATGTGGAAATGCCGGAGGAAAATAATCGTATTTTTTATACCTGGGAAAGAGATTTTGACAATGTGCAGGTGTTTTTCACCAAAAAGGCCGGTATGGCTGAAGTATCCGCAGAATCCAGCAGGCTGGACTTTTTGATGCGTTCGGACTTTTTAAGGGGCTATTTTGAAAATCAGCATTGGGCAACATCATTTTCGCCGGGTAAATATATCATGTCCCCGCCTTTGTTCAATAATATTTATCGCGGTGCGCTTGGAGAGGCTGTGGGAAAGGCTCTTTTTCATCACTATCTTAACGCAGAGCTGCTTGACATTGAGGATAACGACCTGTTTGAATTGTTTGATTTTCAAGTGAAAAATACTTCTGTTTTTGTAGATTTTAAAAACTGGCACGAATACAGCTATAAAAAATCAGACCAGGAAATCTCTCATATTATAAAGAAAGCCAGAGAATGCGGGGCAAAATGCGTGATTATTGCCAATATATTTGCCGACGGAAATTACGTTATTCGTGAAAAAACAGAGGACGGCATCAAAATAGTCATTATTCCTTCGTTATTGAAAAATGAGTCATCAATACCTGTGCAGGAAATTTCTGCATGGGAGAAAATAAGGGAGTGTATCTGTGAATATACCAATCAAAACCAATCAACTTGAAATAGATATGGACCAAAATGCGCTGGACAAGAAATTTGATGTTTTTAAAGTTGAAACAACACAGGAATATTTTAAATACGGCGCGCTTATTCTGGATACCCCTTTGTTATGCAATCAGGTCCGTTCTGTATATTTTGATTCCGGCCGGTGTTTTTATGTGCTGATGGAGAAAAATACAGCAAATATATTTCTTTTGAAAGATATATTATTGAAAACAGACGACGGGGATAACATTACAATTGGCGCAATGGATATTCAGGCTGCGGATAAAAGAGTCCTGGTGTCCCTTTTGCTCAATGGGCTTGGCTCATACGACTGCAGGCTTCTGCGGTTTAACAACCTTACCGGTCACCTGTATTGCTTCCATCCAAAGTGGATCAAAAAAAGCAGCCGGGAAAATGAGAGTAAAATTTTGAAAATCCCTTGTCTTAAATTTGCCGTTACCAGGGATATGCGCCTTACAATAACGGTACATACGTTTACGTCGGAATTACTGAAAAAACAGATGATTTTTGATCAGCGGAAATTTGAGCAGTATCCCAAATACACACTTTCTGCAAAGAATACCCTTCGCCGTAAACTGAATACCGATACCGACGCGTGTTTTATCCTGCGGCAAACACAAAACGACCGAACGGAAATCCCTTTTATGGACATACGGAATCTTGAGAAATTTGAATCGTCTAAAATGGGAATGGCTGCAAATATACTGGCCCGCTTTAACGACAGGTATAAAGGGATATGCCGTCTTGAGTTTCAATCGATCAATGAATATACTGCCGCTGACAGCCCCAAAAGCCTTGTTAAGGAAAACAGACGGACGATTCAAAAGCTCCTGACAGAAAATAAAATCAAAATTGTTGATTGTGTCAGCAGCGACGATTCTTTTACATTTTGTAATGAAATCAAAGAGATTTTAAAAGAAAAATACGGTATGAAAGCCACTGTAGGAAAACGCACAGCCGGAGATTGTTTAAATTTGTGCGTCATTCACAATAGGGCTTATTATAACGGCAGCCACGATCCTCATGACAAGGTTTATGACGGTACGGCTGTACAGCATATTACGCTGGAAAATTTTAAGGATAACGCGGATGCCGCCATTACAACGGTTATCCATGAATTATTGATAAAACGTGATATTGTGCATAAGCGTATTTCATTATTTGACTGGAGCAGTACCGGTATAAATACGGAGATTTCGTTTGGTATGCAGGCAGCCATTCTTGGCGAAAAGCGTTATTTCTTTATGAAAATCAAGCCTGACGGGTCGTTTGATTTTGAAGAGCATAAGTTTGATTTGTTTACGCTTAACGACTATACAGACTGCGTAAATATTTTTACAGATACAAACGATGTTGCCGGAATAATCCGCTATGAAAACGGGGATATCAATATCATTAGAAAAACTTCGTGGTTTACAATACCCGAAATGGAAGAAATCCACAAAAAACTTACATTGGGCGATACCTGCTTGCGTGGAAAAGAAAAACGCCGCGCGCTGTTATCTTCTATAACGGATATTAAGCTATTTGAGCAGGGCCGCCGCAAGTACTATTTTGCCGGCATTATTGGAGAAGGAATGCGGGCGGTTGTAAACAGCTCGGCCAATATTCGTATGATTGAGCCATATAAAAACGCGCCTGTAAAATTTGATGATCTGCTGCCATTGATGAACGTCACTTTTGTTCGCAACGGACAGCTTACGGTTCTGCCGTTCCCGTTCAAATATCTACGGGAGTATATTCTGTCAATACAGCAAAAGAATGAATAGAAACAGACGTTTCAAATTTAGACGGGTGCTGAAAAGGGTTCTTCTGTATGCAATTTTTGTGCTGTTCCCTGCCGCTGTTATAACCGAATTTTTGCACAGATTTTGCGTACTTTACAGATGATTTTGTACCGGACAAAAAAAGAACCATCTTACTGATGGTTCTTTTTTGCTTAAAATTATATTTTATTCGCTGCCTTCGTTTTCGTCGGGTACTTCGTCCTGGCCGTCGTCCTCTATCTCCACGTCCTTGCTGGTCTCCTCTTCGTCGTGAGGCGCTCTTGCCAGGGTAACGACTTTATTTTCCACGCCGTCTACACGCATGACCCGTACGCCTTTGCTGGGCCGTGCGCACTCGCGGATGGAACCGGCCTCGATACGGATAATAACGCCGTTGGAAGATATCATGATAATATCTTCATCTAAATTGACCGCTTTGACGGAAGCGACATCTCCGTATTTATCCACATGGTAGTTGATAAGGCCCTTGCCGCCCCTGGTCTGTGTGCGGTAATCGCTTGCGGGAGACAACCTGCCATAACCCGTTTCGGACACGGTCAATACCAGGCCGCCCTCATGAAGCACGCACATACCTGCTACCAAATCGTCCTCTTTTAAGGTAAGCGCCTTTACGCCGCGGGCAGTTCTGCCCATTGCGCGCACATCTGTTTCCTTAAACCGGATGGCCATGCCTTTTTTGGTGGCGACCAGCAGTTCCCGGCTGCCGTCTGTGACGTCTACCCAGGCCAGCTCGTCTCCCTCGTCCAGGTCAATGGCAATGACGCCGCCTTTTCTTGCGGTATTGTATGCCAGCAGGTCGGTGCGCTTGATGATGCCGCGGCGGGTCACCATGACAAGATAGCTGTCTTCATCAAATTCCGGCACACGGATAATGGAAGTGACCCGCTCGTCTGAGGCAATGGGCAGCAGGTTTGCGATATTCATGCCCTTGCTGGTACGGGAGCCCTCCGGCACCTCGTAGCATTTTAACCGGTAGACCCTGCCCAAATTGGTAAAGAACATGACATAGTCATGGCTGTTGATGACGAACATCTCCGTAGGCACGTCCTCATCGCGGGTCGTCATGCCTGTTACGCCGCGGCCGCCGCGGTGCTGCGTTTTATAGGCGTCCATTTTCTGACGCTTGACGTAGCCGAAATTGGTCATGGTGAAGATGCATTCTTCCCTGGGGATCAGGTCTTCTATGTCTACCTCACCGCTGATGGCGGCAATTTCCGTACGGCGTTCGTCGCCGAATTTTGCTTTTACGGCGATGGCTTCTTCCTTGACCAGCTCCAGCAAACGGGACTCATTTTCCAGAATTTCTTTAAAATCTGCGATTTTGATTCCCAAGGCCGTCAGCTCGTCCTCGATTTTCTGCCGTTCCAGGCCGGTCAGCTGTCCCAACCGCATTTGTACAATGGCGTTTGCCTGTATGTCGTCCAGACCAAAACGCTCCATTAAAGCGGTTTTGCCCTCCGGAATGGATTTTGCCGAACGGAGGATCGCAATCACTTCGTCAATAAAGTCCAGCGCAACACGCAGACCCTCCAGTATATGCGCCCTCTCCTCCGCTTTTCTCAAATCAAAGCGGGTACGCCTTGTGACAACGTCCTTTTGGAAATTGATATACTCGCTGAGCATACCGGCCAGATTCAGGGTCTTTGGCTCCCCGTTTACAATGGCAAGCATGATCACGCCAAAGGTGGTTTGCATTTGGGTAAAGGAGTACAGCTGGTTCAGCACGATTTGCGGGGAAGCGTCCCGTTTGACGTCGATGACCATGTGCATACCGTTTCTGTCGGAATGGTCCTCCACATTGGAAATGCCCTCGATGCGCTTTTCCTTTACCAGCTCGGCAATATTTTCGATGAGCCTTGCTTTATTTACCTGATACGGCAGCTCTGTTACAATGATTTTGAACCGGCCGTTTTTTTCTTCCACGATTTCCGCGCGGGCGCGTACGACTACCTTGCCCCTGCCCGTTGCGTAAGCGGAACGGATACCGCTGCGGCCCATGATGATGCCGCCTGTGGGAAAATCGGGCCCTTTGATATGCTCCATCAGACCTTCCAGGGAAATATCCGGGTCGTCTATCATGGCGCACATACCGTCTATGACCTCGACCATATTATGGGGCGGGATATTGGTTGCCATACCTACGGCAATACCTGTGGAGCCGTTTACCAGCAGGTTGGGGAAGCGGGAAGGCAAAACCTCCGGCTCCTGCAGACGGTCGTCGTAATTGGAGCGGAAATCCACTGTTTCCTTTTCAATATCCGCTACCATTTCCATGGAGGTCTTGCTCATTCTTGCTTCTGTATAACGGTAGGCAGCCGGCGGGTCGCCGTCAACGGAGCCGAAGTTGCCGTGTCCGTCCACGAGCATATAACGCATGGAAAAGTCCTGTGCCAGGCGTACCAGCGCGTCATACACAGAAGCGTCGCCATGGGGGTGGTACCTGCCCAGCACGGAGCCTACGGTATCTGCACATTTGCGGTAGGCTCTGTCCGGATACAGGTTATTTTCAAACATGGTATATAAAATTCTTCTGTGAACCGGCTTTAGTCCGTCGCGAACGTCCGGCAATGCGCGGGAAACAATAACGGACATGGAATAGTCCAGAAAGGACTTTTTCATTTCCCTTTCAATGTCTACGTTAATAATTTTTTCCTGCGCCTGCAGTTCTTGATTTTCTTCCATTTATCGGACACCTTCTCGCTTAAATTTTTCTTTCAGCTGTGCTTTGAAACAGCGGTTGATAAATGCGCAGTCTTCCGGAGTGACTGCACGCTTGGGCACATATTTTATTTGGTCAAGCCCTATTTTTATGATATACAGCCGCTCCGTTTCCACCACCTGGTAAAGCATACGGTACGGTATAACGGCTTTGTAATTTTCCAGTGCAAACTGCATCTCTGTTTCATAAAAAAACAGCAGCTCGGAGCAGCATTTTGCTCCGTTGACATACGCGTTTACCTGCTTTCTCATCAAATAAGGATGCAGCGTATCATAATACAGACCCACTGCCAGACCGGCAAAAACAATCAAAAGGTAAACGACCCTTTGATACGCGGCCGCTGCAAGAAAGACTGCGCCCACCAGGCCGAATACGACCGTTAAAAGTCCCGCAAGGCGGCAGCACCATCGCTCCGCCTTATCGCTGCGGTCCTTTATTGCGGCAAGGGCAAACTGATACAAATCATCTTTAGTAATCAGATAATTTACGGTGACCCGCTTTTGCTCCATGTGCGTCTGTCCTTTCTTTTTTCCACAGGCGGCCGGCATATTGTTAATAAGTCATTTTGCTTTTTTGTGTTTGAATATCAGCACCTTTTCCAAAAAAGAGGAAAGCGTATTTTGCTGTTCATCGGAAAGGTGCTTCTTTTCGATCAGCACAAGGGGACGCTGCCGCCCGCCCAGAATAATGAACATATTTTTTGTTTCCAGGCTGCGGTCTATTTCCGTCCAGTATTCCCGTATGGTCTCCTTTTCATTTTCAATCTCGAAAAAGCTCTTAAAAAACGAAGCGGAAAACGGCAGCGACAGCATTTGGTTGGAATCGAATATTTTAGCGCCCCGCCCTTTGATGATACCGGGCCAGACAATGGCGAAAAACAGCGAAAGCAGTACAAAAAAGCTGACGGCGATGACCGGCATGACAAAGCCGGAAAAAAACGTAATATACAGCGGCAGTACAGAGGCTGATAAAATTGCCAGCGATAAGCAGATACCCGCCTTGATGATTGGCAGGTGAATGGGAGAAACAGTACTGCGGGCAATCAGATAGGCGTTTGAAAAGGAATCCCGCCCGGCGGACAGCCGGTCAAAGGAAAGCGCGGGAATGCGGTCCTGTTCTGTCAAGGCTTTTCCCTCCTTTTACGCTGTCTGCGCGGTGCCGGACAGGATGATTGCCTCCACGTCCGGCAGAACAGACGGCTCGATACAGCGCACAGGCAGAATGGTGATATGCGACGGGTCGGTTTGCAGTACAAACAGATGATTGGTTTTGCGGCATTTTACCGTACCGTCCAGCGGGATGATCCATTTATCCTCCTCTTTTCCCATTTCTATTAAAGAAGGATAAATTTCCATTTGCACTTCTTCCCCGCTTGTCAGCCTTTTTGCGTTTTTCCTGACGCTGTACAGGGAAGCCGGCCATATCACAGCCGCCAAAATCAGGCACAAAATGGCAAAAACCAACGTGGTCCAGTTGATATCTATGGCGAACATGGTGAAAAAAACGCCGGACATCACACAGGAAATAATGCTTTCGACAATCATGCGCTTTTGCGCGCTTTTGTAGCTTTTGGAGGAACGCAGCGCATCGTAAATTTCTTCTTCCTTTAAAACATAGTTCAGCTTTATGCCTGCAAAGTTATCCTCAAATTCCTCCGCGTCCTCATCGGCAACCAGTTCCGCCTCGGAGCCGTCCCACTCTATTTCGATTTCTCCGGTTTCCGGCTCTTCTTCCTCTTCCACTTCCTGCATATTTGCTTCTTCCTGCAAATACGCTTCCTCTTCCTGTAAACTTCGGGGAGGATTATCGCCTTTGTTCATATCCGTTACCATACCTTTCTGTCAGAATCATACGTCCAAGTTCTGTACATATTTTGCGTTGCGTTCAATAAAGTCCCTTCTGGGCTCTACCTTGTCTCCCATTAAAATAGTGAAAATCTCATCTGCCATGGCCGCGTCCTCCATTTCTACCCGCAGCATGATGCGGGTCTGAGGGTTCATGGTGGTTTCCCACAGCTGTTCGGAGTCCATTTCGCCAAGACCCTTATAGCGCTGGATGTCCAGATTGCCGCCCAGCTCCTGCATCATTTTATCTCTTTCCTGGTCGGAATAAGCGTAGTAATGGGTCTTGCCTTTTGTTAAACGGTACAGGGGCGGCTGCGCGATATAAATATTCCCGTTTTCGATAAGCGGGCGCATGAAACGGAAGAAAAACGTCAGCAGCAATGTACGGATATGAGAGCCGTCCACGTCTGCGTCTGCCATGATGATGACCTTGCCGTAGCGCAGCTTTTCCAAGTCGAATTCTTCGCCGATACCGCAGCCCAGCGCCGTTACCACGGGCATCAGCTTTTCGTTGCCGTATACCTTGTCGAGCCTTGCTTTTTCTACATTGAGCATTTTGCCCCACAAAGGCAGAATGGCCTGTATTTTACGGTCGCGTCCGCCCTTTGCGGAGCCGCCCGCAGAGTCGCCCTCTACGATATAAAGCTCGGATTCCTCCGGATTTTTTGACTGGCAGTCCGCCAGCTTGCCCGGCAGTGCGGCGGATTCCAAAGCAGATTTGCGCCGTACCATGTCTTTTGCTTTTCTGGCAGCTTCCCTTGCGCGGGATGCTGCCAGCGCTTTATCGAAAATAGCGCGGGCCGTTGCAGGGTTTTCCTCTAAATAATCGGCCAGCTTCTCATTCATCATATTGCTTACAAGGCTGCTGATTTCCGTATTGCCCAGCTTTGCCTTTGTCTGTCCTTCAAACTGGGCGTCCTTTACCTTAATGCTGATAACTACGGTGAGCCCTTCCCTGACGTCGTCGCCGGTAAGGTTTTTGTCGCTGTCCTTGAGCAGGTTGTATTTTCTTGCGTAGTCGTTCATGACGCGGGTCAGGCTGCGCTTAAAGCCCTCCTCATGGGTACCGCCGTCTGTTGTGTGAATGTTGTTGGCAAAGGATAAAATCAATTCGTTATAGCTGTCGTTGTACTGCATTGCGACCTCGGCCGTTGCCTGGTCGTCGTCTGCAACGGTAGAAAAATAGATAATATCCGGGTGGATCAGTTCTACCGCTTTCTTTTTGTTGATATATTCCACAAAGCTGCTGATACCGCCTTCGTAGCAGAAATTTTCGCAGAGTATATTATCCGGGTCTCTTTCATCGCTGATTTGGATATGGATACCCGCATTTAAAAACGCCTGCTCCCGCAGTCTTGTTTTTAAAATATCAAAATCAAATTCCGTTGTTTCCTTAAAAATTTCCGCGTCCGGCTTAAAGCGTACCAGCGTGCCTGTTTTATCGGTTTTTCCCACTTCCGTTAAATCGGTCACGATATTGCCGCGCTCGAACCGCTGGGTATAAATGCTGCCGTCCTTATGAATCTCTATTTCCAGCCATTCCGAAAGGGCGTTTACCACGGAAGCGCCTACGCCGTGCAGACCGCCGGATACTTTGTATCCACCGCCGCCGAATTTGCCGCCGGCATGCAGTACCGTATACACAACGGTTGCCGCGGGAATGCCCATTTTTGGGTGCTTGCCTACCGGAATGCCGCGGCCGTTATCCGTAACGGAAATAACGTTGCCGGGCAGTATTTTTACTTCTATTTTGTTGCAAAAGCCTGCCATCGCCTCGTCTATTCCGTTGTCCACGATTTCATAAACAAGGTGATGCAGACCGCGGGGACCCGTTGAGCCTATATACATACCGGGCCTTTTGCGGACAGCCTCCAAGCCCTCTAAAACCTGTATCTGGTCTGCCTCGTAATTTTCAGCAGGCTGATTCATCTCGGTAAACTCCAAGTTTAACCCTCCATTTTTATACAAAATGTATTTTTATTTTTTAAATCTGGTTGTTCTGGTGGAATACTTCATGTTTTCCGGCTTTACATAGCGTATGGTAAGGGGAAGCAGAAGAATGACGGTAATAACGCCCAGCAGCATGACCCCCGCCATATATAAAAAGTTGATGTCGGGTATAAAAATATACAGGCAAACATTGACCAGAAGCACAGCAATAACAGCCACGGCAATTAAAATACTGAACGGCGTCTCTAACGTTACTTTGAATTTTTGTTTGCATTTGGGACACTGACAGTCCTCCTGCCCTTTGCTCCTCATGACCTCTTTATAGTGAAAACGCTGGCTGCAATAAGGGCAGACAGGCAGCGCCAATGGTGATTGCTTCATTTATGACTCTCTCCTTTCGGTAAAACAAAATTGCAGACTAAATAACGCGGGTATTCTGCATATCCTCCTGCACCGGCTTTTTCTTACGTTTTGCGCCGGGCGGGGCAATCTTTTTTAAACGGACCAGAAATACAGACGCACAGAAAAAAATCAGGAACGGAATAAAAATCAATACAATGGACCAGATGTGCATATCTACAAGGAAAGTAAAAATCAAAATCAAAATCAGGCTGACTGCGGCGGCCGCGGCGGCCATGGGCAAAACGATTTTATCTATGACCACAGCGGATCTGTTCCCGCATTCGGTGCAAAAATAGTCGCCTTTATTTTTGAGCATCCAGGTGCGGAACAGCCCTACTTTTTTTCCGCAGTAAGGGCACAAAGACTGATAAAACCTGCCCTTTTTTTGAGGAACATGGACTGCCGCAGTATGCTCGGCGGGAACATAATGTACATGATTTACATTTTGTACCGGCATTTCTTCCTTTTTCTCTTTTTGCTCCCTTTGTACCTTTGGTTTTTCAGGCGGTTTGGGCGGTTTTGGTTCTTTTTTCGCCTTTGGCTCTTTTGGAGCAGGCGGCTGCGCCTCTCTTTTTTCAAAGAGAGAGGTAAACCCTTTTCTTTTGGGCTCTTCCTTTTTTTCGGCCTTTTTTTCTTTTTGCTCGCTTCTTCTTACGAGAGAATTGAACAAATCGCGGTAATCTACTTTTTCGTCCTGATTTTCACGGTTCTGGTTTTCCTTACTCATTCCATCTGTCCTCTCCTGTCCGGTTTCACGGTTTATACATTGGAAATATCATTCATATATCTTGTTCTTTTTAACAAAGTGGACGAAGATATTTGAGAAATATAAACGACCGTATTTTTTCTGCTGTCTTTGCATAATACAAATGTTTTTGGCATTTCCATGGAAACATTGATGACCCTGCCCTGTTTTTCGGCCTTTGCAAGATATTCCCTTGTGATTTTGGAAACGGTGGACGTTTCCAGGTCAAAAATACCGACGACCTCGCTTATTTTTACAACGGTGTCCTGTCCTAAATGCAAATACATAAAGCCGCCCCCTTTTTAACCTTTTAAGCTTCCAATACGGTCTGTTCTGTTAACCGACCCTGCTGTATTTTAAACAACGCGCCCTGCTTGAGCTGATGAATGGTATTCGGGTCACAGCAGGTAATAAAAACCTGCTGGTCCTTTAAATGATTTAATATATAATCCTGCCTGTTTTCGTCAAGCTCGCTCATCACGTCGTCTAAAAGCATAACAGGCTTATCTCCCGTAATGGACTCCATTACCCTGGATTCAGCCAGCTTCAGCGCAAGCGCTACGGAGCGCTGCTGGCCCTGAGAGCCGAAAGCCCTTGCAGGGACTTTATCAATATAAAAGGAAATATCGTCCCTGTGGGGTCCTGCGGTGGTATAGCCAAACATCAGGTCCGACTTGCGGGAGGATTTCAGCTTTTCCAAAAAACAGGCCTGTATATCTTCCCTTTGGCCTTCCTTTAAAAAAGAAGAATCGTATTGCAGTGAAAAATGCTCCTTTTCAGAAGATATGCCGTGATAAATTTCTTCTACTGCCGGCTGCAGCATATCCAGATATGAAAACCGCTCTTTGACTATGGAAACACCGTAGGATGCCAGCTTTTCGTCCCATATTTCCAAAGTATCCCGCAGTTCGGAATGCTTTGCGATTTCTTTGAGCAGTATATTCCGCTGGGACAGCGTTCTGTTATAGCGCATTAGCAGCTTTGCATAGGCAGGCTTGCTCTGGCACAGGCTGCCGTCGATAAAATTTCTGCGGTTGGCAGGTCCCTCCTTTACAAGGGACAGGTGCTCCGGAGAAAACACAACGGCACAAAATACACCTACCAGTGAGGAAGCCGACTGCTTCTCTATCTCATTTATGGTAACATTTCTCCGCCCGTTTGTCATGTTGATTTTTGCGCATTGCTCTCTTTCCTGGCTGAAAAACTTCATATTCATTTCAAATGTGGTCTTGCCAAAGGCAATCAATTCATTGTCTTTGGCCCCTCTGAAGGAATGTCCCCCAGTAAACAGCCAGATTGCTTCCAGCAGATTTGTTTTTCCCTGGGCATTCTGACCATAAATCACATTGATTTGCGGAACAGGCTTTAACACAAGGCCGGAAATATTTCGATAATCGGAGATTTCAATTTCTTTTATCATCAAGATGCGCAAACCTCGTAGACCGTATTTTCATATTCCGCGGTATCGCCCGGCCGCATTTTTTTGCCGCGCATGGTACAAACCGCTCCGTTTACTTTTACAAGCCCGTCCTGTATCACTAACTTTGCCTGCCCGCCTGTGTCCAAGGCGCCTGCGTACTTTAAAAGCGCGTCTAACCGGATAAATTCCGTGTCGATTTTTATTTTTATGTTGTCCATTTCATCAATCGCCTTTCTTTTGGACGGCTCTTTTGATCATTCTGTTTTTAAACGGACGGGCAGAACAAGGAATAAAAAGGAATTTCCCTCTTTTGGACGGACGACCATAGGACTTGTTTGTCCGCTGAAAAAGATTTTGATTTCATCGCCCTCGGCATTACGCAGAGCGTCCAGCAGAAAACGGCTGTTAAAGCCGATTTCCAAGGGGTCTCCCTCCATTTTTATTTCAAACTGGTCATTTGCCCGCCCGATTGGCGTGGAGCAGGAAATTTTGATTTCATCGTTCTCTATCAGACAGCGAATGGGACTTTTCAGCCTGTCCATAATCAAAAGGGAAACGCGCTCGATGCTGTCTATAATGGTACGGGTCTGTACGGTCACTTCTGTTTCGTGGTTTTTTGGAATGGCAGAATGATAGTCGAGAAACTGACCTTCCAGCAAGCGGGAAGTGATAAAATAGCCGTTGATTTGAAACATGATATGACGCCGTCCAATATGGATATTTACTTTTTCGTCATCGTCGTTCAACAGCTTTAAAATTTCGGACAGTGTTTTTCCCGGTACTACAAAGCTGGTCTCCAAATCGTTCTGAATGGCTTCCTCCCGGTAAGCCAGACGGTAGCCGTCCACCGATACCAGATTGATTTGATTTTTTTTCAGTTCAAATAAGGTACCTGTGTGTATGGGTCTGGAATCGTTGTCTGCAACGGCGTAAATGGTTTGCCTTATCATGCTTTTTAACAGGCTGTGGGTAATTTCTATGGAATCGTCCTCGGGAATTGCGGGCAGCTCCGGATATTCCTCGGCGGGAATACTGACCAGTGAAAATTCGCTGGGTCCGCTTTGGATGACGGTAATATTGGATTCGTCTGTTGCAAGGTAAACGTCGTCCGCAGGCAAACGGCGGACGATTTCACCAAACAGCCTTGCGCTTAAAACGATTTTTCCCGGCTGTTCTATGCTGGCTTTTATGGTTGTTTTCATACCCAGTTCCAGATTGTAGCCGCACAGCTCTATGCCCTGCTCCGTTGTTTTTATCAGGATACCTTCCAGAGCCGGTATGGAGGATTTTGTGGAAACTGCCCGTTGAATAATGGAGACGGCTTCTACCAGTACCTGTTTGTTGCAAGAAAGTTTCATAGTACCACCTTTTTGTTTTAATATGGATAGTAAGATATAATTATTTATCGTATTAGTAGTAGAGGGAGTTTATAAGTTGAAAGCTGTAAAAAGTCCAGTAATTGACTTGTTTTGGGGAGGTATTTGGAAAGTGGACGGACAGTTTAATTTTTGTGGATAAAAACGGTGTTTTGTGGTTTTTAACAAGTGGGTTGAAAACTTTGTGGGGAATGTGGAAAACAAGTTTAAAATTTTTTACCGTTTTCTTTTCTTTTTCCATAAAATTTTGTGGAATGTTAAAAACAGTTTCAACTGAAAAAGGAAGTGAAATTTTTTATCTGTCGCGGATATTTTTGATGATATCATCGACGGTGGCTTTCATTTTGGGGTCTTTTTTGATTTTTTTCTCCATTTGCTGCATGGCATATACCACTGTGGAATGGTCCCTGCCGCCGAATTCCTTTCCTATGGAGTCGTAAGGAAGCTGCGTGATTTCTCTTACGATAAACATTGCTATTTGTCTTGCTTTTGAAATGTTGGAGGAACGCTTGGAGGAGCGGATATCGTCCATGGTGGTGCCGAAGGTACGGGCCACCTCCTCGATGATTTTTTCAATGGTAAGCGGCGTAGGCTGGTCGTTGTTGATGATATCGCTGATAGATACCTGCGCCAGCTTGATGCTGGGAAGCTGTGATTCCAGCAGACAGTGGGCCTGTAATTTTTTTACCGCCCCTTCCATTTGGCGGATATTGTTTTTCAGCTTATTTGCGATATATTCTGCAATCTGGTCGGGTAAATCAAATTCCAGCAGCTCTGCTTTTCTTTTGATGATGGCTATGCGGGTCTCAAAATCAGGAGGCTGGATATCCGCTGTCAGTCCCCATTCAAAACGGGTCAGCAGACGCTCTTCCAGGGTCGCGATGTCTTTTGGAGGACGGTCTGATGTAAGTACGATTTGTTTTTTTGCTTCGTATAAGGTATTAAAGGTATGGAAAAATTCTTCCTGGGTAGATTCTTTTCCGGCGATAAATTGAATGTCGTCCACCAGCAAAGCGTCCGGTTTTCTGTATTTTTGGCGGAATTCCGCCGTAGTGCCCTGGCGTATCGCTTCAATAAGCTCGTTTGTAAATTCGTCGCCCTTGATATAAATGATATTGATACCCGGATTATTTTTTTGTATCTCGTTATAAATAGCGTAAAGCAGGTGTGTTTTGCCAAGCCCGGAATTGCCGTAGATAAAAAGCGGATTGTATACCATTGCGGGCTTTGTTGCCACTGCCATGGCCGCCGCGTGGGCAAATTTATTGGAGGAGCCTACGATAAAGGTTTCAAATGTAAATTCATAATCGTCGCTTTTTTTTGCGTTTTCTTTTGTATCGTTCGGCTGTTCCGTCTGGTCCTCTATTAAAATATCGATTTTGAATTCCGAACCCAGTACATTATAAAATGCTTCCTGTAAATTCTTTTCGTAGGACTTCATAATGACGTCCTTGTGGAATTTATTTTGTACCTTTAAAACAACAGAGCCTGTGGAAAAATCCAGAGTGACAGGCTTTATCCTGCTGATCCAAACATTATACGGGATCTCTGAAATTTTTGTCTTTAAATAATCACATATCAGATTCCATGCCTCAACAAAGGTTTCCATGATTCCCTCCAAGCCAGTATATATGCGGAAATAAATAATTTGACATAAAAATACATATCATTTTATTTTTGGGTATATCTCAATTTATATTATCATAAAATACTTTTTTTTTCAAATCCTTTTATGTTTTTCTATCTCTTTAGATAAACGAATATTTTTCTTTTATGTCTTTTTGCTGAATTAGAAAAATACGAAATAAAGCAGCGGTTTATAGTTTATCTTTTTTTCTTTTTATGGTATATTGAGTAAGCCAAAACGTATATAAATAAAAAGAATATGAAGATTGTGGATGTTTTGAAATTTTTTTATGAAAATAAAGGCTTTTTGGTTGACAGACGGCGGGAAAATACGATATAATGTTAAACTGCAAGGTTATACCTGAAAGGAGGGTTTTTGGATGCTGAGAACTTATCAGCCTAAAAAGCTCCACAGAAAAAAGGAGCACGGTTTTAGAAAAAGAATGTCTGATCGCAACGGCCGTAAGGTGTTGGCACGTCGTAGAGCCAAGGGCAGAAAGCGTTTGTCCTACTAAGAGGTAAAAGGCCACTGCACTGTGGCCTTTCTTTTTATTTTTTACAATTGGAATGATTTTTTATGGACAAGTTTGTGCCGTTAAATGAAAATAAGGATTTCAGGCGGATTTATGCAAAAGGGAAGTCTTATGTATCTTCGTCTGTGGTTACTTATGTTTCAAAAAACCGCTGCAGGCAGTTAAGGGTCGGTATTACCGCCAGTAAAA
The DNA here is from genome assembly GCA_944384795.1 of uncultured Clostridia bacterium. Taxonomy (GTDB): domain Bacteria; phylum Bacillota; class Clostridia; order Oscillospirales; family Acutalibacteraceae; genus UMGS1071. The sequence continues at coordinate 3,912 of CALWUX010000099.1, read as the reverse complement.
AAATAGGCAATGCCGTGCAAAGGAACAGGGCCCGCAGACTGATAAGGGAATCTGTGCGGCATTTGGCGGCGGATATGAAGGACGGCTATGATCTTATTTTTGTGGCAAGGGGAAAAACGCCTTTTATGAAATGCCCTGAAGTACAGCGGTTTATACAAAAGCAGCTGAAAGAAGCAGGTGTTTTAAAATGAAGCGCATTTTGATCAAGCTTGTAAAATTCTATCAGCTGGGCATTTCGCCTATGAAGACGCCTTGCTGCAAATATTATCCTACTTGTTCCAATTACGCAATTGAGGCAATAGAAAGGTTTGGCGCTTTTAAAGGTTTTTTTATGGCAATTTACCGTATTTTACGGTGTAATCCTTTTAGCAGGGGCGGGTATGACCCGGTTCCTGAAAAAAAGGAAAAGCATAAAAACATAGAGGAGTAATGCAATGGACGGTATATTTAATTTCTTCGGCAGCATTCTCGGTTATATTCTATGGTTCTTTTACTATATTTTTGGCAATTACGGTGTAGCAATTATTCTGTTTACCATTTTGTTTAAGCTGATTTTGTTCCCGCTTTCTGTCAAACAGCAAAAGTCCATGTCTGTTACCTCAAGAATTGCCGAAAAACAAAAGGAATTGCGGAAAAAATATGCAAACGACAAGGCAAAGTACCAGGAAGAGGTACAAAAGCTGTACAGCAAGGAGGGCGCAAAGCCTGGCGGCGGCTGTTTGACAACGCTTTTGCCTTTTCCTATTATGATCGGTCTTTACTATACGATCATCAATCCTTTGCAGAACGCGCTGCATTTGTCCAGTGAAGTGATTACAAACGCTACAAATTTGCTGAACCAGATACCGGGTGCAAGCATGGGTTTGGGCGGACAATTCAGCCAGATGAATATCATCAGGCATTTTGACGAGCTGTCTCCGTACCTGAAAGATATTTTGGGTGCGGATTACGACAGGGTAGAGCATCTTAGCCGCAGCTTTAATTTTCTGGGGCTGGATCTGTTGGGAACACCGTCTGCCTCCAGCTGGTCATCTATGCTGTTTTTGATTCCTTTGATCTGTTTGCTGGCGTCCATTGGTTCCCAGGTGTTTATGATGCTGACAAACGAGGCGATGAAAGGCCAGCAGGGCTGCATGAAATTTGTTATGCTGGCGCTGCCGCTGTTTACTGCATGGCTTGCCTGGACCATGCCCGGCGCCATTGGTTTTTACTGGATATGCAATACCGTGACCACATTTGTCCAAACAGTGATCATCAACTATTTCTTCAGCTCCGGCCATATGGCCGCAAAGGCGGAAGCAAGGCACATAGCAAAAATGGAGCTGGCAGAGGCCAGTGTGGTGCAAATCCCTGAGGAGCAAAGGAAAAAGCTGTTTGAGAAAAACGAGCAGGGACAAAAGCATAAATCCAATAAAAAGAAAAAATAGTACATAAACGCGCGTTTTTGGAGGTGATACTGTGTTGAAAGAAGCAATTGCAACCGGAGAGACCGTGGAGCAGGCAATTCAAAACGCTTGTACACAATTAGGGATCGAGTCCTGCGGGGAAAATTTTGAGATTCTTGAAATGCCTACGAAAAAAACATTGGGTATTTTCGGGGGAAATCCTGCAAAAGTCAGGGTTTTTGTTAAGGAAAGCCCTGCCCAGGCAGCGGCTGACTACCTGCGGGATATATTGGAGAAAATGGGCAATGAAAATGTAACGGTCGATATTCAGGAGGAAGAGGACGGCGCTATGCTGTGTGTTTCCGGCGGGGATATGGGCTATATGATCGGCCACAGAGGGGAAACGCTGGACGCACTTCAATATTTATCGGGATTGATTGCGAATCAATTGAAAGACAGTTATTACAGGATCACCGTTGATATTGGCAATTACAGAGAAAAAAGACGCGAAACACTTACGGTACTGGGTACAAAAATGGCAAACAAAGCGTTGAAAACAGGCAGAAATTACGCTTTGGAGCCAATGAATCCTTACGAAAGAAGAATTATACACGCGGCTGTACAGCAGGTGGAAGGTGTAAAATCCTGGTCGGAGGGAGAGCATATCAATCGTCATATTCTCATTGGCCCGGAGGGCGGCGAGCGCGTTTCTTCTAAGAAGCATTATCATGGCAAAGGGAAAGCTCCCTATGGGAAAAGTTCCTGTGAAAAAAAGCAGAAATATGACAGTACCGCATCCGGCCGGGATTAGTCAAGGTATAAAACAGGATAGGATAACGGCCCGGAGGGTACGTGAACAGGTTGGGTGCCGCAGCAGGTTTCCCAGCCTTTTATTTATGGTTAAAGGATGTTGATTATGGAGCAGATACCGTTGCAACAAAAAAAATCCGGCGCTGCCATTGCGGCGATTTCCACAGCACAGGGTGCAGGCGGGGTAGGTATGATACGTATTTCCGGCCGGGGCGCCAGAGAAATAGCCGACCGGGTATTTACTTCTCTGCACGGAAAAAAAATAGCGGACGCAAAGGGCTATACCGCATTGTACGGAAAGGTGCACAGACCATGCGCAAAAGGGGAAAAGCCTGAAATACTGGACGAAGCCATTGCGCTTGTTTTTTCGGCGCCTGCCAGCTTTACGGGGGAGGACGTGGTGGAGCTTTCCTGCCACGGCGGCCTGGTTGTGATGAAAAATGTACTGCGCGCTGTTTTTGAAGCCGGCGCCGTACCCGCGCAGCCTGGTGAATTTACAAAGCGTGCCTTTTTAAACGGAAAACTGGGTTTAACGGAAGCGGAAGCGGTGATGCAGTTGATTTCCGCACAGGGAGAGCAGGCGGCAAAAACCGCTTTGGCAGGGCACCAGGGCGCGCTGGAAAAACGAATCGTCCGCATTCGTGGAATGCTGGTCACTGCCGCGGCCCATTTGTCTGCCTGGGCAGACTACCCGGAGGACGATATTCCCCAGCTTGAGCCGGAAGTGTTGAAAAATGATTTATACAAGGCGCAGGAACAGCTTACGCAGCTTCTTTCTCAGTTTGACGCGGGAAAAGCCATTCGGGAGGGCGTCAACACAGTCATAGCGGGCAGGCCCAACGTGGGAAAATCCACATTGATGAATTTGCTGTCCGGCTGTGAACGCTCTATCGTTACCCAATTTGCAGGCACTACAAGGGACATTGTGGAGGAAACAGTATTGCTGGGAGATGTGCCGCTGCGTCTTGCGGATACGGCGGGAATCCGCCACACGGACGACCCGGTGGAAAGCATTGGCGTTGACAGGGCAAAGGACAGGCTGAAAACAGCGGAGCTGGTGTTTGCAGTATTTGATTCCTCCCGTGAGCTGAGCAGGGAGGACGAAGTCCTGATGGAGGAATTGCAGGGAATTCCCGCTGTGGCAATTGTTAATAAGAGCGACCTGCAAGCCGTTGCGGATTTTACAAAAATCAGGAAGAAATTTGACCATGTTGTATTTCTTTCGGCAGTTTCGGGCGATGGTTTAGAGCAGCTCAAGGACGCAGTAGCTGATGTATTGCATACGGCAAATCTGAATCCGGCGGACGGTATTTTATTTACCGAACGGCAGCGTGACGCCGCACAGCAGGCAAAAGCGTCTTTGGCGGAGGCGATTTATGCGCTGGAAAGCGGTGTGACGTTAGATGCGGTCACGGTTTCTGTAGAAGGGGCGATTTCCGCTTTATTGGAGCTGACGGGCGAACGTGCGACGGAAGCGGTTGTAGATTCTGTATTTGCACAATTCTGCGTAGGAAAATAACAGGGCAGGTGAAACGTATATACTCCCCTTGGTATACAGGAAACGGCAGATGGCTGGCAGGCGGGATTGATACGGTAAGCTCCCGGCCGGGTGAAACCGGTGTATTAGAATTTTGAAAAAACTACACGGCAGAAAAATAAATTTTGCAGGAAAGGAGAAAGGGTATGCGGCATTGCGTCAGATGCGGCTCGGAAATGA
>CALWUX010000098.1 GCA_944384795.1 uncultured Clostridia bacterium | reverse complement strand
TCCTGCTGCTACGACACGCATATGGTATATTCCTTCCTGTACCAGGACAAAATACTTAAATTTATCCTTTATGTGCAGCCAAAGAACGAGTACCCCGCCGTACTGAAGAAAATATCCACCGAAGGCCTGGAGGGTGTAAAAAAGCGCATTGTGACAGGCATTGAGGAGCTTAAGGAAAAAATACTGATTTTTGAAGCGGGGCTGGATGATTACGCAACGGAGCTTGTAAAAGCGGCCCTGACCCAGGTAGTAACGGCAAAATGGGGCGTAAAGCCGGAAAAAAGCCTGTTCTGCGGCATTGACCATGAAAAAAATACCATGGAGTTCGTATTTTATTTGAATGAAGACGAGCCGCCCGTGTACCAGGGAACGAAAATGGACGTTTATCAGACGTCCCTGCAAATCGTGGAGTCCATTGTGAAAAAAGAGCCCGACCTGTTTTTGCGTGTGGACAGTGTGCTGGCAAATAAGCTTTTGGAGGCCCACCGGCAAATACAGCAGGAACAGCAGGAAAGCCATCAACAGGAGGATATATAATTATGTGCGGAATATGCGGATTTACGGGAGAGCTTTTGAACCGTGACCGGGTACTGAAGGATATGGCGGATAAAATCATACACCGCGGGCCTGACAGCTGCGGCTACTTTTCCAACCCGGAAATCTCCATGGGCTTCCGCCGGCTGAGCATTATTGATTTGGAAGCGGGCGACCAGCCCATTTTTAACGAGGATAAAACGCTGGTGCTGACCTTTAACGGCGAGATTTACAATTACCGGGAGCTGCGGGAGGAATTGCAGAAAAAAGGCCATCTGTTTGCGACCCATTCGGATTCTGAGGTGCTGGTGCACGGCTTTGAGGAATGGCGGGAAGGTCTGCTGGACCGCCTGCGCGGTATGTTCGGCTTTGCCATTTGGAATACGGTGGATAAGTCCCTGTTTATTGCAAGGGATTTTTTCGGCATTAAGCCCATGCACTATACCACCGTGGGGAATCATCTGGTATACGGCTCGGAAATCAAAAGTATTTTACAGTTCCCCGGCTTTGAGAAAAAATTCAATTACGATACGCTGAACAATTACCTTTCTTTTCAGTACGCCGTGCCGCCCCAAACCTTTTTTGAAAACGTGTACTGCCTGCTGCCCGGCCATTATTTATGGTATAAAAACGGAAAAGTGACCACCACCCGTTATTGGGAGCCCATGTTCCGGCCCCAAAACGATATGACCGAGGCCCAGGCCGTGGACGAGATAGAAAGGGTATTTGCAGATTCCGTGGATACCCATAAAATCAGTGATGTGGAGGTGGGCTGCTTCCTCTCCAGCGGCGTGGATTCCAGCTATGTTTCCACCTACTTTCCCGGGCAGAAAGCCTTTACGGTGGGGTTTGATTTCGGCGAAAAATACAACGAGATAGACTTTGCAAGGCGCACCGCCGAGTATGTTGGGCTGGAGCACCATTACAAGGTCATTTCCTCGGACGAATTCTGGGGGAATATCAAGCATGTGCAGTACCATATGGACCAGCCCCTGGCAGACCCCTCCTGCATTGCCCTGTACTTTGTGTCCAAAATCGCCAGCGAGCACGTAAAGGTGGTGCTCTCCGGCGAGGGGGCGGACGAATTGTTCGGCGGCTATGACGTTTACAACGAGCCGCTGGTATTTAAAAATTACCGCAAACTGCCCCAGGGTTTGCGCACCTGGCTCAAAGAGACTGCGCAGAAGTCCAAAAAGCAGTTTAAGGGCCAAAGCTTTTTGACCCGCGGCGAGCTGCCGACCAACGAGTATTTTATAGGCAACGCCAATATGTTCTCTTATGAGGATAAGTGCAGGCTGCTGAAAAACCGCGGCTGCGTTACGCGTCCGCAAAGCGTGACCGCGGCCTATTACGACCGGGTCAGGCACCTGGACGACTGTACCCGTATGCAGTACCTGGACATCAACCTGTGGATGGTGGGCGATATTCTATTAAAGGCCGACCGTATGAGCATGGCCAACTCCCTGGAGCTGCGGGTGCCGTTTTTGGACAAGGAGGTCTTTCGCACGGCGGCCTCTTTGCCCACCCATTTGCGGGTGCAGAAAGGGCAGAAAAAGGTGGCCCTGCGCAAAGCGGCGCAGCGCAGGCTGCCCCTGGAAACCGCTGAGAAAAAGAAGCTGGGCTTTCCTGTGCCTACCCGTGTGTGGCTCAAGGATAAAAAATATTATCAAATCGTAAAAGAAGCGTTCACCTCTTCTATTGCGGAAAAATTTTTCCATACGGAGGAGCTGATAGACTGTCTGGATACCCATTTTAACGGTCTGCGCGATTACAGCCGCCGGATATGGACCCTGTTTATTTTTATTATCTGGTACCAAATCTACTTTGAGGACGGCGGCCACGAGCCGGGCAATATGCCGGATTTTTCAAAATAACCGCGGCAATCAAAAACCACCGGACAATCCGGTGGTTTTTTTATGTGCGGGCAAAGGTGCTTACGGTCTGCCGCCTTCGGTTTGCATACCCTGCAGGACCCGCGGCCGGACTGCTTTCTCCTTTTTTGTGGGAAGACCTGCAAAGCCGGAAACGTGCATCTGCGGCGGTACAGGCCGGTACAGGCCTATGGCAGGGGCGCGCTTTCTGTCTTTATGATTTTGACCTGCTTGCCGTTTTCGTTTTTTTAGATGTTTTGCGAGACTTTGGGATATTGCGGCGCCGTGCTGCGGCCGCTCCTTTTGACCTGCTTTTATAGTGCAAACGGAGGTTTTGTTTTTTA
>CALWUX010000097.1 GCA_944384795.1 uncultured Clostridia bacterium | reverse complement strand
GCACGTCGCAGGAGCCGGTAATATTTGCACCCGTTGCTTCCAGAGACTGCACAAGGCCGGCGGAAACCGGGTCGGACACTGCGGTGAACACAATCGGCGTATCGCTGTTCTGCGTCGCGCTGTAAGCGGACATGGCCGCCGGCGTTGCAATGGCGCCAATCAGGTCTACCCGCTGGGACACAAAGTTTTTGGCAATCAAATCGCTGGTGCTGGTTTCGCCGTTGGCATTCTGGAACAGTATCTCCAGATTTTCACCTTCCACATAGCCGCCCTCGGCAAGACCCTCTTTAAAGCCCTGGAAGCAGTTGTCCAGGGAACCGTGGGTGGCGTATTGCAGTACACCCACCCTTGCCGTTTCGGTACTTCCTCCTGCGGAACCGGTCGTGTCGCTGCTGCTGCCGCAAGCGGCAAAAGACAACAGCATGGCGCTTGCTGCTAATGCGCAGGCAATGGATTTTACAAATTTTTTCATGATTTTTACCCCCATAAGTCTGTTTTTTTGAGTATAAAAAAAGCTCCTGCCCCTGTAAAAACAGGGACAAGAGCGTAACTCCTGCGGTACCACCCATATTGGCATTGCTGCCCACTTAGCCCGTACAAATCATACGGCTTCCGGGATAACGGGCGGAATTCCCGTCAAATACTACTCGGCTTTTTACTTAAGCGTTTCGCTTTGCCCTCATAAGTCCATTCACACAGCCATGCTTTACCGCCTTTTCACCGGCCGGCGGCTCTCTGAAAAGCAGAATCAGCGCTACTACTCTCAATCATCGGTTTGGTTATTCATTTGCTTCATTATATGTTACCTAAAATCATTTGTCAAGTATTTTTCAGTATTTTTTCTCCAAAAAAGCACATGGCGTCCGTATATTCGCATACGGGTATATTATAAATGTAATAGTTGTCCAGTATCAAAAAAATCCGGAGGCTCAAATCACAGGAAATTTTTTATATTTCCAATACAGAATTTTGATTCCACGGCATGGGGATATAATCAGACTAACGAAAAAGAAAGCGAGGGCTTTGTTATGCAAATGAACACGGTAATCACAATTTCAAGGGAATACGGCAGCGGAGGACGGGACATCGGCAAAACCGTTGCCGAAAAACTGAACATTCCCTATTATGACGAGGAAATCACAGAGATCGCCGCCAAAAAAAGCGGCTTGAGCAACGAGGTACTCCGGGAAAACGACGAAATCGCAAGCACCAGTATTTTCGGCAATTTTATGGCCGGCTCCTACTTTTTTGCCAACCAGGCCTATAACGCCAACGAGCTTACCATCAACGACCAGTTGTTTTTGCTGGAATCCCAAATCATACGCGCCCTTGCCGAAAAAGGGCCCTGCGTCATCATCGGCCGCTGTGCCGACTACGTGCTCCGGGAGCATAAGCACACCCTGAACGTATTCGTACACGCCGACATCGAGTTCAGAAAAAAACGCGCGGTAGAGCATTACGGCATCTCTCCCAAAAAAATCGAGGAATTCCTGCACAAGCAGGATAAGCACCGCGCCCACTACCACAGCTTTTACACAGACCAAAAATGGAAAGCCATCGAAAATTACGATTTGACCATCGACAGCTCCCGCTTCGGCATTGACGCTTCCGTAGAAATGATCATCGCCGCCGCAAAAATCAAAAGCGGTATCTATTAAACCCCGTCCCACAGCTGTAAATAAGCAGACAAAAACAGTGACTTTTTGACGAATGGTCACTGTTTTTGTTTGCCGCAATTTGTCGTACCGTCCCGGCGTTTTTTTAACGCAAAATGAACATTTTTCAATTTTTGTCCATAAAATTTATTTTTTATGTGCAATTTGTATGGGTATTTTTATTTTTTCGTTAAATTTTTATCGAATATTTCGTATACTGAATTTGTATTTTTTATTGCTATTTTTTAAACAATCAGTTAAAATATATATTATCTCCCTATTAACAGGTGGGAAACTATGAATTATTGGGGAGGTTACACGCATGGAGCCCAAAAAAACGAAATCACTACAAATTGCGGCCATTTCATTAACAGCTGCTGCAATCGCAGTTGTGGTGGGCCTCGTTTTTATATTTACGGCAAATAATGAAACCTTGCCGGCTCATAATTCCAGCGAAGATACCGTGGGCAGCATGACGGTTTACCAAACGCTTTACGGAGATGATTCCGAAACCGCCGCTTCCAATGCAAAAAACAGCATGAACGAGCTGTTCAGGCTGCTCAGCTACGGAGAAAACGGCTCGGACATACAAACGCTCAACCAGTCTGCCGGGCTCGGTCCGGTCACATTAGATTCACGTACGATTACCATTTTAGATACAGCAAAAAAAGTAGCCGAGGCTTCCAACGGCGCTTTTTGCCCTACCATTGTGCCAATTTACAATCTATGGGGATTTTCAGGGACCCAGCCAACGGTTCCGGCGCAGGCGCAAATCGAACAGTTTTTACCTTACATTGATTACCGCAGCCTGCAAATCAACACACAGGAAAACACCGCGTCCCTTTCAGAGCGCAGCGCCGTCAGCTTAGACGGTATGCTCAACGGCGCCCTTTGTCAAAGCGCGGTTTCGTCTTACCGGACTTCCGGTGTGTCCGCCGGCATCATCACCGCCGGCAATTCGGTTGGCGTATACGGTACAAAGCCGGACGGTTCCCAATGGAACCTGGCTATTAAAAATCCCGACACAGCCGACACAGAGACGCCCGCAATCGGTTCGTTTACAATCGCATCCGGTTACGCTTCCACGTGTCAGCTGGAGCAGGTCTCTTTTACCCAAAACGGCACAACCTATTATGGGGTCCTGGACCCCGCTACCGGAAAACCCGTCCAAACCGACCTGGTATCCGTCACCGTTACCCACGCAGACGGCCCCACCAGCGACGCCCTGGCCCTTGCCTGCATGGTACTGGGCAGAGAAAAAGGCATGGCCCTGCTGGAACAATACCAGGCCGACGGTATTTTCATTGACCGTGAAAACAACGTAACGGTCACGGGATTCCTGAAGGATTCCGTACAGCTGGCAGCAGATAGCTACACGCTGGCAACAGCGTAATACCTGCTGCCCAAAGGTTTATGGCATTTGTTATTATACCCTGCATTTAGGAGGATCAGCATGAATTTGTCAATACCATTAAATCCATTCAGAACATTCGGCGGCGCTAAGGTTCCCCATCGCAAGCACACCGCTTCGTCCGCTTCCGAGGTAATGCCTCTGCCGGAAAAAGTCAGAATACCCATGCAGATGCATATTGGCGCACCCTGCAAGCCGCTTGTAAAAGTAGGCGACCAGGTACTGGTGGGCCAGAAGATCGGCGACAGCGACGCGTTTATTTCCGCGCCGGTTCACGCAACAATCTCCGGCAAGGTGACCGCCATTGAAAAAATGGTGATGACCGACGGAAAAAGCGTAGACGCCGTTGTCATTGCTTCTGACGGTGAAAACACCGTTTCGCCCGACGTGCGGCCTCCTGAAGTACACTCAAGAGAAGATTTTGTAAAGGCCATCAGGGAATCCGGCCTGGTAGGCCTTGGCGGCGGCGGCTTCCCCACCCATGTCAAGGTCAACCCGCCGGTACCGGTGGACACGCTGCTGATCAACGCGGCGGAATGCGAGCCGTACATCACCGCCGACCACCGGGAAATGCTGGAAAACGCCGACCGGGTCATCGACGGTATGTTCACCGTAGCAAAATACCTGGACATCAAACGAATCATCATCGGCATTGAAGGCAACAAACCGGACGCGATCCGGCTGATGAAAGAAAAGCTGGCCGCAGACGAACGGAACAAAAACGGCATGGCGGGCGTGCTCACCCTGCGAGCCATCTATCCACAAGGCGCAGAAAGGGTGCTGATACAAGCGGCCACCGGCAAACAGCTGAACCCTGCAAAGCTCCCTGCCGACATGGGCTGTATCGTAATGAACGTGACCACCGCAGGCTTTATCTCCGACTATTTAAAAACCGGTATGCCGCTGATCACCAAGCGCGTGACCATTGACGGCTCCGCCGTTGCAACGCCGAAAAACGTAATCGTTCCCATCGGCACAGGCCTGGAGGACGTGGTAGCGTTCTGCGGCGGCTATCGGGACGAGGTGCGGGAGATCCTGCTGGGCGGCCCCATGATGGGCATCGCTATCCCGTCCGATGATTTTCAGATCATGAAGCAGTCCAACGGCATATTGTTCTTTGGCAAAAAAGAAGCCATTAAAAAACGTCTGACTGCCTGTATACACTGCGGCACCTGCGTCACCGTATGCCCCATGCACCTGGAGCCGTACGCCCTGGAGCAAAACTTTGAAAAAAGGATCACCGAACGCCTGCGCAAGCTGGCGGTCATGACCTGTATCGAATGCGGCAGCTGCTCCTATGTGTGCCCTGCCAACCGGCCGCTGGTTCATTCTATTCGGCTGGGCAAAGGGCTGGTCCGCAAGGAGGACGCGGAGGAAAAAGCAAGAGAGGAAGCTCTGAAAGCAAAAACAGAAGCTGCCATTGAAGCCGTCGAGGCGGAATCAAAGGAAAACCCATAAGGTACATACGTATTTCATGTCACTTTAATATAGAACAGCATATCGATTGGAAAGGCTTGAATGTATTATGAAAGAAAAACTGATTGTGTCTTCCTCCCCGCATTTAAGGGGAAATTCCACGACACAAAGAATTATGTTGGACGTTATCATCGCCATGCTTCCCGCCGCGGCGGCGTCCATTGTGTTTTTTGGGTATTGGGCAGCCATTACGCTGGCGGTCTCCGTCGCTTCGTGCGTACTGTCCGAATTTGTATGCCGCCTTGTTATGAAGCGCGAGCAAACCGTCGGTGATTTGAGCGCGGTGGTCACGGGCATGCTGCTGGCATTTAACCTGCCGGCCACCATCAATCCCCTTATTACCGCCTTTGGCGGCATTGTGGCCATCGTGGTCGCAAAGCAGATGTTCGGCGGCCTGGGCCAAAACTTTGTCAACCCGGCTCTTACCGCGCGTATCGTGCTGCTGGTATCCTTCCCCATACATATGACAACATGGGCAACGCCGTTTTTCTACACCGGCGGCGTAGACGCCATGACGACCGCTACACCTCTTGGCATTCTGGCCGAGGGCACCGGAACCATGCCGTCCTACCTGGACCTGTTCCTGGGCAACATCGGCGGCTCCATGGGTGAAACCAGCGCCCTTGCCATTTTGATTGGCGGCCTCTACCTGATTGCACGCCGCGTCATCAACCCCATCGTGCCGGCCGCATATATCGGCACCGTTGCCGCTATTTCCGGCTTTGCCCATATTTTTACCGGCCGCGACGTTCTGGTGGATATCCTGTCCGGCGGATTGATGCTGGGCGCATTCTTCATGGCTACCGATTACGCCACCACCCCTATCAACTGGAGAGGCAAGCTGGTATTTGCCATCGGCTGCGGTATCATCACCATGCTGATCCGCCTGTTTGCCTCATTGCCGGAGGGCGTCTCCTACGCCATTGTGCTTATGAATATCCTTACCCCGCACATCGAGAGCCTGACCCGTGCAAAAACCTTTGGTTTTATCAAGGCCAGAAAGGAGCGGAAGCGAAGTGAAGTTTAATGCAAAAGAAATCGCCATTCCCGCACTTATTCTATGCGCCATCTGCCTTGTGGTAACAGGCGCCCTGTCGGGAACAAACTTTATCACAAAAGACGCCATCGCCGCTTTGAATCTGGAAACGGAACAGGCGGCACGCTCCGTAGTACTGCCGGACGCTTCTCAATTTGAGCCGGGCGACGAAGAGGCCACCTACTATGTGGGCACAGGCGACGACGGCTCCGTAAAGGGCTATATTTTCAACAATTCCGCAAAGGGCTACTCCAGCACTTTGCAGGTCATGACCGGCATCAGCGCAGAGGGTGAGGTCACCGGCGTGACCATTTTATCCCTCAGCGAAACGCCCGGTCTGGGCATGAACGCGCAAAACGCGGATTTTACCGATATGTATAAACAACCCGTACCGGAAAACGGATTTACCGTGCTCAAATCCGGTACGGCGGATAACGGAAACATCGTAGCGCTTACCGGTGCTACCATCACCTCGCAGGCTGTAACGGACGCAGTAAACGCCGCTGTCAGCCAATATCACGAAATCAAGGGAGGTGCCTGAGTTGCGTAAAGGTTATGGTAAAGAACTGACAAAAGGTATTTTAAAGGAAAACCCGGTTTTCCGTCTTGTGCTTGGCACCTGCCCCACGCTGGCCGTCAGTACAAGCGCAATGAGCGCCCTCGGCATGGGCGCAGCGGCAACCATCGTGTTGATTTGCTCAAACCTTGCCATTTCAGCCTGCCGTAAAATCATTCCGGATAAGGTGCGTATCCCCGCTTACATTACCATTATCGCGGGCTTCGTTTCGGTAGTACAGCTGCTGGTAAAGGCGTTTGTACCCGAAATTGACAAGGCCCTGGGTATTTACCTACCGCTGATCGTGGTAAACTGTATCATTTTAGGCCGCGCCGAGGCTTTTGCAAATAAAAACCCCATTATCCCATCCATGCTGGACGGCCTTGGCATGGGCATCGGCTTTACCGCCGCTTTGCTCGCCATGGGTATTATCCGTGAATTGCTGGGCGCAGGCACCGTCTTTAACCTGCCGGTCACCATCAACTTTATGGATCCCATTATTATATTCATTCTTGCTCCCGGCGGCTTCTTTGTTTACGGCATTCTGGTCGCCATTGTAAACAAGATGACAAAAGGCAAAAAAGCAGAGCTTGGCTGTGGTGGCTGCGGCGGCTGCCCCATGAGCTCAGCCTGCTCAAAGATCAGTAAAGGAGAGAGCGGATCAGATGATAATGTTTAAGGGCCTTATAAGCATTTTCCTTGCCGGCATTTTAACGGAAAACTTTCTGCTGAGTAAATTTTTAGGTATTTGTTCCTTTTTGGGCGTTTCCAAAAAGCTGAACACTTCTGTGGGTATGAGCGCCGCTGTTATCCTGGTCATGTTGATCTCCACAGCGGTAACATGGCCCATCTATATGTACATATTGATGCCTCTGGGCTTTGATTATCTGGAAACAGTGGTATTCATCATCATCATCGCGGCTCTGGTACAGCTAATCGAGCTGCTTCTGCGCAAGTTCATGCCGCCGCTTTACAACTCGCTGGGCATTTACCTGCCGCTGATTACCACAAACTGCGCAATTTTAGGTATCACGACCCTGGTTATCGACAACACCCTTGACCCCATGACCAACTATGGATTCGCAGAATCCATGACCAGCGCATTTGGCAGCGGTATCGGCTTTTTGGTGGCAATGGTATTGTTTTCAGGTGTGCGGCAAAAAATGGAAACCTGCGACATTCCCAAATTCCTGCAGGGTCTGCCCATTACCTTGATCGCCGCATCCCTGCTTGCTGTTTCCTTCTTTGGTTTCCAGGGCCTGGTAGACGGTATGTTAGGTTAAGAGAGGTTGGTATCAGTCATGTGGACATATGAAATCCTTGTTCCCGTCGGCATCGTCGTGGGCATCGGCCTTGTACTGGGTCTTGTGCTCGCCATTGCCGCAATTATATTCCACGTTCCCGTAGACGAACGTATTGAAGAAGTCATTGAAGTCCTGCCCGGCGCCAACTGCGGCGCCTGCGGCTACTCCGGCTGCTCCGGCTACGCCACCGCCTTGTGCGAGGGCAGCGCCGAAAACGGCCTGTGCGCCCCCGGCGGAGCGGAAGTGGTACAAAAAATCAGCGAAGTACTGGGCGGCGGCGCCGTGACCATTGTCCCAAAGGTGGCTATGGTACACTGCAACGGCACCCCCCAGCATACAACAAAAAAAATGGAATACAACGGCATTCCCTCCTGCTCCGCAGCAGCCATGATGTCCGGCGGCGCGCAAACCTGCCAATACGGCTGCCTGGGCTTTGGCGACTGCGTCAACGTATGCGAGTATGACGCAATCCATATCGTCAACAGCGTTGCCGTAGTTCAGCCGGAAAAATGCACCGCCTGCACCATGTGCATCAAAGAATGCCCCAAGAGCCTGATTCGCCTTGTGACATTAAAAGAGCAGGCAACGGTACGCTGCAACAACCAGGACAAAGGCGCCCTTGCCAACAAAGTGTGCAAGGTCAGCTGTATTGCCTGTATGAAATGCGTCAAAGCGTGCGAGTTTGACGCGATCAAAATCGAAAACAACCGTGCGGTTATCAATCCGGACAAATGTACCGCCTGCGGTGCGTGCGTGGCGGTTTGCCCCAAAGACTGCATTACCCTGTATGCTTCGGAACCACGCAGCATCACCGCATAAAAGGAAAAAGCACTGCATATGCAGTGCTTTTTCTTTTTACCCCTCCCCATGTATACAAAAATTCTTCCAAAATTTATAGTAAAAGTATACAAATTTAATCCACTTTATAGAAAACACGCCGAAAGCTATTGACATTCCCGTATATTTTGCTTAAGATTAAGATTGCAAAATAGTTAGCCAAACTAACTAATTCGTAAGCGGGAGATGTAAGCATGGACCATGACATCAACATGGCCGCAATGAATATTGCGCTGTTTTGCAGACTAAACCTGAATAAAAAATGCGCAATCCCGATTCGGCACAGCGAAATGGGCGTGTTGATTTACGCCAATCTGGCCAAAGAACCGGTCACGCCTGTAACCATCAGCAGCCGGTTCGGCATATCCAAGCCGTCTGCCACGGCAATTTTAAAAATATTAAAAGAGCACCAATATATAGAGCACCGCCCCTCCCAAATCGACGGCAGAAGCTACATCATCACAGTGACTGAAAAGGGGCGGCAGCTGGTAGAGACCGCGTGCAGCGAGTATACCAAATCCATTGAATTGATACGCGCCAAAATGGGAAATCGTGATTTTACCCAGCTGCTGGAACTGATTGAAAAAGCAAATGTGATTTTAAAGGAAAACACGCGGCTCAACGAGCTGCATACATAGCCCCTTTTGCGCCGGTACCGGAGAATGAATTTTTGTAAGAAAAGAGACATGGTGAAGAAAAATGATGAAGATTGGCCTGGATGTTGGCTCCACAACAATCAAATGCGTCGTTTTAGACGAAAACGACCAAATATGCTTTCAATCCTACGAAAGGCACTACTCCCAAATCACGGAAAAAATCGCCGCCCTGCTGACCCTTATCAAAAACGAGGTGGTAAAAGACAAACCGGTGCAGCTTGCGCTTTCCGGTTCTGCCGGCATGGGTATTGCCCAGGCGTGCGGCTTTCCCTTTGTACAGGAGGTATACGCTACCAGAACCGCCACCAAACGGCTGATTCCGGACGCCGATGTGATCATTGAGCTAGGCGGCGAGGACGCCAAGATCCTGTT
>CALWUX010000096.1 GCA_944384795.1 uncultured Clostridia bacterium | reverse complement strand
CTCGCGGGAAATCAGGGAGATTTTATCCAGCTTGCTCTGCGCCTTTTTGTAAAACGGCACCGAGCGGGACATGACCATGTATAAAATCAGCCCGATAACCGGCGTTGCGACCAGCAGGATCAGGCCTAATTTCCAGTCCAGCAGCATGGCGGCAATCACCGCGCCGATGGCAAGAAACGGCGCTCTGATCACCAGGCGGATAAGCAGCGCCACCGCCTGCTGCAGCTGGTTGACGTCGTTTGTAATGCGGGTAATAAGCGACGGGGCGCCGAAACGGTCGATTTCCGCATGGGAAAAGGCATTGATTTTTTCGTACATTTTGCCGCGCACCGCAGTGCCAAAGCCCAAAGATGCAATAGAAGCAAATTTTTGACAGACCAGCGCGCTGCACAGGCCCACTACGCCAAGGCCTACCAGCACGCCGCCCATGTGCCAGACATAGGTCAAATCGCCGCGGCGTACCCCTTTATCAATGATAGAGGCGGTCACCACGGGGACGATCAGCTCAAAAACGGCTTCTGTCAATTTGAAAATCGGCCCTAAAATCACATAGACCCGGTATTGCTTTAAATAGGACATAAAACGGAGCATTGCATCATTTCCTTATATATCATCTTTTTTATGGGATATTCCATGTTCCAGTATAGCACATTTTCTTTTTGAAAACTATAACCGGCAATTTTCTTTTCCAGTAAAAAAGAATAGTATCTTTACCTAAAATGTAGTATAATGTAAAAACGAAAAAGAAGGTGTTGTTTTATGATTTTTTCCGTTGAAACGGAGCTGGAATTTTTACTGCGCATCGTGTTGTCCGTTATTTGCGGGGCCGGCATTGGCTTTGAGCGGGAAACGCGGCTGAAAACTGCGGGTATACGTACCCATATCATTGTTTCGCTGGGTTCGGCGCTGATGATGATCATTTCCAAATACGGATTTGAGGACGTATTGCAGCTGGACCATATGTCCCTGGACCCTTCCCGCATTGCGGCCGGCATTGTGACGGCGGTGGGCTTTATCGGCGCGGGCGTGATTTTTGTCCGCAACCAGACCATTTCGGGTGTTACCACCGCCGCGGGCATTTGGGCAACGGTGGGCATTGGTATGGCCATTGGCAGCGGTATGTATATCATCGGCGCTGCCGCTACTGTTTTGCTGATCATTCTCCAATTGGTGCTGCACCGCAACAGCAAACTGTTAAAGCCGTATATTTCTATCCATATTACCTTATCCGTCACCATGGAGCAGGACCCGGTGGAAATGGTCCGCGCCCTGTTCCCTGACAAACGGGTCAAGGTGATGGACATTGAGGCCCGTAAAACCGCCCTTTCCCAGGGAGAGTCGGAGGTGCGGCTGACCGTTTTGGTGCCGAATTCCTATTCTGTGTCTGACATTATGCAGGTATACCGGGACACCCCTTATATGACGCAGATAGAATTTTAAAATGAAAACAAAAACCGCGTACAGACACTGCAGGCAGTGACCGTACGCGGTTTTACTTTGGTGGAGATAAGCGGGATCGAACCGCTGACCTCTTGAATGCCATTCAAGCGCTCTCCCAGCTGAGCTATACCCCCAAAAGAGATATCTCAAATAATATATCACACTTGAACGGTAAATGCAATAGATTTTTGAGATATTTTATTTCTCTGTTTATGTAACCTCCAAATCGATAGGCTGGCGGAAAAATAAATAGGAAATCACAAAGTAATAAATACATAACCCTACATACAGCAGGGATAAAATCATGTATACATAGGCGCGGAAATGTAAGAACAGGTATCCGCCCAGCAGAACCCCCAGGAAAAAGACGATGATATTGATGACATTCAATAAAAAGCGAAGCACGTACTGCCTGTGTCCCCTGCACAGCCGGCCAAAGTAAATGCCCGCGTCCGTAAAGCAGCCGGAAATGTGGCTTGCACGCAGCTTTAACCGGTGGTGGGTCAGAAAGCCGTTTTGCAGGCCCGCAAAAAAGGCGCAGTAATAGTTCAGGTACTGCGAATCATGGAGCACGACCTCCAATATCCACAGTCCCAGGCCGCAGACCAGCAAAACCACGCCGTAGGAAATTTTCAGCACAAAATAATCCTCGTGGTTGATAAAGCCCGCAATGAAACAGCCCAGGAAAAACGAAAGCACGATTGCAATCAGGGATACACAGGCCTGAAAGTCAAAGGACAATACGGACAGCGCGATTTTGCTTAAATTTCCCGTTTGGTGGGTACCTCCGAAATCGAACCTTAAAAAAATAGTGGCATTGATAAAGCCGCAGAGCAGCGTCATACCAAAAGCCAGCAGACGGATAAATAAAAAATGGTTCTCCTTAAACTGCCGAAATGGCGTATGCACAGCAAAGACTCCCTTTTACATTTCTTTTTCATTTTGTTTCTATCTTATCACAAAGCTGCTTTTTATTCAAATATTGCAATATTTTTATGGATTTACAGCGCGGGCAAAACGCAACAACAGCGGATACTGTTTTTGTATCCGCTGTTGTTTTATCTGCTGCGCACATTGATATTGACTGTATAGCTGCCGTATGCCCACGCGCTGCCGGACGCGGAATTTACCGTAACGGCAACGGGGACCTCCGCATTGCCGGACACATTGATATTGCTCATGTCAATATCCGCCGACAGGCTGTCTGCAGTAATGGCGTCTATTTCGCTTTGGGGCGCTACGATGGTCACGCTCAGTGTTCTGGTGGTGACTGTGGCGCGCTTGGAGGTATCCAGGTTCCGTATATTGAATCCGGTGACGTCCAGCGTTTTTACTGCATAGCCGGACAAGTCGAATTCCACGGCTGCTGTTGTGACGTTGCTCAGGTTCCGCACGCCGTCCGGCAGGACGATGTCCATGGTAAAGCCGGCAGAGTCCGGACTTAAACGGGACAGGTCGAATTCACCCAGACTGATTTCCGTCAATTCGTTTATCATATCGGCCGATGCGCCTATATCCAGCTTTTCGGGCGTGATTTTCAGCCGGCTGCTGTCCAAATTGAAATTGGGCGGCTGGTTCCTGTACCGGAGCGTTACGGGCAGTTCCTTTCTGTTGAGCACGGTCAGGGTAACGTCTACATTTTCTGCCGACATGGTAATGCGGTTATCCTGGATTAGATTGTTCTGCGCGTCGTAAAGGTTGATTTTTGCCTGGAACGTTCTGGTTTCCTGCAGGTTCTCTCTTACGTTATATTCCACTGCCGCCTTTGCCACACGGTTGATCACGGTTTCGGGACCGGTCAGCTTGACAGAGGAAGCCGACAGCTCCGGTGCGGAAACATAGTGGTTCTCATCGGTGGTGTAATTGATCCTGCTTTCGATAGGCAGGGTGGTTTCCTTGGTTTTATCCACTTCTACCACCACGGTGCCCGGTTCGATGGAGACCACCTCGTAATCGGTCAGCTGCCCTTTTTTGACGGCAACCAGTGTAAACGTATATTCGCCCGCATGGGTAACGGAGGAAACGTCCTGCGCGACGATTTGCAGGTCTCCGCTTTTGATTTGGTTGACCGTTAAGCTGTTGCCTTTAATGGAAACGCTTGCCTGCGTCTCATTTTGGCCGTAAATGGTGTAGCCCTCCTCCACGGCGCTGTCCGGCAGAGTCACCTCGATGGGTACATTGTAAATGATCCTGGGACGCTCGTTGGTATTGACCGTGGCCATGATGAACCACAGGACAATGGCCGCTAAAATAGAGAAAATCAACACAAAACGGTCGTTATAAAATAATTTTGGAATGCCGAAGGACTTTTTCTTTTTCGGATTGTTTTGTCGATTGCTCATTTCTTCTTCCCCTTTCTGATGGTGGGGAATTTTTTGGACTTGCCCTCGCCCGCTGTTTTTTGGCCGGCGTATTGGGACAGAATCAGTTTTTCCAGCTCACTTTTTAAGGTGTCCTTTGTAAAATTACGCGCCAGGACTCCATGCCGCGCAAGGGAGATTTGCCCGGTTTCCTCCGAAACGACCACCACGACTGCGTCAGACACCTCGCTCATGCCGATGGCCGCGCGGTGCCTTGTGCCAAGGCTGACACTGACCTTATCGCTTTTGGTCAGGGGCAGGATACAGCCGGCGGCGTAAATCATGCCGTCGCGTATGACCATGGCGCCGTCGTGCAAAGGCGCTTTATTGAAGAAAATATTGCTTATCATCTGCGCAGAGGGCTCTGCGTTGATTACCGTGCCGGAATCGATGATGTCCCCGAGCTTGGTCTGCATTTCAAACACGATCAAAGCGCCCATTTTCAGCCTTTGCAGCTCGGAGGCCGCGTCTACCGCAGCCTGGATGCAGGTGCGGCAGCGTTTTTCGACTTCTTCACTGTTTTTGGAAAAATTGCCCAAAGACCAGTACTTGCTCCCTATCCCTCTGCGGCCCAGCTGCTCCAGCGCGCGCCGAATCTCCGGCTGGAACAGCACAATGATCGCGATAACGCCAAATTGGAAAATATAACTGAGTATATTGCTTACCATGTATAGCTGCAGGTAAAACGCCGCGGCCCACACCACGCATAAAATCAGCAGGCCTTTGATAAGCTGTTCCGCGCGGGTCTCGCGCACCAATTTGATTGCGTTATACAGAATAAAGGAAACCAGAATAATGTCCAGCGCATCTGTTACCTGAAACGATTTTATCAAGCTGATAAACGTATCCCAGGCGTTTGTTAAAAAGTCCATCTGTTTTCGTCCTTCCCAACGGCATTCCTGTTTCCGTATCAAATATACATACTAAAAAATTGTTCCCTGTAAAAAGTCTTGTTTTTATTTTAACACAAATTGGACGTAATTCCTACTGTATTTCAATATTTTTTGTTAAATACGAAATGGATTGGAGGAATTTTCCGATCTCGTACTCCTTTGTAAACGCCGACGGCGACACGCGTACCGCGCCGCCCTTGAGCGTATCCATGGTTTTGTGAGCCGCCGGCGCACAGTGCAGCCCTGCCCGCACGGCAATGCCCATGCCGTTTAATTTTTGACCGACCCATTCGCTTTCTCTGCCTGCAAGATTGAAAGACAGTACCGGTGCAAAATGGGCTGTATCCGGCGGCTGTGTATATAGTGTAACACCGTTGACGGCTTTTAAACCGCTGTACAGGGTCTGTATCAGCTTCATTTCGTGTAAAAAGATTTTTTGAGCTGTTTTGGACTGCACAAACCCAATGCCTGCCCGCAGGCCGGCAATACCTGCCAGGTTGGGCGTACCGCTTTCCAAATGCTCCGGCATGGTTTTGGGCTGCCTGTAAGAGGCGGATTCCGTACCTGTACCGCCCTCGATGATGGTTTGCAGATCCTCTCCTTTTTTTGCAATCAGCAGTCCTGTTCCCATGGGACCGTACAGACCTTTATGGCCGGCGGTGCATAAAAAATCAATGCCGGAATCCTGCAGGTCGATAGGCAGTACGCCCGCAGTTTGGGCGGCGTCCACCAAAATGGGAACGCCGTATTCCCTGCCCAGCGCGGCAATGCGCTCCACCGGCAGACGAATGCCCCATACATTGGAGGCATGGGTGCAGACAATAAGGGCGGTATTGGGTCTGAGCGCCTGGCGGAAGGCGTTGACGGTGGCGTCGTTATCGCCGGGGACTACGGCCGCTTCGGTAAAGGTAACGCGCATTTTGTCCGCCATAGCCTGCAGGGGACGGGTCACCGCGTTGTGCTCCAGACAGGAGGTGACCACATGGTCGCCCGGTTTTACATAGCCTTTGAGCACCATATTGACCGCCTGTGTGCAGTTGAGGGTAAATACAACGCACTCCGGGCCGTCTGCGTGGAAAAAGGACGCCGCCGCTTCTCTGCATTGAAAAATTTCTTCTGCTGCCGCCATGGACATGGCATGGCCGCTTCTGCCGGGATTTGCCCCGAATCTTGCCATGGCTCTGCTCATTGCCATGGCTACCTGCGGCGGTTTTGGGAATGTAGTAGCCGCGTTATCCAGATAGATCATGGCCGACCAGCCCGTTCCATTCTGCCCAGCACGCGGATGCCGCTTCTTTGTAATATCTGCTGCGCCTCGTCCGTGCCGCGGGGCACATATACGCCGTACCCGCAGCCTACAGACGCGCTTGTCTGCGGTACGCGCTCCACATACGCCGTAAAGCCTTTCCGGTTTAAAATTGTTTTGCTTTTCATGGCGTATGTGATTGAACTTACCATGATAAGGGGTTTGCCCATAGAAAATCACCTCTTTGTTTTTTATTCCAGAGTATGCCAAACAAAGAGGTTTTGCTTATTTTATCAGACAAACCGCGTGGACGGCAATGCCTTCCTTTCTGCCTGTAAAGCCCAGGGCTTCTTCCGTTGTGGCCTTTATACTGACCTGATTGATGCTCAGCTCGCAGGCCTGCGCCAGATTTTTGCGCATTTGCTCAATATACGGCTTTAATTTGGGCGCCTGCGCAATTACGGTCGCGTCGATATTTTCCACCGTGTAGCCCCTGTCGTATAATTCGCCGCAAACCTGCCGCAGCAGTTCTATGCTGTCGGCATTGCGGTAGGCAGGGTCGTCGTCCGGAAAAAGGCCGCCGATGTCTCCCAGCGCCGCGGCGCCCAGCAGGGCGTCTGAAACCGCGTGGGCCAGCACGTCCGCGTCTGAATGACCCAGCAGTCCTGTCTCGTGGGGAATGACCACGCCGCCTATGATCAATTTGCGGCCCGCTGTCAGCTTATGTACATCATATCCGTGTCCGATCCTCATGCTTTGCTCCTTTCTGTGCCGCGCCGGTGCAAAATCGCCTGCGCTACGGTCAAATCCTCTTTTGTGGTCAGCTTGATGTTTTCGTAGCTGCCCATGCACAAATGCACCTGCCGGCCAAGCTGTTCCATCAGCTGGCAGTCGTCCGTGTATTCCATGCCCTGCCGTACCGCCTGCGCCGCGGCGGACAGATAGCTTGTCTTTTCAAACACCTGGGGGGTCTGTACCGCCCACAATGCGCTTCTGTCCGGTGTGGCGGCTATGACCCCCTGTGGGCCGACGATTTTTATGGTGTCCTTTACGGGAACCCCCAAGGCGGCCGCGCCCCAGGCAAAGGCCTCCTTTATGACCTGTTGGATCAGCTCCGGTGTGATAAGCGGCCGCGCGCCGTCGTGGATGGCCACATATTCCGCTTTTGAGGCGCAGGCGCTGACGCCGTTGAAAACCGACTGCTGCCGGTTTGCGCCGCCGGGCGCGTATACCACCGGCTTTGTTACTCCCGCCGTGCGCACACAGGCGGCAAGCTGCGCTTTGTCCCCCTCTTTGCATACAAGGACCAGCTCGTCTATGGAGTCTGCCTGTTCAAAGGCCCGCAGGGTATACACAATGGCGGGTATGCCCAGCAAAGGCAAAAACTGCTTGGACTGTCCCATATCCATTCTGGAAGAATTCCCCGCCGCCGGGATAACGGCGCTGCAATAGGGTCTCATCTCATCACCACGCTTTTCTTGTTCTTCCTGCTTATTATAATATGAAATACGCCGCGGTGGCAATGTGTATGCAAAAGTTTTATCGTCCGTTCATTTTATCAAACCGTAATATAATCGCTGCTGGAATAGCCTACGGTACCCCTGTAATCTACAACGTACCAGTTTTCCCACTGTCCCAGCACCTTGACGGAGGCGCCCTTTGGTATTCTGCCGATGACGGGCGCGTATAAATTGGGCTTGCTGCGGATATTCAACGGAGTGCTTTGTGTGGTGACGATTCCCGTGCGTTCCGGCATGGGAGTGGAAATAAACGGTATTCCAAAAATGTCCGTTAAAGATTTTACGATATTTTTTGCCATCTCCTGGATATGGGTGCGTATCCACTGGGCGTCCTGGGGGTTGTCGTGGTAGGCGGTCTCTATCAGGACTGCGGGGGCGTTTGTTTTGGTGATCTCCGCAAGGGATGTGGTGGGCACCGCCTTGACAAGGTCAGGCTGTGGATAGATCTGCTTAAAATTGTCGGCGATGATCTCCGCTGCATTTTTGCCAAAGGGGCTGTTGGCGTAATAATATACGTCCGTACCCTGCAGCTTTCCTGCCATGGACTGCGGCGCGGCATTGGAATGCAGCGCCAGATGCAGGTCGTAGTCGCCAGCGTTGGAGTCCCGGATAGACTGGCCTACATTGGTACCGATTTTATTCCTGGTGTATTGGATGCCGTTGGTACGCAGATAGGGGATCATGGCGTCGGCCAGCTTGTTCATGTATTCCTGTTCATTTCCTGAACCATAATACTCGTTATATGGCTGCAGGGACGGGCTTAAAAAAATTTTCGGCATAGCAATTCCTCCTCTGGTACAGTATATGCCGCGGTTTTTTTAAGGGAACAAAAATTCAGGAGCTCAGGATTTTTTGGAAAAAGGCGGCGCTGTCCGTTTCGTTGGTGCGCAGATAACGGCCCAGGCTGTACAGGCACTGGGGGTCCCGTGTGAGGATATTGGTACGGCTTTCGCACGTAAACGCCGCCTGGAAGCCCATGGAAAGGATATATTCCTCTGTTGTGCGGGAAAAAGCGCCGAACGGGTATACAAAGGTGGTGGGCGCTGTGCCGGTATGCGCTTCTATGAGCGTCTGTGCTTTTTGTATGTCCTGTGTTATGCGTGTACGGTAGTCTGCTTCTGTTTCCCCTTTTGCTTTGCGGACGCCGACCTGCGTCTGACTGCTTTTGTGCAGGTCGTAGGTATGGTTTTGGATCTCTACATAACCGGAATCGGTCATTTCTTTCATATTGTCCCAGGTGATGTGGCCGTAATTGGCGTTTTCCTCCCCGGCACTGCTGTACGCTTCCGTTTGCTTTGCAATGGGCGCGATGATGATTTTCATATGATACTGCTTTGCCAGAGGAAACGCGTAAGCGTAATTATTATAGTAGCCGTCGTCAAAGGAAAGGATAATGGGCTTTTCCGGCAAAGGCGTCCCGTTTTTTACATAGTCGATGACCTGCGCCATGAATACGGGCGTATAGCCGTTTTCCCTGAGATATTTCATGTCGCTTTCCAGCAGAGCGGGAGAAATCACGTATTTTCCCTGCCGCTGTGTGTCCTGCAATATGCCGTGGTACATGATGATGGGCAGAGAGACGCCCTGCTGTGCCTGTTTGTCCGCCTGTACCGCCGTTACGGCTTTATGTATGCCGAAGCCTCCTGCGGCCAGTCCGAACAGAAAGCATACACAAATGCCGATAAACATTTTTCTGGTGAATTTCAATGATAAAAACATAGGGTACTCTCCTTATATGATGCACTTCCTTTTCACAAGCATATTCACATACAGGCCGATGTATGCGCCGATGTGCGCCGCATTTTTGCGCAGGGATGCAAAAAGGACCGGTTTACGGGAACCGGTCCTTTTTTATTATATTACAGTTGAAAATGAGTATTGCTTTTATTTACTCCGCTTTTTTCTTTTTGGCAAATACAACAGCGCCTGCCATGGCACCTGCTGCGGCAACGGCAATTACAATCCACATGACCGCATTGCTGTTGTCACCTGTCTGCGGAGCA
>CALWUX010000095.1 GCA_944384795.1 uncultured Clostridia bacterium | reverse complement strand
ACGCCCATTCCCCGGACGCTGAATATGGCCCTGTCCGGTATACGGGATATGTCCGTCATCGAAGAAGCGCCCCACGACCGGTATCCGGTGCAGACGTATGTGCTGGAGCACGACAGGGAAATTTTGTGCGACGCTATCCGCCGCGAGCTGCGGCGGGGCGGGCAGGTGTATTACCTGCATAATCATGTCGAAAGCATCGACCGCGCGGCGGCTTCCCTGCAGCAGCAGCTTCCCGAAGCAAAAATCGGGCTTGCCCACGGAAAAATGACGGAAAGCCAGCTGTCCGAAATTTGGCGCCGTTTGCTGGAGCAGGAAATCGACGTGCTGGTCTGCACGACCATTATCGAAACCGGCGTAGACGTACCCAACGTCAATACGCTTATCATAGAAAACGCCGACTGCATGGGTCTTGCCCAGCTGCACCAGATACGCGGCCGGGTAGGCCGTTCCTCCCGCAGGGCGTACGCGTATTTCACGTTTACGCGGAACAAGGTGTTAACAGAGGTGGCGCAAAAACGCCTCAGCGCCATTCGGGAATTTACGGAATTCGGCTCCGGCTTTAAAATCGCCATGCGCGATTTGGAGATCCGGGGCGCGGGCAACATTTTGGGCGGGGAACAGCACGGCCATATGGAAACGGTCGGCTACGACCTTTACTTAAAGCTGCTGGGAGAAGCGGTCAAAATGGAAAAGGGCGAGCTGCCCGCTGTGCCCGTAGATAGCGAATGCCTGGTGGATATGCAGGTGCAGGCGCATATACCGGAGCGCTATATCGAAAACCTGAGCCAGCGTCTGGATATTTACCGCCGGATCGCCGGCATTCAAAATGAGGACGACGCTGTGGACGTGCTCGACGAGCTGGCGGACCGCTTCGGCAAGCCGCCGGCCGCCGTGCAAGGGCTCATCGACGTTGCCCTGCTGCGCAACACGGCCGCCAAAACAGGCATTACAGAGGTCAAGCAGCAGGGCGACTGCATCGTGCTTTACCGCGACCCCATGGACATGGCGTTTTTAGAGCCGCTGATCAAAGCCCTCAAGGGCAGGGTCAAATTAAGCGCCGGCGGCCGTCCGTATGTCAGCGTAAAGGTCACAGGGGGAGAAACGCCCCTGCAAACCTTAAAGCAGACGCTGGACATCCTGTCCGCGGATCAAAAACAGGAAGCCCGCACCGGGCCGTAACAAACTTTCACAGTTTATTCACCGGAAAACCATGGACTTTTTTTATAAAATTCGCTATAATTAAAAAATATTATCAGATATATGAATTTTGGAAAGTACAGGAGGTATAGAATGAAATTAGCAAAAAAATTAAGTGCTGTTTTGGCCGCCTGCGTCATCGCTGTCAGCGCCGCGGCCTGCAGCTCCGCCAGCGGACAGGAGATCGTGGCGGAAAACGCCAACACAAAAATCACCATGGGCGCGTATGCTTACGCCATGTATTCTGCGTACTACGAGGCAAGCTACTACGTGCCGGACTCCACAGCGCCTATCCTTTCTCAGGAGATCGAGGGACAGCCCGCGGCGGACTGGCTCAGGGAAAAAGCCATGGAGAGCATCAAAAGCATGTTTATTGTAGACGCCAAAGCCGCCGAGCTGGGCATTACCATTACCGACGAGGAACGCAAGAATATCGACACCAACATGAACGAGTCCTGGAATACCACCGACGAATCCATTCAGGAGCTCATGCGCTACGGTGTAACTAAAGAAGGCGTAAAACAGCTGTATTACGAATTCAACACCAAGTACACCAAAATATTCCAGACCCTGTACGGCACAGGCGGTCAAAAAGAAGTTTCCCTGGACGAAAAGAAAAACTATCTTGCCGAAAATTACACGGATTTTGCGTACTTTACCAAATCCATCTCCAGCCTGACCAACGATGAAAAAGCCGCCGCAAAGGAGACCTTTGACGGGTACGCCGCTGCCATCAACGACGGCTCCAAAACCATGGCGCAGGTAGCCGAGGAATACAAAACGGCGGAAAGCCTTACGTCCGACCCGCTGCAAAGCGACGTGACCAACCTTTCCACCGACACCAACTACACCTATTATTATTCCGAAATGGCCGCGGCACTGCAGGAAATGAACCCCGGCGAGGCCAGAGTGGTAGAAACCAGCTCTTCTTCCTATATCCTGGTTGTCAAAAATGACATCAGCGCTACCGCGGAAGAAAAATTGCAGGACGAAGATTTGGAATTCCAGATACTGGTCGACCTGAAAAGCGACGAATATATCAATGAGATGAACGGTATGCTGGAAACCTATACCGACTTTACCGTCCACGAAGACGTGCTCAATAAATTCGACCCCGCTGTGTTTGAGCAAACTACCGATACCTCCTCCGCTGAGGCTTCCTCCGAGGCTGTAACCGACCAGGCAGACCAGGGAACAGACGCGGCGGACACAACGGAAGCAGCAGGAGAGACACAAACGGCAGAAACGGCTGAAAGCGCACAAACCACAGAGAGCGCACAAACCACCGAAGAAGCCGCTTCCCAAACCACCACCGAATAAACAAAAAATGCACCTTGCCAAAGGTGCATTTTTTATTGTCTTTGGCCCTTGTCAGTGCCGGGGAGCTTCGTGTCCCGTAAAAAACAAAACCTCCGTTTGCACTATAAAAGCAGGTCAAAAGGAGCGGCCGCAGCACGGCGCCGCAATATCCCAAAGTCTCGCAAAACATCTAAAAAAACGAAAACGGCAAGCAGGTCAAAATCA
>CALWUX010000094.1 GCA_944384795.1 uncultured Clostridia bacterium | reverse complement strand
ATGGTACTGATACGCTGCGCAACGATAAGCACCGTTGCATTTGCGGTATGCTCTTTTAACGCTTTGCGCAAAGCGGCATCCGTTTTAAAGTCCAGCGCGGAAAAGCTGTCGTCAAAAATAAAGATTTCGGGTTTCTTTGTCAGTGCACGGGCTATGGACAGCCTCTGTTTTTGACCGCCGGACACATTGGTACCGCCTTCGGAAATGGGGCTTTCAAAGCCTTCCGGCTTTTTCATGATAAAATCGGTAGCCTGTGCGATTTCCGCTGCCAGCTTCAAATCGTCAAGGGAGGCGTTTTCGTCTCCGTAACGCAGGTTGGAAGCAATGGTGCCTGAAAGCAGAATGCCTTTTTGCGGCACATAACCAATTTTATTATGCAGCTCATGCTGAGATACATCTTTTACATTCATTCCGTCAATCAAAACCTCGCCGGAGGTAGCGTCGTAAAAACGGGGTATCAGGTTTACCAGCGTGGATTTACCGGAGCCGGTAGAGCCGATAAATGCTGTGGTCTGACCCGGTCTTGCCACAAAGTTAATGTTACTCAGCACCTCTTCGTCCGCGCCGGCATAATGAAAGCTTACGTTGCGGAATTCTACAACACCCTCCATAGTTTCCGGAAAATGCTTTGGCTGAGCAGGGTCCTGTACGCTTGGCTTCTTTTGGAGCACTTCCTGAATCCTGGCGGCAGAAACAGCTGCGCGGGGTACAATAATAAACACAATGGAAAGCATTAAAAATGCAATGATGATCTGCATGGAATATTGCATAAACGCAATCATGTCGCCTACCTGAATGCCGCCGTTTGCCACCTGATGAGCGCCGACCCAGACTACCAGAAGAGAAATACTGCTCATAATAAACATCATGGCAGGCATTAAAAATACCATGACCCGGTTGGTGAACAGCTGAGTTTTGCTAACGTCTCTGTTGGCTTTGTCAAAGCGTTTTTTCTCAAAATCCTCCGTGCCGAATGCGCGGATAACCGTCATACCGTTTAGATTTTCTCTGGCAACCAGGTTGAGCCTGTCAATGAGCTTTTGCATGATTTTGAATTTGGGCATTGCAATCACAAAAATAACACCCACCAGTAAAAACAGCAGACCGCAGGCCAGTGCGATGATCCAGCTCATGGAAGGAGACGAACTTACCGCCATAACGGTGCCGCCCACAGCCATAACGGGTGCGTAACATATCATGCGGATGCCCATGACCAGCAGCAGTTGGATTTGGGTAATATCGTTGGTGGTGCGGGTAATAAGGGAAGAGGTGGTAAATTCATCAAATTCGTTGTTGGAAAAAGAGGTCACTTTCCGAAATACATCTCTGCGCAGGTTGCGGGATACACCGGCCGCAATGCGGGAAGCCAGCAGGCACACAAGAATCGAGGCGATACCGCCCGCCAGCGACAATGCCAGCATTTTTATGCCCGCAATGATAATATAAGTGGTTTGTATGCCGGTTTTATCCAATCCCAGTTCCTGATAAATGCTGCCGTTCAACACAGCGGCGCTTTGAGAAAGCATGGAGGCTTCCGTACTTTCCGCCTGTGCTCTTGCATCGTTGATGACCTGATCCGGCATAGCCTCCAGCTGCGGCTGCATTTGGTAAAGCGCTTCAAAATCCATGTCCGAAATACTGCTGGAACTGCTTTGGCTGCTGTCCTGCGCGGCAGTGTCCGTATCAGCGGATATGGACTGCATGGTGTAAATGAAAGTCCATGCCGCAAGACCAAAGGTACGATCCAACTCAGACAGGGTATTGCTGTCTATATTGCTGTTGCGCACATAAATGTTCTGTGTGGCAAGCAAGGGATATTCCTGTACGTAGCGGTCGTGTTCCTGGCCGCGGTCGTCTGTGGAACGGAGGGTATAGCTTTTGTCTACAACTTCTTTTTCCTGTTCCGTCATAAACACTTTAAAAAATGAGAGCGCTTTTGCGCTGATGGCTTTTGGCGCAGCTTCTGTAATGCCGCCCTGCTGAATGCCGATATTTACAATGTCCGACATATAGTGGGGCAGGCTCAAATCACTGAACGCCTGACCAAACAGCAGTAAAACGGAAAATATCACGCTGAGCCAAAAAGGCTTTAAGTATTTTGCCAGTAGTTTTACCATATGGGCATGACTTCCTTTCTTTGATGATTTTATTTTTCACAGGGTACCGTATCGTAAAAAATATCCTGAAACCGTTTGAGCAGCTCTATAAATTTTCTGGTATCTTCTTCACCGAAGTTATCATAGATTCTGTCTACTGTGTCCAGGAATATTTTTTTCGACGCTGCCAGTATCTCCCTGCCCTTTGGCGTAAGACATACCAGAATCTTCCGCCGGTCCTCCTCCGACATGACTCGCTTGATATAATCCTTTTTTTCCAGCGTGTTCAGCATTTGAGAGACCGCCGGGCCTGATATGTGGCTTACCTCCCGTATCACAGAGACTTCTACGCCGCCTGTGGAAATATCATGGTAGCGTTCCAGCATATCCAGCGCAAAAAACTCGCCCGGCGCCATGCCGAACATAGAGGGGAAGGGCTTTTTATATCTTCGCAGACTGCCCAGGGTTTGCGCCAATTCCTCCTTTAAGTCATCGGCTTTGCTCATATGGAATCCTACCTCCTTTGATTACAGGTTTAATAGTTAATATAATTAACAATTAACAATATTAAATTTATTATACTCCAATACGAATAATTGTCAACCATACCTAAAAAAATACCCACAGTTTTTAACATAAAATATAGAATATTACAAGTACAATCTTTACATACGCAAGTAAAATACGCTATACTTAAATAAGCGAAAAGGAAGTTTACAGAGAAGGGAGGAAAAAGTATGGAAAATAAGATACATTTGGCCATTATAGGCGGCGGGGCCGCTGGCTTGATGGCCGCCGTAACCGCGGCTAAGCTGTGCAAGCAAACGAAAAAAATTGCAGTTTTTGAGGGAATATCCAGGGTTGGAAAAAAGCTGCTTGCCACCGGAAACGGCCGCTGTAATTTGACCAATACGCGTGTTGGCATGAACCATTACCACGGGGATGAGCGGTATATTGAAACCATTTTACGCACTTATCCGCCGCAGCGCATAATACAGTATTTTAAAGATTTGGGATTGATTTGCAGAGAAGAAACAGAAGGACGTGTTTACCCTTACAGCCTGCAGGCTTCCTCTGTATTAGATATACTCCGTCTGAATGCGGAGGAACTGATGGTAAAGATCCTCTGTAACTGCCCTATAAAGAATATACGTGCTGCAGACGGCGTGTTTTATCTGCAAAATGCAGAACAGCAGGTTTTTATCGCCGACAGGGTGATTCTGGCTACCGGCGGAAAAACCGCGCTGCCGCTGGATTCTCCCGACAATGGACATGCTCTGGCAGAAAAACTGGGCCACAAGGTCACACCGCTTTATCCTGCGTTGACGATTTTAAAAACACAGCCGGAAGATGTGAAGTCTTTAAGCGGCATACGCAGCCGTGTGTCGGCTGTTTTAAAATGCAACGATAAAGCGATTCGTTACGAAAAAGGGGAAATACAGTTTACCGAACAGGGACTGTCCGGTATTTGCATGTTCCAGTTTGCGCGCAATGTGGCTTTTGGTATTGAGAAAAGAAAGAAAATGGAAGTTATACTGGATTTTATGCGGGAATACACTGCGTCCGAGCTGGTAAACAGGCTGGATTGTGCTGCACGCAGGTTCCCGCACCTGCCTGCTTTTGAAATTTTAAACGGGTTTATCAATAAAAAGGTAGGCGAATTTATTGTAAAAAAAGCTGTGCCGCGCGCAAAGAATATTCTGACCGCGGAGCTGACAAAGATAGAAATTATGGAGATTGCCAATATGGTCAAACGCTTTTCTTTTTCCTGCATCGGCGTAGCAGACTGGAAATATGCGCAAATCACCGCGGGCGGCGTTGCGCTGGCACAGTTGAATAAATCGCTGGAGTCCCGAATCCATAAAGGACTGTATTTTGCCGGGGAAATGCTCAATATTGACGGCGATTGCGGCGGTTACAACCTGCATTGGGCATGGATCAGCGGTATCACGGCAGGCAAAGCGGCCGCAAAGAGCTTGTGCCAAAAAGATAAAGCGAGGATTTCAGCCACATGATCAGGATTCCCGAAATAAAGCTGCCGCTGGACGGTACGGAACAGGATTTGCTGCGGTATACCGCAAAGCAAATCAAAACCGATGCGGCGGCAGTGCGCTCACTGAAGCTGGTAAAACGCTCAGTAGACGCGAGAAATAAGCAAAATGTACATTTTATTTGTACAGTAGACGTGGAGCTGGACAACGAGTCCGCGTTTATAAAACGCAATACCAACCCAAAAATCAAATATACGGTTCCTTATGAATACCGTCTGCCTCCTTCCAAAAAGCTAAAGGCAAGACCTGTGATAGCCGGTTTTGGTCCGGCAGGTATGTTTGCTGCGTTGATTTTAGCTCAGGCAGGACAAAATCCCATTGTAATTGAGCGAGGCAGCGCCGTAGAAAAAAGGCAGAAGCAGGTAACGGCTTTTTGGAACGGCGGCACGCTGAATACGGAGTCCAACGTACAGTTTGGGGAAGGGGGCGCAGGCACTTTTTCCGACGGAAAGCTGAACACAGGCACCAAGGACGGGCGGGCCGGAAAAGTATTGCTGGAATTTGCAGCCGCCGGTGCGCCGAAAGAAATTCTGTATCAGGCGCGGCCCCACATCGGAACAGACCATTTGCCTGCTGCGGTGCGGAATATCCGTGAAAAAATTATTTCCCTTGGCGGCGATATTTATTTTGACACAAAGCTGACCGGTATTACTGCAAAAAACGGGGCGGTCACCGGCGTTGAACTGCAAACACAAAACGGCGGTACTACTGCTCTGGAAACACGGCGTCTTGTGCTTGCTATTGACCACAGCGCCAGAGATACCTATGAAATGCTTTACCGCGGCGGTTTGGTGCGTATAGAACAGAAACCGTTTTCCATAGGCGCCAGGATCGAGCATCTCCAAACGCTGATTAACCGTGCCCAATACGGTCCGTTTGCAGACCACCCCGCACTGGGTGCCGCGGAATATAAACAGGCAGTGCATTTGCCTAACGGCCGCGGCGTATATACCTTTTGTATGTGTCCCGGCGGTGTTGTGGTCGCTTCGGCTTCCGAGGAGGGCGGTGTCGTCACCAACGGCATGAGCAATTTTGCCCGCGATGGTAAAAACGCCAACGCCGCTTTACTTGTGGGCATAGGCCCTGCTGATTTCGGCGACACGCACCCGCTGGCCGGTATGTACCTGCAAAGGCGGCTGGAACAGCACGCATTTACACTGGGAGGAAGTAGCTATGCGGCGCCCGCTCAGCGGGTGGAAGATTTCATGCTTGGGCGGGCAAGCAAACGCTTTGGAGATGTAATGCCGACCTATCAGCGTGGTGTGGCGCTGTGTAATTTATCCGCCTGCTTTGACAGGGAAATTTA
The DNA here is from genome assembly GCA_944384795.1 of uncultured Clostridia bacterium. Taxonomy (GTDB): domain Bacteria; phylum Bacillota; class Clostridia; order Oscillospirales; family Acutalibacteraceae; genus UMGS1071. The sequence continues at coordinate 29,642 of CALWUX010000094.1, read as the reverse complement.
CGACTCCTTGCGTGAGGGACTGCTGCGTATAGATCGCAGTATGCATGGGTTTGCCTTTGGCGACGCACTACTTACCACGGTGGAAACACGCAGCTCCGCGCCGGTACGCATTTTGCGGGACGAAACGCTGCAATCGGTAACCCTCAGAGGATTTTATCCCTGTGGTGAGGGAGCCGGTTACGCAGGCGGTATTGTTTCCGCCGCTGTGGACGGCATAAAATGCGCAGAGCAAATTTTAAATTCCAGTTTGTAAAGCGAAAACGGAAAATACATATAATTCACATATCGTGAAAAGCAGACAGTAAAAAGCAGCGTTTTGAAAAATCAAAAACGCTGCTTTTATGGTATAGAAATGTTATTCAAATTTTGCATGGTCAGGGCAACATGGCTGCTGTGAAAGAAATTTTTATACGATATAAATATTTGCGGCCAACACAGCCGAAAAAGCAAAAGAAAAAGCCGAGCCTGGAACGTAAATTGCGTCCAGCTCAGCCTGGCGGAGAAAGAGGGATTTGAACCCTCGCGCCGGTTGCCCGACCTACTCCCTTAGCAGGGGAGCCTCTTCACCACTTGAGTATTTCTCCAAAACAGTGAATTATATAACAACATATAAGCTATGGGATAAGCAATATGGCGGAGGAGAAGAGATTCGAACTCTTGGTCCCTTGCGAGATCACTAGTTTTCAAGACTAGCTCCTTAAACCACTCGGACACTCCTCCGTGTTTGACAGCACAGCCTGCGCTGTCAATACGATTTGTGGCATAGATATGCCTGTTTGGCTGCGGTACTAGGATTCGAACCCAGACAAACAGAGTCAGAGTCTGCTGTGCTACCATTACACAATACCGCAATATTTTAGGATAGCGTAAACTATTATATCAAATTCCTGTTGTTTGTCAATAGAAAAATATAAAATTTATGATATGCACGCCATAAAGTATCGTAAACAGACAGATTTCCCTTGTAACAGCCGGAAAAAAGCTCTATAATAATACAAAAGGATGGTGTGAAATATGAAATTGAACGAATTTACAAGCACGCTGACTGCGCGGCGTTCCGTAAAGTCCTATGTACCGCACAAACAGGTACCGGAAGAAATCTTACAGGCCGTTTTAGCGGCAGGGCAGTACGCGCCCTCCTCCATGAACCGGCAAAACAGGTATTTTGCTGTAATACAGGACGCCGGTTTTCTTAAAAAACTTTCCGAAACCTCTCTGCAAATGATGAAAGAAAACGGCTTTACGCCGTCACGCCCCAATTCTCCGTTTTATCTGGCGCCTACGGTAATCGTCTGTTCCGCCCCGGAAGATGACCGATACGGCCGTGACGATGCGGCCTGTGCATTGATGAATATGCTCAACGCCGCTCATTCCTATGGTATCGGCGGGTGTTATATCGGCAGTGCGCTGGGGATTTTTGATACGGAAATACAAAAGCATTTCCGTTTGCCGCAGGGTTACGTTCCCACCGCCTGTATTACACTGGGTTATGAACAGGAAGCGCCTGCATCTGCATCGCCGAGAAGAACAGACAACATCATTTATATCAGATAATACTGAAAGCGCCCCGTTGATTTGAAGCGGGCGTTTTTTCTTTGCGTGGCAGACCGAAGAAAAACCATGTACCAATACCGGGACAGCCATAATTGGGTGACTCTGCCGGATTTTTGCAGAGCGTTTAACACACCCGGTCTGCCTGTAAAAAAAAAAAGCAGAAGCGCGTTTGAAACGTACTCCTGCTTAAAAAATTATACCCTTGCACCCAGTTCCTTATCAATGGAATATTTAGCTGCGGTGCTTTCTCCCGCAAAGGTAAATTTATCAATAATATCCTGCGCGGTATCCTCTTCCTGGATCTGCTCGTTGATATATTTATGCATAAAAATCTCCGTTGCATAGTCGTTTTCCTGTTTAGCCAGGTCGTGCAGCTTGTAAATGGACTTGGTCACATTTCTTTCGTGCTCCAATACCATTTTTGCTATTTTCAGCGGGTCGCTTTCCTTTACAGGCTCTACCTGAATGGGTTTGAGCTCTATCTGCATATCCCTTTGCTGCATATAGTGGATAAAATCGTGGGAATGCTCCAATTCTTCCTGATATTGCTTAAACAGCCAGGAGGAGTAGCCTTTAAAATTTTCTTCATGTACTTTAATGGACATTGCCAAATACAAATAACCGGAGTACATTTCCAAATTTACGTGTTCATTTAAGGCTTTTACTAATTTTTTACTTACCATTTTCATTATACCGTCCTTTAATTATGATTTTCACTGCCAGCTAGGCAGTGGTTTGCGTTTATTGTATCTCTTTTGGCGTTTTTAATCAATACCTTACCGTACATAAAAATTTTCTTTCTTTATTTACACTTTAACAAAATCCAGGTATCTTGACAAATGGAGAATCTTGTTTATAATACGAAGTGAAGCGGTTCCGGACAGGTTGCGCTGATTTTTTCACCGCAAAGTTAGCCATAGCTAACTTTGTATGCAGTAAATTTTTAAGAATTTAAAATGAAAGTGGGAAAAGTATGTGGAAAGATTTAAGCCGATTTCAGGTTTTGCTCCTGCTGTATTTTTATAAAGCGGAGCCGGAAAAAAGAACAGTAACGAGTGCGGCAAAATATTATAACAGAACAAAAGTATTCATTACACGCACTTTGGATTCTCTTGAAAAATTAGGGTTGGCAGAAAGGACGCAGACCAGAAAAACCATACTTTCCCCTTACGGAGAAACGCTTGCCCAAAAACTTTGGCAGCAGTTTGAGATTGCGGAAAGATATATGCAATATTTGGATATGGATCCGCTGCAGGCAAGGAATAATGCGCTGTCCGCTTTGCTGGCAGGTTTTTCTGAGGAATATTGGAGCCGTATGCGGGAACAGGAAGCGCGAATGCGTATAAAAGCAACATTTGCAGGACGGCAGAATTTTAACGGACAGGAGCTATGCAGTTATTTAAAGGACGGCAGTTACTTTTTTCCTTTTGTCATTTACAGGGTGCATACCAAAAACGGCGACCCTGTTTCTGCGGGTAACCGAGGTTTTACGCATCCGTGTGAGTTGATTGTCAAAAACCACACAGGCACTGTTTATCTTACTATGAAAAACATCAGTCTGTCTGTACCGCATACAGGCAGAATTGCAGAGAAGCGCGTAAAGCGCCTGTCCTATCAGCTGGGGGAAGAAATGATAGATGCAGAGCAGATAGGCCGTTACATTGCCTTTCCCGCAAAAGCACTGCGGTTTATCTCCATGGGAAACAGCCGAGACATGATACTGCACGGCAGTGTACCGGTTTATATGGAATACAGCGGTGAACTCCTAACCGACCGGGAAACAAGCGCGGTTTTTACCATGTTGGTGTTATAAAGAAAATTTTTTGTTTCCACTTTGAAACAAAAACCCACTGCAATTCTTTCGCTGTTTACCGGATTTAAACGTGTTGTACAAACGGAAATAACTGTAAATTTGTTTCATTTTTGAAACAAAACTGCGGTTTACAGGCCCGCACCGGAATGCTATATTGAAGTTGATACAAGAAATATCATTTTATTTTTTACGTCACAGTTAGCTAAAACTAACTTGGATATTATGATACCCTATCAGCATGGCAAATCATAAACTGTGACGGCAAAAATCAAAATGTATGGTTTCTTTCCATCAATTCATATGTGCAAAGGAGGTTCGGTATGGGGAAGTACCGCCATTCGTTTTACAGCTATAAGTTAGCATAAACTAACTGTAACTATGCAACAGCAAAAGGAACAAAGGAGGAATGAAACACAATGGATAAGAGAAAAAAGGGTATTTTTAAACGCGGCCTTTCTGTGCTGCTGGCTTTGATGATGGTGCTCAGCATAGGTACGGTCGGTGTTTTTGCATCAACCACGGGCGGCAAAACCGTAACACAACTGCAAGCGCCGGCAGAGGACGGCTTATATTACGCTGAAATCAATTTGAAGAACGCAAACAGTTCAGGACAAAATTCCATGGGCAACAGCGCTTTGCGCGGCAGCAGTGATTTTGAAACAAAACAGCCGGGAGATACAGCGTATTCATCTATGGTGGTGGTGGAAAACGGTAAAGCCACAGCGCTGGTAGAGTTTATGCCCATGGGGTTCATTGGTATGTACGGTATGCTTGCAGAGCTGAATTCACTGGCCGTAAGCAATTTAACACAATTTGGCTATCCGGATACAAACACGACCATTGAAACACCGGTCACCGTGTTGTCTTACCACAAAACAAAAGACGGGCTTACGGTATATGATCCCTTTAACAAGCCCGATTCTTCTTCTCTGGACGCAGAGCTTTCTGACAAACCTTACGGACATTTGATGGCGGTAGATGTAACGCCGATCCTGATTGAAGGCAATGAAGCTCCCGCAGCTGCAAGTGATTATACAATCGACAACGCGGCATATGTCAGCGTATATGTACCTGTCATGGGCTCTTTGGGCGCAGGTTATCAACAGGCAAGGCTGCAGGTGGACTGGACCAGCTTAACGCCGGTAGAAAATCCGGAAAACAACCTTTCCTACCAGCTGTACCTTGCCAAAAAAGTACAGCAGGGCAATCATACGGATTCCACCTGGAACGCACTGCAAAACGTCATTTCCGAAACGGAAACGGCAATCAATAATATTTGGCTTTCGCAGGATCTGACTTTAAGCGGCACGGGTAACAATCCCCAACCGGTTTTAAATATGGAATATCCTGATGAGGCACAGCAGCAAGAAATGGCTGCGGCACTTTCCGAAGCTGTAAGCAACCTGGAAGAAAGAGGAGACAAAACAGCGCTGAACACTTTGATTACGGAAGGAGAGAAAAAAGTACAGGAAGACTACACACCGGACACATGGGCAGCTTTTGCGCAGGCGTTAGCGGCGGCGAAAACAGTGCAAAGCAATGCAGATGCGGGTATATCAGAAATTTCCGCCGCTGTAAATATGCTGGAAACCGCAATGAACGCTCTTGCCGCCCGCGCGGATACCACAGCACTCGTTGCTTTGATTGCCGCAGCACAGGCAACTGTCAACACCGGCTACAGTGAAAGCAGCTGGAACGCACTGCAAACCGCGATTACAAATGCGCAGGCCGTAGCAGACAACGAAAATGCAACCCAGGAAGATGTCCAAGCACAGCTGACCGCCTTACAATCTGCGCTGGACAGCCTGACCACAGGCAGTTTGGATAAAAACAACCTGCCGGATGGTACTTACTCTGTTTACGGTGAAATGATAAAAATGAACCGTCAGGAAAGCTCCATGAGCAACGACGCAATCAATCATTATATCAAATTGACCGTTGAAAACGGACAGTATTATCTGAACATGGATTTTCACGGCCTGTCTTATCTGAACCGGTTTGGTTATTTGGCAGAGCTTTCCTACTATGAAAACGGCTATGTCTTTGGTGAATACGGCACAATCAGCGGTACCCGTACGCCTGCACAGGTGTTATCCACCCAGAAGAATGCGGACGGCAGTGACGTGATTGATGAATTCAACCAAGCAGGCGGTTCTTCTGAGGGACTGCTGTATCCTGACCGGGTAAAATTCCCGCTGGTAACAGACGCTCTGGCTGACCCGGACGGTTATGTTCCGCTGCACGTGTTCGTTCCCGTAATGGAGGATATTTCTGCCGGTACAGGAGAACAGGACGTTTTGCTGAAATTAGACTGGTCCACTTTAAAAGCAACCACGGATAACGACCCCAATTTCAGCACAGAGGGTACCCAATCCCAAACGCCGGCCGTGGATTTGACAGACGCGGCAACAGGTATAACGGTGCACGCTGACGCAGGTACATTCCCTCAGGGCGCAAGACTGGTGGTAGAGCCTATAACCTCTGGTGCAGATTACGACAAAGCCTCTGCCGCCTTGTTAGACACGGGCAAAAAATTCAAATTGTACAACATTCATGTGGTGGATGCCCAAGGCAATGAAATCCAACCAAACGGCGCTGTAACAACCAGCTATCCCATTCCTGCCGGGTATAACGCAAGCCGTCTGGCCGTTTACCGCATGAATGAGGACGGTACAAAAACATTGATCAAAGGTACTGTAGAAAACGGCGTTTATTCCGTTATGCAAAAAAGCTTCAGCCAATATGCGCTGGTGGAAACAGGCAGCACCATAACAGACGCGCAGAATACGGCAAATTTCCCGCAAACAGGTGATAATACCATACTTGGCGTATTAATATTTATGGCATTGGCTTCCGCCGGTGCCGTTGCTGTGACCCTGCTTACAAAAAAACGCAGGGCTAAATAAGGAGAATCCTATGGTTCATACTGCATCAAAACTTTTGAAAGGGCTGTGCGGTATGGTTGTAATGCTCGCTTTGATAGCGGGCATTCCTTCTATACAACAGGCTTTTGCCGCTTCGCACGGCATTTATACGGCAACCGCCGCATCTCACTATCGGCACCCCAATACAGGGGTCATCGAGGATTCCGGCGGCGAAGGCTCATCTGTTCTGGGACAATCCATGACAGACAGCGCCACGGATACCCGCGCACTGGTGGAGGTGGACGCAAACGGTAATACATATGCTACACTGCGGTTAAAACTTGCCCAATATACGACCAATCAGCAGTTTTATATAGACACAACAGGCAGTGGTACTTATACGCCTGTGTCCGCAACCGTTATGCAGGAAGATTACGCAAACGACTCCACCGACTACCGCATTCCAATTCCCAGCGAAAACAGCATTATCCGCTGTACCATGTATGTTGAGCCCATGGGCCGCAACGTAATCTGGTACATTACCTTATCAAATCTGCAGTCTGGTTCCGGCGATTTTATTACAAGTATTACGGTAAATCAAGCTCCTGTACAGCAGGAAACAGCACCGCCTGTACAGAATCAGGAACCGGTGCAGGTACCCGAAACCACCGCGTCGGCGGAAACCGTTTCCTCCGAACCGGCTGTTTCCACTGCGGAAACAGTATCTTCTGCGGCAGAATCCACTGCCGCTGAGGGAATACAGGAATTTGACGCAGCCGGCAATGCTGTAAGCGGTGTTTCCTCAAAAAACACAGCTGCCGACAGTGCCAATACCGCTGCTGTCTGGGGTGGTATTGGCGGTGTAGCCGCAGCGGCTGCCATCGCTTTTTGCGTTTGGTACTTTGGCTTTTTCAAAAAGAAACATTAGGAGACACTGACATATGAAACTGAAAAAATTTCTGGCACTCGGGCTGGCGGCTGTGCTGGCGGTGCTGCTTACGGGCTGTGTGAACCAATACCCGCAGGAAACAAACGGTACTGCCGGCGGCAGTGCACGGCTTGTTGCCACGTCGCCCGCCGTAGCAGATATTTGCGACCGGCTGGAGTTGGATTTGGTCGGAGTGGCTTCCTCTACGCTCAGTACGATTCCGGAACGGTATAAGGAAACTACGCAGGTAGGCGTGGCCATGTCACCGGATTTGGAAATTTTAAAATCCCTTGACCCGGACTATGTGCTGTCGCCCGGCAGTCTGCAAAATGATTTACAGCCCAAATACGCGTCCATCAATGTAAACGCCATATTTTTAAATCTGAAAAGCGTAGAGGGTATGTACGCTTCCATTGACGACCTTGGGAAAAAGTTCAACAGAGAAACGCAGGCACAGGCACTGATTTCGGAATTCAACGCATTTATGCAGGAATACAAAAAGAAAAACGAGGGCAGGGAATCTCCGCGGGTGCTGGTGCTGATGGGTCTGCCCGGGTCGTATATCGTTGCCACCGAAAACAGCTATGTGGGCAGTCTTGTCAAACTGGCCGGCGGCGTTAATGTTTACCAGGGCACCGACCAGGAATTTCTCAATGCTAATACAGAGGATATGCGGGTAAAAGACCCCGACATTATTCTGCGGGCAGCACACGCGCTGCCGGACGATGTGGTAGAAATGTTCAGAGAGGAATTTGAAACCAACGACATCTGGAAGCATTTTCGTGCCGTGCAGGAGGGCAGGGTTTACGATTTGTCCTATGAAAAATTCGGTATGAGTGCAAAATTTAACTACCCGGAAGCGCTGGAGGAACTCCAGCCGATGCTGTACGGAGGAGATATATAAAAGCGCAGCATATGTATAAAAGCCGCGCTTGCAAGGAGGACATTTGTGACAAGCAAGCTGAAAATTATTTTATCCTTTTCCATTACAGCGGCTGCTCTTGTAACCTTGTTCCTGTTTGCCGTAAATACAGGAAGCTTAAAGGTAACGCCCATAGAATTGTTCAAAGGGTTATTTATTTCGTACAACGAAAATGTAGCTGCTGTTTTTGACTTACGATTTCCGCGCATTTTTATTGCCATGCTCGGGGGTGCGGCCACCGCGGTCTCCGGTGTATTGCTGCAGGCTGTGATGAAAAACCCGCTGGCGGATCCGGGTATTATCGGCATCAGCTCCGGCGCCAGCCTGACGGCAGTGCTGATTACTGCTTTTATACCATCCCTGTATTATTTTACGCCGCTGTTTGCGTTTTTGGGCGGTATGCTGGCGTTTTTTCTGGTATACAGCCTTGCCTGGAAAGGCGGACTCTCTCCGGTACGTATTATTTTGGTGGGTGTAGCGGTAGAAGCCATGTTTTCCGGCATTATGAGTGCGTTTAATTCAGGAACGGGCAGTAATTTTTCCGGTGTAGCCAGTATTGTTAATGCCAATATCAGCATGAAAACCTGGAACGACCTTTTCATGCTCCTCTGGTATGTGCCGGCAGGACTGATCGCCTCCTTTTTTGTGTCCGGTGCCTGCAATTTACTGGCACTGGAGGACAAAACAGCTCGCTCTTTGGGAGTAAATGTTACAGGCAGCCGTATCGTTATTTCCGTTATCGCCGTGCTTTTAGCCGGTATTTCTACTGCTGTAATCGGTCCGATCAGCTTTTTGGGGCTGGTCGTCCCGCATATTGCAAGGCTGTTGGTGGGAAGCAACCATAAGCTGTTAACGCCCTATTCCATTTTACTGGGCGCGTTCACGCTGCTGCTTGCGGATACCGTTGGCCGTACCGTTGCCGCGCCGTATGAAATCAGCGCCTCCATTATTATGGCAGTTGTCGGCGGCCCATTTTTTATCTTTTTGCTCAGGAGGTCCAGGCAAAGCTATGCAGGATAATATTTTTACTGTAAAAGACCTCTCTTTTTCCTATGGAAAACAGAAGGTGCTGGAAAATGTGAGCTTTACACTGCGAAAAGGAGCCATTACCACTTTCATAGGCTCAAACGGCTGCGGAAAATCCACTTTATTCCATTTAATGACAAAGGATTTAAAACCGGATACAGGTACCATTTTGCTGCGGGACAAAAATATCGCAGAAATAAAGCGAAAAGAATTTGCACAGCAGGCGGCAATCGTACATCAGTATAACACCGCGCCTTTGGATATTTCCGTAGAAAAGCTGGTTTCCTACGGCAGGACGCCTTACCATACCATGGGGCTTTCTCCGGATGCAAAAACAGACTGGGAAAAAGTAAAATGGGCCATGGAGATTACTGATATTTACAAGCATAGGGAAAAAGCAGTATCACAGCTGTCCGGCGGACAAAAACAGCGTGTCTGGATTGCCATGGCGTTGTCTCAGGATACAAAAATACTTTTTTTAGACGAACCTACAACATACCTTGATATCCGTTATCAATTGCAGATACTCAGGCTGATTCGCCGTCTGAACAGGGAATACGAACTTACGATCACCATGATATTGCATGACATCAACCAATCCCTGCATTACAGCGATGAAATAATAGCTATGAAAAACGGGAACATCCTTGCACAAGGGAACCCGGAGGAGATCATCACATCTAAACTGATTCAAACGGTGTTTGATGCAGAACTGACCATGATAACAGAAAACGGAAAACCATTCATCTTGCCGGTTTAACAGCCTTAAAAAGCTGAACGTCAAAATGGTTCATCTCAAAATGAAAAAGAGGGAACACAGGAAAGCTGTATATACTGAAAGCATTTGCCAAAAACATAAAAACAGCAATTTCCAACGTGCATTACACAAAGGAGCGTATCTGAATGAAGTTAAAAAGAATCCTATTTCTCATCGCTGGCTGTATATCGCTCGGAATCGGCTGTGTAGGTATCGTTCTGCCTATCCTGCCAACAGTCCCCTTTTTTCTTATAACTGTATTCTGCTTTGCAAACAGCTCACAAAAGCTGCATGACTGGTTTGTCAGCACCTCCATGTATAAAAAGCATCTGGAATCCTTTGTCAAAAAGAAGGGTATGACCATAAAAACAAAAGCAACCATTATGACCAGCGTAACACTGTTTATGGGACTTGGCTTTTGCATGATGTTCCGCGTTCCCACAGGACAAATCATATTGGGAATTGTATGGGTGTGTCATATGGTTTATTTTTTATTCGGCGTAAAAACAATCAGAAAAGGAGATTTGGAAAAGCTGTATCCTTATACGGTTTATTTGCAGCCGGAAAATACAGGGGATAAAAAATCAGCAAGAAAACTGGTTCGCACACTGAATAAAAACACCTGTATCAAAGCTTCGTTAGATGCTTCTGCATGCTCCGTCATCGTTCGTTTCCAGCAGGAGCCGGACAAAGATAAACTACTGCAGGAGGCACAAAAAGCAGGCTTTACCGCGAATTTTCCGCAAGTCCTGCAAACAAAGGAAAATAGCCATACATAACAGCTGCCGGCGCCAAAACAAATAGAATCCATAAACCATATTTTCTTTTTCAACATATGATAGGGTAACTACATCATAAAGGGGAGAGGATATGGAAAATAAAACGGATTATACGGTTTTGTCTTTATTTTTTCACTTGACATTCGCAAGGCTGATGAAAGAACATGTATTTTTTCTGGAAAACAGTGCGCTGCCGCAGGACAGACTGCTTGCACAGGAAGCGGCGTACCATAAACAGAAGTTTGAAAAACTGCTTGCAAAGGCCGTAACCATTGGCAGCGGTATGCTTCCACAATGCATATTGAAAGCCAGCTGCATCGTTACAAAATATACCCTGCACGCGGAAAGGCATACGGCATTTTTAACAAGAATACCTTTCAATACCTCCCTGACCTTAGCAGAACATAATCTTGCCGCCTGCGGCCGCTCCGGCAATCCCTGTATCGCCGCAGGAACTGCCCATCAAATCAAAAAAATGAACCGCTATGCCATTCGTATTCTGACCGGTCTCCTGCAATTAAAGGAACGGATTATAAATCAGGTAAAAAACAGGCAAACGGCTGTCTGCATCTATCCCTTGTGGATTGCCCATACCATACGCGAAGCCCGGCTGTACCGCAGCTGCATGATACGTATGGAAACAGCGTATGCTTTTGCGCCTATACCGGCAGTACAGGAAGAATGGGGCCAAATCGCAGAAGAACACGCTTTGCTTATGCCGGCTTTTCCGCATACGGCAGGGCACAAGTACCTGGATATGCGCAAAACGTACCGGGATATGTCTATCGGTACAGAGCCGTACACCGGCGGTTTTTCATACACCGCACTGCCTTTATTCTGCGACCACATATTAAGAGAGGAGCTGTTTTACCGGCACATTTTAGAGGAAACGGCAAAGTATACGTAGCCATGCATATGTAAATCCCCTTTCCATTGTCCAAGGGCGTTGGAAAGGGGATTTATATTGTGTGCGCTCCTTTAATACCTGCTAAACCGCCATGCCGAACAAGCCGGTGACCGGGTCACGGAAGAAACCGATATGGGGAGGGGCATACGTAAAAACAACAAACAATGCAAAAATCGCAGCCAATAAAATAAGACACAGCAAATCAACATACTTTTTATTTTTCAGACGTTTCAAGTCGTAATGGGTATATAAAAAAGTCACCAGCACACCGAATATAAAGGTCAAAATGTCAAGCCACATCACATCGTATCCTAATACACCCGTATACGTATAAAAGAAAGTGGTAATGGCAATCATGCCTAATAAGATACTAATGGTGCGTGCGGCAAGCAGATTGGGATATCGTTTCCTTGCCCATATCCATTCTGCCGCACTGTATATGACAGCAGGAAAGAACAACAGCTTCAAATGCTCCCAGGTGCTTTCGTTTACAGGGCAAAAACTGCCAACCCACGCCTGCTGTCCCGACCACTCAAAAATAAAATGCCATACGCTTCCTAAAGCGCACACAAAAACAAAGCCTCCAATGTCCCAAAACAACCGTTTTTATCCATATTTTCACCTGCTGTTCTCATGATTCTGTACCCTGCAAAAAACAAAGTGCTGTGATTAGCCTGTGCATTTTTTACAGTGAATATCAGCGTTTATCTATGTATACACAAATTTTCTTTTACCCTGCCCGAGGAAAAATTTGCATCCATTTGTATATTACCATTGACGAATGGGAAAAATTAAAGTATACTAAAAACATATACAATAAAATCAGCATTGCATTTTTCAAAAAAGATGTATGTAATGATACGGGAGGTTATACATAATGTCTCAATTGTTTCAATCTACTTTTCACACCCTGAGCATGGACGAAGCGAAAATCGAGATCGAAGAAAACCCGCATATCCTGATTGTGGACGTGCGTACCGCTGCGGAATACAAAAAGGGACACATTCCCGGTGCTATCAATATCCCCGTAGAAACCCCGCATCTGATTACCGAAAAAATTCCGGATAAAACCCAGACCATTTTTGTATATTGCCTCAGCGGCGGACGCAGTCAGCGGGCCTGCGAGATTTTTGCCGAAATGGGCTATGGCAATATTACAGATATAGGCGGCATTTTATTCTGGCCGGGCAGTCTGGAGGAGGGTGAATAAGCCGTGAAAGTGGTTATTGTAGGCGGCGTAGCCGGCGGCGCTTCTGCAGCGGCCCGGTTGCGGCGTTTGGACGAACAGGCGCAGATTATTCTGCTGGAACGGGGAGAATATATTTCCTATGCCAACTGCGGCCTGCCTTATTACGTAGGCGGTGTCATTACGGAAGAATCCAAACTGACCCTGCAAACCCCCGAGAGCTTTTACCGGCGTTTCCGCATTGACGTCCGCACCAATTCCGAGGCTGTGAAGATCAATCCGGAAACAAAAACAGTTTCCATCCGCAGCCGCAGCACGGGCGAGCTTTATCAGGAAACATACGATAAGCTGATTTTATCCCCCGGTGCAGAGCCTGTAAAACCGCCTCTGCCCGGCATAGATGACCCCAGGGTATTTACCCTGCGCACTGTGCCGGACACCCTGCAAATACGCGCTTATATCGAGCGTGAAAAACCAAAATCTGCGGTGGTCATCGGCGGCGGCTATATCGGTATGGAAATGGCGGAAAACCTGATACACGCCGGTCTAAAAGCTACCGTAGTAGAAATGGCCGAACATATTATCACGCCGCTGGATACGGATATGGCCAGCCTGGTACAGCGCTACGCGAGGGAAAAGGGCATTGGGCTGATTTTAAAAAACGGCGTCAAAGCGCTGGTCCCGTCAGAATCTCACATAGAGGTCCAGCTCAACCAGGGCAGCCTGACGGCCGATTTGGTGCTGATGTCCGTCGGCGTACGGCCGGAAAGTGCCATTGCTCAAAATGCAGGCATTGCCTGTAACCCCAAAGGCGCAATTTTGGTCGATACGCATATGCGCACCTCCGATCCGGACATTTATGCCGTCGGAGACGCAGTGGCAATCACCAACTTTGTCACAGGAGAGCAGGGGTACATTCCCCTTGCCGGTCCTGCCAACAAGCAAGGGCGTATTGCCGCCGACCATATTTGCGGCCGGGACGCTTCTTTTCACGGAACGCAGGGCACCGCAGTGTTAAAACTGTTTGATATGACGGTAGCGACTACCGGCATCAATGAATTACAGGCGCAGCAGGCAAATTTGGATTACGATACCGTAATCACTTATTCGCCGTCCCATGCTACCTACTATCCCGGCGCGCGGCACATGACCATAAAAACCGTTTTTGAAAAACAGACCGGGAAAATTCTGGGTGCGCAGGTAATAGGGTATGAGGGCGCAGACAAACGCTGCGACGTTTTGGCGACCGCTATCCGCGCGGAAATGACCGCGTATGATTTAACGGAACTGGAGCTTGCCTATGCGCCTCCGTTTTCCTCTGCAAAAGACCCTGTGAATATGATTGGGTTCGTGATTGAAAATATCCTGACAGGACTGCTCAGGCAGCACCACTGGCACGACGTTGCAAAGCTGCCAAAAGACGGAAGCGTGACCCTGCTGGATGTGCGCATGGACCAGGAATACGCAAACGGCGCCATTGCCGGAAGCATTCATATTCCTCTGGACCAGCTGCGGGAACGGCTCAACGAGCTGGACGCTTCAAAACCGGTTTATGTAAACTGCAAAAGCGGCCAGCGCAGCTATATTGCCTGCCGCATTTTGGCTCAGCATGGCTTTACCTGCTCCAATTTATCCGGCGGGTATGAATTTTACCATGCTGTTATCTCAGAACAGCAAAATGAAACCAAATAAAGAAAAAGGACAGAGTAAAAAGAAAGAAGGATGTATTATTATGAAAGCAAATGAAAGATTCTACGTATGTGAACACTGCGGCAATATGGCCGGTTTAATTCATGACGCGGGCGTGCCCATGTCATGCTGCGGCCAGCCGATGAAACACCTTGCAGCAAACAGCACAGACGCTGCTACAGAAAAGCACGTTCCCGTTGTTACCATTGAGGGCAATACTTTAAAAGTACACGTAGGAGAGGTAACACACCCCATGCAGGAGGAGCACTATATCCAATGGATCTATGTACAAACTGAGCATGGCGGACAGAGAATTTCCCTGGATCCCGGTCAGGCGCCGGAAGCTGTTTTCTCCATTGAGCATGACGCACCTGTTGCTGTATTTGAATACTGCAACCTGCACGGCCTTTGGAAAAAAGACCTTTCATAATTGATAAAAATACCCCTGTGACAACCAACGGCTCACAGGGGTATTTTTTACGATGGAAATGTTTTACCGGTTTCTTTTCCGGCGTGCAGCTCTGCTTTTAAATGCTCCGCTATCAGCATCAGTTCTCCTAAAGTGCATATTTCCGCACCCGATATTACGATTTGATGCTGCACAGCAGGGGGTAGGGAAAGAAAATACGTTTTTAAATCGTTGTTTTTCAGGTAATATTCCGCTCCCATCACACACCACCCTGATTCTCAGACAATTGATAGACAAAACGCCGCATTTCCGCTCTGGACCGCATGGTTTTGGATTGTTCAGCCAGCTGCTGCTGTTCCGTTTCATTCAGACCTGAAAATATTTCTTTTGCTTTGGGATTTTGCGCCAACGCAAACGCAAAGCCCATTGGTAATTCCTGCATACAATTCACCTCTAACGGAAGTATGCCGATTTGAAAGACAAAATATACACGGTTTTGCTTTTTATATGACAGATTATTTAGCAAAAATGTGTTTCCAGTTGCTTTTTTCAATAATCGTGTATCAGCCAGTCGGTCAGCGTATTTATTAGCAAATTAAAGTTTTTGCAAATGCGGAAAGGAGTTGTGCTTTATATGAAAAAAGAATTGCCCGCCTGCCCGGTGGAAACCACCCTGATGTTTATCAGCAGCCGCTGGAGCGTATTGATTTTACGTGATTTAATGGAGGGCGTCAAACGTTTTGGGGAATTAAAAAAATCCCTTGGAAATATATCGCAAAAGGTACTGACGGCCAATTTAAGAGCAATGGAGGAAAACGGGCTGCTTACCAGAAAAGTATACGCACAGGTGCCGCCTAAGGTAGAATACACGCTGACAGATATGGGCCTCAGCCTCAAACCGGTTTTGGATATAATGATGGAGTGGGGCACACAATATAAAAAAATGACGCAGAAAGACCGTGCTTTATAAAACAGGTACCATGGCTGCGTACATGAAAAATACATATTTATTTTGTATTTTTAAGCAAAATCTTCCTAAAAACTATGCTTTTCAACAATATTTTCTTGACATTTTCACCATAATATGATGTAATAGAAACGTTGCAGAAGAAACTGCCAAGTACAAGTTTAGGTGGAATGACGTATGCATAAAGATTTTAGCTTTGAAGATACCGGCTTCAAACAGGAAACAACAGAGCATTTATTATATTCCATGATAGAAGTGCTCCACGATGCGGGCTTTCGCGTAACCACACAGCGTAAGATCATTTTGGAAGCCATTGCCCAGCAGGTAGGGTGGCACGTACATCCCAAAGATGTTTTTTCCTATGTGCAGAAAAAAGACGATTCCATTGGTTTGGCAACCGTATACCGTACCCTGAAAATGCTGGAGGACATGGATCTTCTAAACAAAGTGTATATGATGGGTCAGCAGAACGTGCATCCCAATGATCCCAACCATGAAGTACATTACCATTTGATTTGTCTCAAATGCGGCGCAATCCGGGATATTAAGGACAGTATGCTGGAAACCGTTACGGAACACGCCAAAAACGAATACGGTTTTTCCACCACCCAAACCAAGCTTTCCTTATACGGCTTATGTGAGGACTGCGAACGGTTCATGAAAAAAAAATAAGGCAATCGGTCCGCAAAACAGCAAAGCGTTGTTTTGCGGGCTTTTCCATTTATGTGCAGTGTAATTTCCTTGTGATATACAAGAAAGCGTACACATATATTTTAGCGGGTGATACAATGAAACCGTTTCCAAAATGGCTCAAAAAACCGTTATTGATTCCCGCAATTTTGCTGTTTTGCGTACTGGCGGGCATAGGTGGCACACTGTTTTTGACCATGCCCGTGACCAAAACCGTCATCGCCGCGGCCGATTCTGCCTCCCACATAATCCTTTTGGACGCAGGGCACGGCGGGGAGGACGGGGGAACCTCCGGTACAGACGGTGTTATGGAAAAAGACATCAATTTAGCCGTGACCCTGCGCCTGAAAGCCATGCTGGAATCCGCAGGCTTTCAGGTAAAAATGACAAGGGAAACCGACACTGCTGTCAGTGACCCCAATTTGGATACCATCAAGCAGCGCAAGGCGTCAGACATTAAAAATCGTCTAAAGCAAATACAAAGCACTCCAAATTGTATTTTTATCAGCATTCACCAAAATCATTTCTCCGAATCAAAATATAACGGCGCCCAAGTTTTTTATTCTACAAATCACCAGGACAGCAAAGCGATGGCGGAAGCAATCCAAAAGCAGGTAGTAACGTTTCTTCAGCCGCAAAACAAACGGGAGATCAAACCTGCCGCAGATTCCATTTACCTGCTGCGCCACGCAAAAGTTCCCGCGGTACTGGTAGAATGCGGCTTTCTGTCCAATCCCCAGGAAGCTTCTCTCCTTAAAGACCCTGTTTACCAGGATAAAATGGCATTTTCTATCTTTTGCGGCATCCTAAATTACATGGGCAGGTAAAATCCATACAGCGCACCCGGCCTTACGCTTGCAACGCATGGCCGGGTGCGCTATAATTTACATACGATTTGAACGGTATCAAAAACGGGAAAGGAAAGCAAAACCTATGGCAACAAAAATGAAGGTACAGTACGTTTGCACAGAGTGCGGCTTTGAATCGCCCAAATGGAACGGAAAATGCCCCGGCTGCGGCGCATGGAATACCATGGAGGAGGAAATGCGCAGTACGGCCCCGGCTGCAAAACGCGTAAATTCCGCCGTTCACAGCGGCGTCATTGCAAAGCCCGTAGGTCTGCATGAAATAGACAGCACAGAAGAACACCGTTACCATACGGGACTGTCCGAATTGGACCGGGTGCTGGGCGGCGGTATCGTAAAAGGCTCCCTCGTGCTCATCGGCGGCGACCCTGGTATCGGTAAATCCACTATTTTGCTGCAAATTTGCCAGTACATGGGCGATACGTTAAAAATCCTGTACGTTTCCGGCGAGGAATCCGTCAGCCAAATCAAGCTGCGGGCGTCGCGTTTGGGCGTTACCAGCGAAAATTTATCCATTATGGCAGAAACGGATATTCAGGCTATTTTAGAGCAAACACGTATCATGAAGCCGGATATTCTAATTATAGACTCCATACAGACCATGAACCATACAGACCTTGCTTCTTCACCCGGAAACATTACGCAGGTAAGGGAATGCACCAATGCTATTATGCACACGGCAAAGGATTTGGAGATTCCCGCTCTGGTAGTCGGCCACGTAAATAAAGACGGCGCCATTGCGGGCCCAAAGGTGCTGGAGCATATTGTAGACGCCGTACTGTATTTTGAAGGGGACCGGCATAATTCATACCGTATTTTGCGGGCGGTAAAAAACCGCTACGGCTCTACCAATGAAATAGGGGTGTTCGATATGACGGAAGCCGGACTTGCCGAAATCGAAAATCCCTCTCTTGCACTTTTGGCAGGCAGACCGCAGCACACAGCAGGCACCTGCGTGACCTGCGTCATGGAGGGCTCCCGGCCTATTCTGGCCGAAATCCAGGGACTTGCTTCCACTACGGGCTTTGGAAATCCAAGGCGCATGGCCACAGGCTTTGATTATAACCGTATGTCTTTGCTGCTGGCGGTGCTGGAAAAACGGGCGGGATATTTCTTTGCCAATTTAGACGCTTACGTCAATGTGGTCGGCGGCTTGCGCCTGGACGAACCGGCAGTAGATTTGGCCGTTGCTTTGGCGCTGGTCTCCAGCCTGAAAGACGTGCCCATCGGCGAAAACTGCCTGGCTTTCGGAGAGATAGGCCTTGCCGGAGAGCTGCGCGCGGTCAGCCATGTCAATGTACGCATTTCCGAGGCAATCCATCTGGGCTTTCAAAAATGTGTGATACCGTATCACAATTTAAAGCAGGTAACGGTCAACACAAAGGAAATACAGATTATTGGCGCGCGGAACGTACGGGAGGCCTTTGAAGCCGCGGCAGAGCAGTAATGCTCTGCGGTTCTGCTTTTCTGGTGGTTTTTTTGTTCAGTTCAATACGGTGGACACAGCCCTTGCCGGAAATATTGGTCACTACCGCGGGTGTTTCCAGCATACAGTAACCGTCTACCTGATAAACACAGTCTGACGAACAGGGAATCATGCTGAGCATAATAACACTTCACCTCAAAAATTCCATTCGGTGTTATTTATTATGACTGCTTTTTGCAGGAAGATACACAGCGTACAGAGAAAACCGCAGTAAACATATCAGGCAAAACCTTTTAATCATTTGTACTTTTCTTTTTAGGTTTTGCAGTAAATCATATCCATCAGCAACAGCAGGGGAATAAAATCAACCTGCCCTAAAAGAAACCCCTAATTATACAAAATGAATATTTTGTATAATTAGGGGTGGGAGTAAAGCAAATATATCCTTGTAAAGATATTGCTGTTGATAAAAATATAAAATATTGCAAAACCACTTGCTACTGGCTGCGATACTGTTTATACTGGAATTGCAAGCCAATCTATTATGTGGAGCAAGAATTTATGAAACCAAAACATCAGCCAACGTCCGAGAATGCCGGTCACAGCGATTCTATCAGTGAATTACAAACGCATAAAATCAGCCATACACGCCGCTGGATCGAATTCAGCCTGGTCATTGTTGTAGTGGCTGTATTGGCAATCATTGTGATTCCCACCATTACAACCATTTCCAGGTCTGCTGATTATACGACTGCATTCGGTCACAGCAAGGATATAATAGGCGCATTTGAAGTATCCAATGCAGACGCCCAGTACCATGCGGTTGCTGTACCAGAAACAGCCACATTTACAAACGACAGCATTTTGCAGCCGGCAGATTCACCGTATGACGCATTCATAGCGGAACGCTTGAAAACTTATTTACCCGAACTGGAACAATTTGAATTTACATTCCAGCTGATAAAAACCGCAGATATATTGGTTTTATATTACTGGAATACCGCACAGCAAGCGGTTTTCCCTGCGGAAACGGGCTACCGCGTTCCGGATTATGTATATTATGTAAAGAACAACGATACGAAAATGGTATCTTACGAGGAATTTTTACAAAGCGGCCTTCTACCCGCACTTCCCCCTGCTGTCTTCTTTTAAAACTATACTTTTTTTATCCACTTTATATTTATCAAAAAACACCGGCAGCAAATTCTCCGATTCTACTGCCGGTGTTTTTAGTTTTTGGTTTCAGGAATGTCTCTCTCTTTCCATTCCTTCACCTAAAAAAGAAATCACTGTCTTGCGCAAGAAAATCCTCTATTACATCCATCATATGTAGTGGGGATAATTTGTTTGCGTTCATGCGTTCAATCAAAGATTCGATTTTTTCTCTGTCTGCCGATATATCGAAGACCATATGCGCGCCGCAGCGGATACCGTATCCGATATGAGTTTCACCCTCCTCGTGCTCTGTATTCGTTACCGTTAACTCATACTTCTCATTCACCAATTCACTCTCTCCTGCACCCCTTATCGTTCTTTCAAATACCGGAAATTTTACAGTTCAAATCCTGGCTGTTCCCACGCCAAATATTTGTACTTGTTTCCTGCTTTTACATTATATTCCACGTCCATTTTACTGTCAATACTTTTTATTATTTATTTGTCACACAATTGTTATTTTATGGAAATTCACTATTTTTCAACACCAAAATATTGTTATATTGCTGATTTGATATACAAAATATAGAAAACTCACCACAAACCGCTGTTCTTGATTCGCTGAATCAGTGCAATAATCAGAGAGATTTTTTTCAAAGGCGTCATCAAATAATAACCATCGCAGCTGTGTCCAATTTTACCGCACAGCGCCATGCAGTAATCAAGCGCTGTTTTTTGCACCTCTTCCGGCGTTTTTCCTTCAATTTTTGCAATGATTTCTTCCGGAATATCGATGCCTGCCACCTCGTTATTTAAAAACACCGCGTTTTTATAGCTTACAATCGGCATAAGCCCTGCCAGAATCTTGGCGCTGAGCGCCTGCTTTGCAGCTTTCAGGTTTTCAATGGCGGTATCGGAATAAATTGGCTGTGTCAGAAAAAATTTCACGCCCATTTCCTGCTTTTTCAGCGCGCGTTTTAATTCAAAGTCAAACCGCTGGGAGTTGACATTCAGCGCGCCGCCTATCAAATACGGATTGACCTGGAACACATCTTGATTCAGATTTTGTATATACTCTATCAGTTGATAGGAATTGGCGCTGAACACTCCTTTGATTTCTCTGCGGTCATCGGCCGGTACAGGGTCGCCGGTCACTACCAGTACGTTTTGGAGCTCTTCAATATTGCCGCCCAGCAAAATGGATTTGAGTCCTATCATATTCTGGTCACGGCAGGTAAAGTGCGGTATAGTGGGAATACCGGCCTCCCTTTGGATTTTAGCGGCCAGCATAAAGCTGCTGGCTCTGGCTCTTGCCAGCGGGCTGTCCGCAATGGTAACAGCGTCTGCCCCTGCGTTTTTCAGGGCAGGCGCCGCCTGACGGATATGACTGTAATCCGCGTCAAAAGGCGGGTCAAGCTCTACGGCAATGACCCGCCGCCCGCCATACAGCTTTTCTGCAAAGGGATTGCTGTTTTGCACCGCGGCCTGCGGCGGCTTTTCCGGTGTTTCCAAAGCAGCGGCCGGGGGCGCCTTCTCCAAAATCTGCAAACGCTGTGCCAGCGCTTTGATATGGTCCGGTGTCGTACCGCAGCAACCGCCTAATATTTTTACCCCCTGCCGGTACATCTGCACCATTTTTTCCGCAAAATAGGTTTCATTGTCTATAAACAGGGTCCGACCGTTTACACTGAGCGGATAACCGGAATTAGGCATCACGCTCAGCGGCTTGGAAACAGACAAACCGGAAGCAATCTGCAATAAATGGGACGGGCCGCACATACAATTCAATCCAAAAACGTCTATGCTGCGGTGTTCACTTTCCGCCGCCAGCTTTTTCAGCGGAATCCCTTTTCTGGTATAGCCGTCTTGGTCCACGGCAAAAGAAGTGATAACAAACGCCCCGGGCAGCTTTTGTTTAATATATTCAGCCAACAAAAAAACGGAAGCATCCTGGGCGGTTTCCAGTAAAAAATATTCCGCTCCCAGAGACAAAAACAGCTCCGCTGTCCGGTAAAGCTCGTCCATGGAGCTGTCCTCTGTAAAAACAGGGCCAATATCTGCAAAGACCAGCGCGTTTACCGGCGCAGCCGCCTGGTTTGCCAGCTTCCAAGCCTGGGTAATCACATCGCTCACCACAGAAAAATCCGCTTTCAGGGCAATGGTATTGGCCGCAAAAGTATTGGTTTTAATGGCCATAGCTCCCGCTGCGATATATTCCCGGTGTATTTCCGCAACCTGTTCGGGGTGTGTGATGCAGGCCAGCTCACAGGGCTGCTCACTGCGGTATTTTTTACTGTAATAGGTACCAAAAGCGCCGTCAAACAGCAAATAATCATTTAAGTGCAAAATCGGCATATCCATTTCTCCAAACAAAATAATGTTACAAATATTATATAGGAGGAAAACCGGAAATACAATTCCGGCAAATAAAAAATCTGTATAAAATATGCCTTTGCTTCCGCAAAAGAAAAAGCAGAGCAAAAACCACGGCAAAAAAGCCGTTGTTTTATAAAAATATGGGCTTGTTTCGCAGGATTTCTGCCAAATTTTATTGAAACCGAATGCAAATAGTGCTATACTTTATAAGTATATATGTCTGCCCGTACCGTTTAAAATGTACGCGGCGCAAAGCGCAAATTGCTTTGATACGGAAATTCTGAGCATGAAAGGATTATTTGAAATATGATTTGTGTCAACCAATATCACACCCACTTTTGCGGCGAGGTAAGTGAAGCGGATATCGGAAAAAAAATACGCGTTGCAGGCTGGGTGGAAAATATCCGTGACCACGGCGGCGTTCAGTTTTTAGATGTAAGGGATCATTACGGCGTTGTGCAGGTAGTCGTTCATGACGAAGGCCTGCTTGCAAACGTCAACAGACAATGCTGCGTTACGGTAGAGGGTCAGGTGATTTTAAGAAGCGAGGACACAATCAATCCTAAAATCGCCACAGGTACGGTAGAAATCAAAACAGAAAGCCTGACGGTACTGGGCAAAGCGCCCTCCAGCCTTCCGTTTGAAGTGGACAGCTCTACCGATACAAAAGAGGACGTGCGTTTAAAATACCGCTTTTTAGATCTGCGGAATCCCAAAGTGCACAGCAATATGGTTCTGCGTTCCCGGGTCATTTCGTTTTTACGCAATAAAATGGAGGAATTGGGCTTTTTGGACATCCAGACCCCGATCCTTTCCGCCTCTTCTCCCGAAGGCGCAAGGGACTATCTGATTCCCAGCAGAAAACACCACGGCAAATTTTACGCTTTGCCGCAGGCACCGCAGATTTTCAAGCAATTGCTGATGGTTTCCGGTTTTGACCGTTATTTTCAGGTAGCGCCCTGCTTCCGTGACGAGGATGCAAGAGCGGACCGCTCCCCTGGCGAATTTTACCAGCTGGACTTTGAAATGGCTTTTGCTACCCAGGAGGATATTCTGCAAATTGCGGAAGAAGTAATTTCCGAAACATTCCGCAAATTTTCCAATAAAAAAGTATCCGACACGCCTTTCCCCCGCATTCCTTACGCGCAGGCCATGCTTCGCTACGGTACGGACAAGCCGGATTTGAGAAATCCGCTGGAAATTGTAGATATTACGGAAATTTTTGCAACCTCTGATTTTGCTCCCTTTAAAAATAAAACCGTGCGCGCCATCAACGTGCCCAACTGTGCCTCAAAGCCAAAGAGCTTTTTTGAAAATATGCTCAAATACGCAACGGAAGAGCTGGAAATGATGGGTCTTGGTTATATTAAAGTAACGGACGAAATGGAGTTTTTGGGACCTATCAATAAATTTATCCCGGACGACCAGCGCAGCCGCCTGATTGAAAAAGCGGGGCTCGTTCCCGGCTGTGTGCTGTATTTCATTGCAGATGAAACAAACACCGCCGCGAAACTGGCAGGCCATATCCGTGCCGAGCTGGGACGCCGTTTGGAGCTCATTGACAACAGCGAATATAAAATGTGCTTTATTGTGGACTTCCCCATGTATGAGATAGACGAAGAAACCGGGGCATATGTGTTCACCCATAATCCATTCTCCATGCCCCAGGGCGGTTTACAGGCTTTGCAGGAAAAAGAGCCCACAGAGATTCTTGCCTACCAGTATGACATTGTCTGCAACGGTGTTGAGCTTTCTTCCGGTGCTGTCAGAAACCACGACCTGCCTACCATGATCAAAGCGTTTGAAATTGCAGGTTATACGGAAGAAAAAATCAAAGAGAGTTTTCCTGCCCTGTACAGCGGGTTCCAATACGGTCCCCCGCCGCACGCGGGCATGGCTCCCGGTATCGACCGTATGCTCATGCTGCTCAAAGACGAGGAAAATATCCGCGAGGTGATTCCCTTCCCCATGAACAGCAACGCCCAGGATCTGCTGCTTGGCGCGCCTGCCGAAGTAACGGAGCAGCAGCTGCGGGAAGCGCATATTAAAATCAGATGATCAAAAGGAGGCTCCGGATATGGTAACACGTGAAGACGTTCTGCAAATGGCAAGACTCTCCAAGCTGTATATCAAAGAAGAGGAATTGGATGCGCTGACCAGGGATATGGATAATATCATAGCCTTTGCCGAGACCATCAGCGCCGCCCAATGCGAGCAGACGGATTTTGACAATATCAGCAATCTTTCCAATGTGCTTAGAGAAGACGTGGTGCTTCCCTCTTACAGCAGGGAAGAAATTTTAAAGAATGCGGAAAGTCAGGACGAGGGATATTTCCTTGTCAAAAAACGTTCCTGACCCCAATGCAGTTTTACATCATCAGAAAGGCTTGGCTGTTACATGGAAACAAATTTCAGTAAAATCAAAGCGGCCGGCAGGCTTCTTTCCTCAAAGCAAATGTCCTGTGAGGAGCTGACAAAGCGGTACCTTGCGGCCATTGAAAAAGAAAACAAAACCCTGAACGCTTACGTCAGGGTAACAGAGGAGCAGGCTCTTGCCGCCGCAAAAAAAGCAGATGAAAAAATCATGCGCGGAGAAGTACTGCTGCCTTTGGAGGGCATTCCCATGTCCCTGAAAGACAATATCTCCACAAAAAATATCGAAACGACCTGCTGTTCTAAAATTTTGCAGGGCTATACTCCTATTTACAACGCCACCGTTTGGGAGCTGCTGCAAAACCAGAACGCGGTCCTGCTGGGCAAAACCAATATGGACGAATTTGCCATGGGCTCTTCCAGCGAGACCTCCTGCTTCGGCGGCTCCATGAATCCCCATCATACCGGTCATGTGGCAGGCGGCAGCTCCGGCGGCGCCGCTTCCTGCGTCAGCGGAAATCTGGCGGTTTTCGGCCTTGGCTCCGACACAGGCGGCTCCATTCGTCAGCCCGCCAGCTTCTGCGGTGTTGTAGGGCTCAAGCCCACCTACGGCGCGGTTTCCCGCTACGGTCTGATTGCATACGCCTCCAGCTTTGACCAAATCGGTCCTATCACCGCCTGTGTGGAGGACGCCGCGCTGGTATTTGACGCGATTGCCCGGCAGGACCCGCTGGATTCCACCTCCCAGGGAAAAAAAGAATCCGCGTCCGCTTCCCTGACAAAAGAGCTCAAGGGAATGAAAATTGGCATTGTAAAAGAATATTTTGAAGGCATTGACAAAGATGTTGCCGCTGCCATGGAAAAAGCCATGGAAACGTACCGTCACCTGGGCGCCGAGCTGGTGGAATGCTCCATTCCGGAGTTAAAATACGGACTTCCCGTTTATTATATTTTGGCCTGTGCCGAAGCCTCCTCCAATCTGGGACGGTACGACGGCATCCGTTACGGCTACAAGGTTCCCCATTACGAGGACATCAACGAGATGAT
Source organism: uncultured Clostridia bacterium (assembly GCA_944384795.1). Lineage (GTDB taxonomy): Bacteria > Bacillota > Clostridia > Oscillospirales > Acutalibacteraceae > UMGS1071. Next base: position 3,908 of record CALWUX010000094.1, on the reverse strand, counting down.
ATGCAAAACACGCAGCGAAGGCTTCGGCGCGGAGGTCAAGCACAGAATTTTACTTGGCACCTACGTGCTCAGCGCAGGCTATTACGACGCATATTACAAAAAAGCACAAAATCTGCGCGGCGTTATCGTCAACGCGTTCCAGCGTGTATTTGACGCCTGTGACGTGATTTTGGCGCCTACTGTCCCCATGACCGCTTTTGAACGGGGACAAACACAAAAAGACGCCGTAAAAACATATCAAACCGATATCTGCACCGTTCCGGTCAATATTGCAGGACTGCCCGCCGTCTCCGTTCCCTGCGGCTTTGACGGCAAGGGTCTGCCTATTGGCCTGCAGCTGATTGGCAATCATTTTCAAGAGGCCGTGATTCTCAACGCCGCCTATCAGTTTGAAGGGGCCACAAGAGAAAACGGCGCATTTCGATCGGTGGAAATGGGGGTTGCGCTATGAAATATGAATTGGTATCCGGACTGGAGACCCATGTAGAGCTTTCTACCAATACAAAAATTTTCTGCGGCTGCACCACGGATTTCGGCGGAGAGCAGAACACCCATTGCTGTCCCATCTGCATCGGCCTGCCCGGCACACTGCCAAAGCTTAACGAAAAAGTAGTAGACTATGCCATTATGGCAGGACTGGCCACCAACTGCGAAATTTCCCATATTTCCAAAATGGACCGCAAAAACTATTGCTATCCGGACCTGCCCAAGGCATACCAGATTTCCCAGTTTGATATGCCCCTTTGCAAAAACGGGTACATTGCCCTGTCCAACGGCAGAAAAATCGGCATCACCCGTATTCATATTGAAGAGGACGCAGGTAAGCTGGTACACCAGCGCGGCAACACTTATGTAGACTATAACCGCGGCGGCGTCCCGCTGATTGAAATCGTATCCGAGCCGGACATTCGCTCCATCGACGAAGCCAGAGAGTATGTGGAAAAGCTGCAAATGATCATGCGCTACATCGGCGTTTCCGACTGCAAAATGCAGGAAGGCTCTCTGCGCTGTGACGTGAATATTTCCCTGCGTCCCATTGGCTCTGTCGAGTTCGGTACAAGAACGGAAATCAAAAACATGAACTCCTTTACTTATATGACAAAGGCCATGGAGTACGAGGTAAGCCGTCAGGCAGAATTGCTGGACGAAGGCAAGGAAGTGACCCAGGAGACACTGCGCTATATTGTAGAGGAAAACAGGACCGAAAGCATGCGCGGCAAAGAGGACGCCAACGATTACCGTTATTTCAGAGAGCCGGATTTGGTCACCATTGAAGTAAGTCAGGAAAAAATAGACCGCTTTAAAGCCATGCTGCCGGAGCTGCCGGACGCAAAATTTACCCGCTATGTAAACGAACTCGGCATTCCGGAGGCGGACGCGGGCTTACTGGTCAAATACCGCAGGGTAGCGGAATATTTTGAAAAAGCCATGGAGGGCACCGCAAATCCAAAGGTAGCCGCAAACTGCATCATCGGCCAAATTTTCCGCCGCGTAGAAAATGAAACAGAAAAAGAAGCCTTTGACATTGCCCTGCCCGCGGAATACCTAAGAGATTTGATACTTCTGCTGGACGGCGGCAAAATCAAAATGAACCTTTTAAAATCCACATTGGAAAAAATGCTGGATCAGGGCAAGCCTGCCACAGACTTTATCAAAGAAGAAGACATGGGCGGTATCGACACCGACACATTAAGGCAGCTATGCACAGACGCCATTGCCGCCAATCCCAACGCCGTTGCCGACTATTTGGGCGGCAAGGAAAAGGCGCTGAAGTCCCTGCTGGGCTTTGTAATGAAAAATTCACGGGGACGCGCGGACGCGGTAGAAGCAGAAAAGCTGCTGATTGAAATGGTCAGCGCTTCCAAATAAAATATACAGCGATGTAAAATAAAAAAACCGGCTTTCGCCGGTTTTTTTATTTTATATCATTTGTGTCCTTCCAAGCGGGTTTTTACTCAATATCAATTTTTTTATCACAATCATAATACTGCCGGTCTCTGTCCTTGATTTTTCTTACCGGCTTGCATGGCGTCCCAAACGCAACTACATCAGGCGGAATATCCTTTGTTACAATACTCCCTGCCCCTATCACAGTGTTTTCACCTATCGTAACGCCCGGCATAATCACACAGCCTGCCCCAATCCAAACGTTATTCCGAATATGGACCGCTTTGTTATACTGTGCCTGTTTTTTCCTTAATTCCGGCGATATAGGGTGGGTTGCCGAACAAATAACCACATTTGGCCCAATCATGACGTAATCCCCTATTTGAATCGGCCCGTCGTCAAGCAGGACCAGATTGAAATTGGCATATACGTGATTACCGAGAGAAACGTGCTTTCCTCCCCAGCTGGCGGAAAAAGGCGTTTCAATATAACAGTCTTCTCCAATCTCAGAAAACATTCGTTTAAGCAAATGTGATTTTTCTGCCGACTGACTTGGTCTTAATTGATTGTATTCATGGACCAAATCCAAATACCGCACTTGTTCGTTTGTCAATGCTTTATCATTGCAGTAATATAATTGTCCGTTTTGCATTCTGCGTTTTATTTCCAAAATCTCCATCAATTGTGTATCCTCATCAATAGGCGTCGCTCAAAGGATTCATCACACCGTATTCCTTTTTCTCCATATCGTCAATAAACGCAATCGCCTTGCCCGCTCCTTCTACAACACAGGAAGCAGGGTCCTCCGCCACACGCACGGGAATATTCGTTTTGCGGGAAATCAGCTTATCAAAGCCGTATATTTGCGCGGAAGCCCCCGTTAATATCATACCGTCGGATAAAATATCCCCCATCAGCTCCGGCGGCGTAGATTGCAGCAGGCGCTGGATTTCCTGGGTAATCTTCATAGCCGGCTCCAGCAGGCATTCCAGCATTTCATCACTGCTGACATCCGCATACTGAGGCAGCCCCGTAATTAAATTTCTCCCCTTGACCCTGTGCCTGCGCAACTCTGCGCGGGGATACACGCAGCCAATGGCTATCTTAGCGTCTTCCGCTGTGCGTTTTCCAATCAGCAGGTGATATTTAAAGCGAATATATTTGATGATCGCCTCATCAAAAGCGTCGCCGGCAATACCGATGGTTTTGGAAATGGCAATGCCGCTCAGCGAGATGACCGCCATATCCGTGGTACCGCCGCCAATATCCACTACCAAACAGCCGTGGGGCTGTGCAATATCAACGCCCGCTCCCAGCGCGGCGGCAATGGGCTCGGCAATCAGGCAGATTTTACGCACACCCGTCGCGCTGATGGAGTCTACCACCGCGCGGCGCTGAACTTCCGTCATCTCGCAGGGAACGCTGACCACCACCCGCGGCATAAACACCCGGCTGTCTGTAATTCTTTTTAAAAAGGTCTGAATGGTATATTGTATCAAATCATAGTCGGAAATCACACCGTGGCATAACGGCTGTACAACGGATATACGTTCGGAGGTCCTGCCCAGCATGGCATAGGCTTCACTGCCGACTGCTATAATTTCATCATTGATCAAATCGACGGCGACCACCGCCGGCTCATTGAGCACAACGCCCTTGCCCTCTAAATAGATTTTAATGGAAGATGTGCCTAAATCTATTGCAATGTCTTTTCCTGCCACGTATTCACCGCCTGTCGTCTGCCATAAGTATCAATTCATATTATAGTATACGCATTGGAATTTTTCAATGCGGCAACGCGGCCAAACGCAAACATTTACGAAAGGTTTACAAAATCGCGGCACAGCACCCATATGTGTTCAAATGCCGCGCTGCCTGCACTCCCGTTCAAAAGGGTCCTCAGTATCCGTATAGACATTCGGCCGGCACGCAACCGCCGCGCACAGCACTGTTTTTGCACCGTGACGCATCAATACCGCGGCGCATTCCGCTAAAGTAAAACCGGTCGTTACAATGTCATC
>CALWUX010000093.1 GCA_944384795.1 uncultured Clostridia bacterium | reverse complement strand
TAAACCAGAATCTTGAATTGGAAAAGTTGTTTTGCGACAAAAATAATTTAGCTGTTTTAGACGTAAGTAAAAACAGCCGCCTGAAAGTTTTGCTTTGCTATAAAAATCAGTTGACAGCGCTGGACGTAAGCCAAAATCCAAATTTAACAGTTTTAAATTGTACTGACAATCCATTAACGCACGTGGATACTTGATTTTTCTTTACTTTTGCGTATATTATAAGTAGAATACATTGTATTTTAAGATAAACCAGTATATAATAAACGTAAAAAGAAATATTTATGCCAACCTCTATACGCCTATAGTTGGTATAATATTAGTGATGTGGAATTCAATTTATAAATTTAAGGAGCTAAAAATGCCAGAATTATGTAGATTTTTCAATATTGTTATCAAAATGATCTTCAGTGACAATACCCAACATCACAAACCACATTTTCATGTGTATTACGCTGAATATGAAGCTGCAGTAGGAGTTGACGGTGAACTGTTAGCAGGAAGTTTACCTGTAAAGCAATTAAAACTTGTTCAAGCATGGGCCGCAATACATGAAGATGAATTATATAGAGCTTGGAACAATGCAGTTAGAAATATCCCGTTTGATAAAATTGAACCGTTGAGATAGGAGTGGATATATATGTATATTAAAAATGGTATCGCTTATGCGGGAGAACAAAAACAACCGATAAAAATAAGCGGTGTACGCCCTCTTGAAGGTTATAAATTGTGGTTAAGATTTAACAATGGCGAAGTAAAAGTTTTTGATTTTACAAAAGAGCTTGATTCTCCTGCGTTTTCACCACTGAAAGATAAAGCTGTATTTAACTCGGTGTATATTGATTATGGTGTAACCGTTTGGAACGACGGCGATATTGATATTGCTCCTGAATATCTCTATGAGCACAGCTCTTCTGTGGCATAAAATATCATATATAGCATTATCTATTTTGAGACTATCTGAAAAGATAGTCTTTTTATTTTCTCGGGACGTACGTCCCGGAACAGAAAGGAGGCGGTAACGTGACCGGAAAGTCGATCCAAAAACAGCTTTTAGAACTGCTGGATTACGAAAACCACTGCGACCCATACAGGAAGCTGTGCGGCAGTATCCCCCTATTCAACCATTATCTGAAAAAATGGAAATACAGCTGTTACAGAAATTCTCACAAATTGCCTGCGCAGGACATTCATATGGAAAATTTCTATTTTCCGTTTGCGCCCTGTTTTTGGGAATTACAGCATTATTTAAGAGAACAGGACTATACAACGGCCTGTGACAAGCTATACGAAATTGTATATTTCGGATGGTTTTTCCGGCCCAATGTATGTTACTATATCATTAAAATGCTAAAGGAATTTTGTCATGAGGAAGCATAGTTTTTTATTTGGGAAATACGGCAAAGAAAACAAAATAAGAAGCAGCAGACTAAAATATAAAAACGCGGAGCAGTATATCCGACATATTCTGGACGATTACCCGCCAAAAGACGCGGCTGCGATACTGGATTATTTTATCCGCATGGTCAAAAGCGACATTGCGTTTGAATTAAGGACAAAAATCATATACGACGGGCCGGTCATATCTCATGACTGCCCCCGTTTTGACCCATGTCTGCAATTCTCTTATTTTGATGAACACGGACGCTGCCGCCACACCCATGACCACTGCATTCCGAATAAACGGGTAGACTTTACAGAGGAAACGGAAATATTTCTATTTCCCTGGCATTATAAGCGCATGAACCTTGCGGTTTGCATGGCGCAAAAGCTGGGCTTTGCTTTTGACGAATACAACCATCTTTCCTATTTTTACAAGCCGTTTGATTTTATCTATTTATATAACGGAAACCACAGCATTTGTGCTTTTTCAGCACTAAAAAAGGGCTGTTTAATAACGGAAGAAATTGATTTTACACCTGTATTCCCTCATGTGAAAACAGACGGCGCTTACTGGCTGGACGCACATACCGGCCGGATATTGAGCGAAATACAGGATTTTAGAATTGCCGTATTGTTTGAATTATGCAAAGCAAAAGCATATCTGGCAAAGGAATGAATCCTGAACAGGTAAAAAAACACCAACTGTCGTGCGGACAGCTGGCTTGCATTGACAGATTCAAAGGAGTGAAAACCAATGGAAAAGAAGATAAAGTCAATCGAATACATACAATCTTTCCAAAAACAAAATTTAGATACAACTGTTACTTATATCAATCCTGAAAAAGAATATGTGAGCATTGGAGTTGCAGGGAAAGGTATTTCAGGTACTGCCAAACAGATAAATTTTCCCTACAACATAATTTTTCACCTGAAAAAGATACGGCTGCGATTAAAAATTAATCTTTTCAGTGTTTAAATAGGATGTATCCAACAACATAACGTCTGTAACATTATTTTGGATTTTATTGTTAGTAAAACGACTTAATTCATTATGAAATATGTAAAACAGTTTATCAAATTCACTTTGTCTGCAATTATATGGGACGTACGTCCCAAAAAAGAAAGGAGTAATTTTATGAAAGCAACCGGAATCGTAAGAGCAATAGACGACCTGGGACGCGTTGTGATCCCCATGGAGCTTAGAAAAACACTGCACCTCAACAAGCGGGACATGGTAGAAATTTTCACAGAGGATACAGCTGTGATTTTGAAAAAATGGGAAGCCTCCTGCGTCTTTTGCGGCGAAAAGAAAAACACGATCCAATTTAAAGAACACAACATTTGCAGGGCGTGCCTGAAAAATTTAAAAGAAAAAACGTAAAATCCGTACAGGAAACAGAGCCGGGCAAACGCATACGCGCCGTCAGGCTTTAGCGGGCGCGCTTAAAAAAACATACGTGGTTTCATCGGAACGGTCCGGAGCAAACGCATAGCCCAGACGGTCGAAGCCCTGCAGCGCTTTTATGGTCTTTACCTGTTTTTCGGCCATATACCGTACCATTTCTCCCCGCGCCATTTTGCATTTTGTACCCTTTTCAATCACCTTATCTCCCTGCAGCTCGCCAAAAACGCAGGTCAGGAACCGGGTATGCTCCGGCACATAAGGCGATACGCACCGGCTGTATTCCTTGGACGCCAGATTCACGATTTCATCGGCGCCGGCCTCGGAAAACAGATACTGCGCAATGGTATCGCGCCAGAACGCATAAAGATTGGAACAGCCTGCAACAGACAGCCTGGCCTGCATTTCCAGGCGATAGGGCGTCACTCCGTCAAACGGGCGCAGGATACCGTAAAAGCCGGACAGGATACGCAGATTTTGTTCCAGATAATCCAGCTCACTGTCCGCAAGCACGCCGGGCGCCATGTATTGGTACTGTATCCCCTCGTAGGACAAAAGCGCCGGTGTTAAACTGCGGCGCAAGTCCATATTTTGCAGCCGTTCGTAATTCAGCGCCGCAATCTGGTCGTTGCAGCCCCACAAAGCTTTTAATTCCACGTAGGACAATTCGCGCAGCCGCCGGTACAGCTGTTCCGTTCGGTCCAGCAGCGGCGGCAGCCCGTGACAGTCAAAGCTGTCCGTATCCCGGTTCATTTTCTTTGCCGGGGAAATAATGATCTTCATAAAACAGCAAGCTCCTTTTCCAACGATTTTCCCTACCATTATACCACATATTACGGCAAAATACGCACCGGAAAGGAGCCGGCACAGCAGCATAACCGTATTTGAAAAGGCCATCTGAAAAGACGGCCTTTTTTATTTTCCGACAAAAAAGGAGGCAAGCATGGAAAAGGAACGTATTTTCATCGACATGGACGGCGTGCTGGCGACATTCAACCCGGTTGCCAGCGAGGAGGAGCTCTATGAAAAGGGGTACTTTGCCAATCTGGAGCCAATGTATACGGTAGTGGACGGCATAAAGCAATACATTGCGGCGCACCCCGGTCAGGATATTTACATACTGTCTGCATATTTAACGGACAACCCTTACGCTTTACAGGAAAAAAACCAGTGGCTGGACCGGCATTTTCCGGAGATACCGCCTGACCGCCGTATTTTTTGTCCCTGCGGCAAGCAGAAAGCGGACTACATTGCAGGCGGAATCCGCGCAACGGATATTCTCATTGACGATTACACGAAAAATTTAATGGAATGGAAGCAGCAGGGCGGTATAGGAATCAAGCTGCTCAATGGAATCAACCACACCAAGGGTACCTGGAAAGGGCGCTGCATTCATTACCGGGAGCCGGTTTGTTCGGCCTTGGCCCGGGAGATCTCAACCGGCAAAAAAACAAAGGGACTGTCCCGGTAAGCTGCACAGCTGGGACGTACGTCCCAAAAGAGAAAGGAGCGATGATAATGGAAGATATCATTACACAGGCACTGCGACAACAATGCGGGAAATACGAGGTGTTGGAGCTGGAAAACAGAAGTTTACAAAGATTAGAGGAAATGCTACTATATGATATTATCAGGTTGCGGGAAATACCGCAAAATATCAGGGTAAGCAATAAAACACTTTATATTTACGCATTTCGTGCTGCGGTAAGCTCAACCAAACGGTATGAGGAAGAGCTAAAACTGTTTCAGTCCGACATTCGCCGCCTGAAAAACAAAACCGAAGAGCTTGCCGCGTTATATAAAGACATGGAATATTGGATCAAAAGGTGCTGGGATCATCATGATAATGCGGAAAAAGAGAAAATTAAAAATGATCATTCAACAGCAGGAGGCGAGTATAAAAAAGATGAAAACCGCAATTAACGCCTGCCGGTCAAATCAACAAATAGTGGATTTTATAACACAGCGGTGTAACGCTTTTGAGCAGGTCGATTCTGTTATAGACGATGAAAACGGTGTTTTTATTATTACGGTTTCGACTTTTTATAACAACGATGGTTTAACAGAACATGTTCAATTCTACGGCTATGTACAGGAGCAAACCGGCACTTTTTGCAAAAGCCATGTATTACACGGTCATTTTTTCTACCATAAAACATACCGCATTTTAGAATATGCCGAATTGTGCAGCAATTTTTCAGCCTCTTCAAATGCCGGCTTCGGAAACTTGATGATAGAAGCTTTCCTGTCATTCATGAGAAGATTAAATGCGGAAAGGATAAAATACGTGCTTCCCAGAAATTTAGCGGAATACCGGAAGCAAAAATCATTTTATGAATCCTTTGGATTTCATATGGATAACGCCGGTAATGCTCACGAAATGTGGCTGTCTTTATAATACTGCATTGCAAAGGAACAGAAACGATGTTTAGAAACAGCATGGACGAACTCTATCAGAAAATCAACAGCCAAAAAGAAGAATTATCCGCACTACAACAAACGGCGGACACGATTCTGCAAACACTGAATATACAAAGATTCCTTGAAAAGCTGAACTCTGAAAATGAAGCAATCTTTTCGATTGTCATTCATAACAGGAAACCATTTATTATAACCCTTCAATTAGAGTATTCCTCCACATACATTGGATATTTATCAAATATCAATTTTTATGGATATATTGTTGATCTTTCTCCAACGCTTTATCAAGACAATCGTTTATTTTCCTCTGTACACTATAATGCTGCCGGCACGAAAATCGAATCTGTTTTCTTAATAGATAATATGGGAGAGACTCGGAATCAAGGTTATGGAAGTTTGATTATGGAGGCTTTTCTCTCTTATATAAAAAGACTGCAAATCAAAAAAGTTTACGGGACACTTTCCCCATTCGATACAGCAGATCCACTTGATCCGCAGCACGAAAATTTACTGCATCATTTTTATAAAAAGTTTGGCTTTCGCATACTGCCAGACAACCGTATAGAACTGCAAATAGGATAATCATTTAAAAATGAGAAAGCGACTCGGTTCATCGAGAGCAACAAGGTATATGAAAGCGTAAATCAATAAAAACTGAAAATAGATGTGAAGCAAAAAAGACATTCTAAATTTTTGTTTAGAATGTCTTTTTTGTTTTTACTACACGGAAAGGAGGTGGTTCCATTGGTTTAAGTCAACCTGTATTTCATCAACAACAGCAGCTATATCATGGGACGTACGTCCCGGAAAGGAGTTAAACATGAATATCATTACAGAAAAATTGAGCCTTGGAAAAACCCTGGAGGTACAGCGCGTGCTAAAAAATATGACGGTACAGCAGGTCATTGCCCAAGCCGGCATTGCCACCAGCACGTATGACAACATTGAAAGCGGAAGAACCAAAAGCCCGAACCTGCTGACCCTGAAGAAAATTGCCCGGGTACTGGATTTGGATTTTATTTATCTGACCAACCTCATTGGCGAAAACACCCAGAAGACAGAATAAACGGCAAGGAGTGACACAGCATGGGAGCTTACATAAAACCGGAAGAGGTGGAACGGGCCAGACAAATAGACCTGCTGACATATCTCCGCCAGGCCCAGCCGGACGAGCTGGTGCACAAGGGCGGCGGCCACTATTCCACCAAAAGCCATGACAGCCTGGATATTTCCAACGGCTTTTGGAAACGGTGGAGTACCGGGGACGGCGGCAAAAGCGCCGTGGATTACCTGATAAAGGTAGAGGGCTTCTCTTTTCAGGAGGCTGTGCAGAAGGTCAACAGCTTAAGCGGATTCCAGGTATGGGACGTACGTCCCGTACAGCGGCAGCCGCCGCCGAAAAAAGCGTTTGTGCTCCCCGAAAAAAACGGGGACAACCGGCGTGCCGTTGCCTATTTGAGAAGCCGGGGAATCCACCCCAATGTGATTCAGCACTGTTTGCAGAGAAACACGCTGTACGAGGACAAAAACCACAACGCGGTCTTTGTAGGATACTGCAACGGACAGGCAAAATATGCGTTCCGGCGCGGCACAGGCGGCGTTGATTTTAAAAGAGAGGCTGCCGGCAGTGAAAAGAAATACGGCTTTTCCATTGCCGAAAACAAACAGGCAAAGGTACTGCACGTATACGAATGCGCCATTGACCTGCTGTCCTTTTGCACCATGTGCGAAATGGCCGGCAGGGACTGGCGGCAGGAATTTCATCTGTCCCAGGGAGGCGTTGCAGCCGGCAGTAAAAATGCATTTGTCGGCGCCGCGCTGGAGGAGTTCCTTTCGTCGCACCCGGGTATTCAAAAGGTGTACCTGCGGTACGACAACGACAAAGCCGGCCGCGAGGCGGCCGAGGCGGCGCAGTGTGTTCTGCGGCAGAAATACGGTATAGAAACGGAGGTAAGGCCGCCCCGCAGAGGCAAGGACTATAACGAATATTTGCAGGAAGCTCTGAAAAACCTGCAAAACAGAGAACGCTCCCCGATTCAGATTTCTTCTTTGCGGGCGGCCGAAAACAGGACCGTAAGCAATACCGTAAAAAAACAGGGACCCATGCGGTGATGGGTTCCGGGGGGACGCGTCAGTTTTCAACAGCGTGCTGATGAAAACTGGCAAGCATTGAATTTTGCCGCCAAAGTGCCGCCAATGACGGCAAATTGCCGTCATTGGCGGCACGGCGCCCAAATTCGCTTGTTAGGGGAAAATCCCCTAAGACCCCTTGGAAAGGAGCATTGAATTGAACGATAAAATTAAAATCAATCTCAGGCTAAGTCCGTATGAACTTGCAGCATTAAATCAAAAAGTTGCAAAAACAGGATATTCCAGGGAGGCCTTTATCCGTTCAGTTTTGAGCGGGAATATCCTTATGGAGACCCCGCCGGTGGAGTACCACAAGCTGATGGGCCTGCTGCGGAACATCGCCAATAACATGAACCAGATTGCGGCGGCCGCCAACAGCGCCAACTTTATCGACGCTGAAAAGTATAATAAAAATTTGCAGGCCCTCAATCAGGTCATTATGGAAATTACAGGGGCGGTCCTGCTGCCAAAGAAGGTGAACGATGGCGACCACAAAAATATGGAAAATCAAAGGTAATATGTACGCCGCCATTCCGAAAGTGATTTCCTATGCCAAAAACCCCGAAAAGACCACCTCCGAAAAAGGTATGCTGGCTTCGGGAATCAACTGCGATATACGTACCGCTGCCAGGGAATTCATTTACACAAAACAGCATTTTGGAAAAACAGACCAGATACTTGCCTGGCACGGTTACCAGAGCTTTAAACACAATGAAGTAACGCCGGAGCTGGCTCACCGCATTGGCATTCTGACCGCGCAGGAATTATGGGGCGACCGTTTTCAGGTAGTCGTTGCGACCCACCTTGATAAAAATCACCTGCATAACCATTTCGTTGTAAACTCTGTTTCCTGCGTGGACGGATTGAAATTTTACGCCAGCAAAGAAACGTACCAGGAAATGCGCAATGTGTCGGACAGGCTGTGCAGGGAGTTCAACCTTTCCTATATTCCAAGCCCCAAACAGGGAAATACCAGAAGCTACGGCGAATGGGACGCCGCGCAGAAAGGACAGCCTACCAAGCGGGACCTGATACGGAAGGATATTGACGACGCTGTGAAAGGCGCTCTTTCCTGGAAAGAGTTCCTGCATACGCTGTCGGCCATGGGCTACGAGGTGAACACAGAAGGAAAATACGCAAAGCTTAGGCCGAAAGACAGCCCGCGTTATTTTCGTTTTGACAAGCTGGGCGGCAGCTATACGGAAGCGGCCATTCGGGAACGGATTCGCCGTGCCGGGACGTACGTCCCAAAACAGCCGTATAAAAAACACGTGCAGTACAAAGGCACTTTTCAGCGTAAGAAAAAGGTCTCCGGCTTTAGGGCGCTGTATTTTCGTTACTGTTACCAGCTGGGCATATTGCGCAAAAGGCCGCGCCGCATTTACGTGACGGCCGCCATGCGCGAGGATCTTAAGGAAATAGAAAAAATGGCGGAGGACCGCAGGTTTTTAACGCAGCACGGCATTACGGACAGCCGTCAGCTGTATGCGCACATGGAGCAAAGCGTCAAGGCGTATACGGCGCTGAACACCATAAGGAAAAAATTAGAGGCGCAGTGCAGGGAAAACCCGGAGAACAGTGCGCTGCAGACCCAGCTGGAAACTACCAAAAAGGAGATGAAGGAAAAAGCAAAAAGCATAAAGCTATGCAGCCGCATAGAAGACAGGACAAAGCGTATGAAAGAAAATTTGACCAACCAGAGAAAGGAGCAGAACCATGAGCGTAGAAGCAGAAGCAGCCAACGAGATAATAACCGCCATACTGAGGGTCATGGCTGAAGGCACAGAGCTGGCCCTGAAGACAAGCGGTGATTTGACGCAGCATACAGCGGCCATGATAAGCGCCGCGCTCAGCGCGCCCAAAACGCAGGGACAGGTGCGGCTGAAATCCATGCTGATGTCGGGCAGGCCCGTTTCCATTTTCTCCGTAAACAGAGAGGACGTACGCCGCTTTGCCAAGGAGGCAAAGCGGTACGGGGTCACATACTGCGTGATAAAAGGCAAAGAGGTATGCGATATTATGGTTACCGCGGATCAGTCGGCGCAGGTGAAAAAAGTCATGGAAAATTTAGAAATGGGAACGGTGCGCCCGGTGGACAGCATACAGCTGGAGCAGGAGCCGCCGGCTAAAACGCCGGACGAGAAAAACCAGGCGTTTGTGGACACGGTAGCAGGCCCTGCGCCGGAACAGGTGGAGCAAAGCCATTTGGACGCCATTGACCAAATCGTTGACGACGAACCCCAGCGGCCAAACCCCACCCAGGCTTTGACGCAAGACCCTCCGTCAAAGCCATTATCGCAGCAAAAAAATACGGGCAGCAATAAACAGGAAAAACCCTCTGTAAAAAAAGAAATAGAGCATATGAAGAGCACCAGGCGCGCCGCCGGCCAAAAACAGCCGGCGCAGAACAAAACACAGGCGCCGAAGCCAAAAGCAGGCGCGCCAAAAAAATAAAGCCAACAGCAAAAGAAAGGAGCAATCGCTATGAACATATTTGAAGAAGTTTTTCAAAAAGAACCGGCGGTACAGGAACAGGAGGACCGGCAGACAGCAGAAGCGCAGCCCGCCGTGCCGGCAGAGGAAAACGCGGAAGCGTTTGACCTGGAAAAATGGAAAGAGGAAAAGAAAGCCATACGCAACGACGTTTACGGCTTTTTGGAGGAAATCACCGCCGCGCTGCAGTCCGGTGAAGTGGATATGCAGCAATATTTAAACGTACAGGCGCAGTTTATGGAATACAGCGCAAGCAACGCACTGCTGATTCTGGCGCAGGACGCCGACGCCAAAAAGCTGGGCTCGGCAAAATTCTGGAAAGACCGCGGGGCGCAGCTCAAGCCCAGCGCCAAGCATATTTACATACTGGAAAAAGGCACTGCTTATCAGAAACGGGACGGTTCCATTGCGGAAAGCTACGAGCCCCGTGAAATGTTCGACATTACACAGACCAATATCAAGCCAAACAATGAAAAACAAAGCTACACCCAGCGCAGCCTGCTTACCGGCCTGGTAAAGGATTTCAGCTACCCGATCACCGTTCAGGAAGAGCTGTCCCTGCCGGTTCTGGTAGGCGACAGTACGGTCTATTACCGTAAAAATATTGATTTTGAGGAGGGCTTTACCTGGCTTGCATACGTCATTGCCGCGTTATCCATGGATCAGAGCAACAAACCCCTGCTGAATTACAAGGCCCAATGCGTTTCCTATATTCTCTGCACCGCCCTGGGTCTCAGCTTTAAAATGGACGTCCAATGGAACGACGGCAACCCTCTGCTGCATTTCAGCCAGCCCAAAGCATTCCGGCAGCAGCTCAAAGAGATACGGGACACCGCCTGCTTCCTTTACAGCCAGATTATGTCCCAGGCGGAAGCCGTCAGAGAAGAACAGCCATGAAAAAGCTGCACCTGATACACAAAATACTGATGGCCGCAGGCGCAGTACCGGTCACGCTGTTTGCCGTATGGCTGGCGCCCGTGTTTGCTCAGGCCGGCATGGAGCATATTTTTTCCAACACAGCCGCTTTGTTCTCCGGCCCGTTCCGGCTGCAGTGGCTGCCCCATACATGGCTGGTCATACTGGCCTGCCTGCTGATTTACGCGCTGGTGCTGCTGTTTGCCCTTGCCGGCCGGAAAAACTATATGCGCGGCAGGGAGCACGGCAGCGCGCAGATGGGCGATGTACAGGAGCTGAACCGCAAATACTGCAATAAAAAAGAGCCGGATCAGAACAAGATACTGACCGGCCATGTTTCCATAAGCCTGGATGGACAGGCCACCCAGCGCAACCTGAACACCACGGTCATCGGCGGCTCCGGCGCGGGCAAGTCCCTGTTTTATGCGCGGCCCAATCTGCTGCAATGCAACACCTCCTTTATTGTGCTTGACACAAAGGGCGAGCTTCTGCGCACCACCGGCTGCGCTTTAAAACAAAACGGGTACCGCATAAAGGTGCTGGATTTGATAGACATGGAC
>CALWUX010000092.1 GCA_944384795.1 uncultured Clostridia bacterium | reverse complement strand
GAGGTTTTGCCGCAGCCGCTGGGGCCAATCAAAAATACCCGCTCACCACGGTGGATCTCCATATCCACCTGCTCAAAAACCGGCGTCCCCTCATAAGAAAGGCAAAGGTCTTTGGCGGTCAGTACATCATTGCCGCCCCGCTTGCTGATTTCAAAGCGAAAATCCAGCGTTTTCAGCGCGGCATCCGGCTTTTCCAACGTGCTTTCCAGCCGTTCTATCATTTTTAGCTTGCTTTCCGCTGTTTTGATATTGCGTTCCCGGTTCCATTGCCGCTGCTGTTCCACAATACCGTAAATGCGGTCTATCTCTTTTTTTGTATTGTCATAATCGCGCTGCGCGGCCAAATCACGCTCAGCTTTTAGTTTTACATAAGTACTGTAATTTCCTTTATATACAGTCAGCCTGCCGTGCTCCAGCGCAAAGGTGCGGTTTGTGACCCGGTCCAAAAAATAACGGTCGTGAGAGATCACAAACACAGCGGCCTTGCAGGCGCGTAAAAAATCCTCCAGCCATTGGACGGAAGCTATGTCCAAATGGTTGGTGGGCTCGTCCAGCAGCAGTAAATTCGCTTCGGACAGCAGCAGCTTTGCCAGCTGCAATTTTGCTTTTTGCCCGCCGCTTAAAGACATAACGGGCATTGCCATTTGCTCATCGCAAAAGCCCAGCCCCAGCAGGGCGGAGCGGACGCGCCCGCGGAACGTCAGGCCGCCTTTATGTAAAAAGGCATCGTTTAAAGCCGTGTGCTGTTCAATCAGCTCATCCAGCCCATCCGATGCGCTTTGCAGCTGCCGGTTCAAATATTCCAGCTTTTTTTCCATGTCCAGCAAGGGCGCAAATACGCTCAGTACCTCGGCATAAGCGCTAATCTCGGAATCCCGGCAAACGTGCTGCTCCATATAACCGATATTGGTTTGCTTTGCACAGGCAATACTGCCCTTGTCCAAAGAAAGCGCGCCGGTCAGCAAACGGAACAGCGTTGTTTTGCCGCTGCCGTTTACACCCACCAGACCAATGCGCTCCTGTTCCTGAATTTCAAAGGAAACACCGCTTAAAACCGTATGTGTCCCATAGGATTTTTCCAGACCGCTTGCGCTTAACAGTGCCATAAATTCCCCCGTCATTTCCGCTGTGTTGGTTTCTATCTATTATAATAAAGAATCACGGCGAAATCAAGGGAACGGCCATTTACAAATAGCCCTTCCACATATCGATATAAGCCTGGCTGTGCGCAATGAAGGCTTCGGCAAGCTCTTTTTCCTTTTCTCTGGGCTGTTCCAGCTCGTTTAATTTTTTGGTCATGTCAATTATGCCCATCGTTGTACCGTTGATCATCATTTCAGCAATATGCTGTTCGGAAGAATCCAAAAGCGTGTTCATTTGAATCGAGCCCCACAGCATGGTCTGCTCCAGCTTTTTTTCCTTTTCAGGCGTTACGCGGTACGCTTTCATCGCTGCATTTGCTTTGTCCTGCAGCTTCTGGTATTCTGCGCGCTGGTCCTTTAGCTCTGTTTTCAAATCCTCTTTTTTGATTTTGGGCAGCAAAATATCAATGGCGTCCATGCCCATTTTAGACGCTTTGGAAACCTCGTTTAACAAATTGGTATTTTCGTGATGCATTGCAAAAACCTCCGAAAAATAGTTTGTTATAGTTTGCGGAGATTTTTTCTGTTTATGTATTTGTCAAAAAGCCAACGATGCAAAACGGCCGTACGGGGTTTTGCAAAAAACATTACAGCGCAATGACCTCCAAATCATCGGGCACATACAGGTTGCCGTGAAAATACTGCTTTCCTTCCTCCATGTAAAGCGCCTTTCTGTTTTTTATATTTTTATCCTCCGTATGGTAAAGCAGCAGGTTTTTCACTTTCATTTTTTCCGCCAGCACACAGGCGTCTTTCACGGTAGAATGGTGTTTCTGGTACGGTGAAAAAATGTCTGCCTGGGCGTAAAGGCAAAAGGCTTCATGTAACAGCCATTTGCTGTTTTGTACGTATGGGCGCGCGCTTTCGTGATACGGCTCATCACCGCAGCAGGTCAGCTTTTCTCCGCCGTCCAGCTCCATGCAAAAGCCGAACTGCTTTGTTTTTGTGGAGTGCACATCAAAAAAAGTGGTCTTTCTGTTTAAAATCAGCATTTCTTCCCCGTCCCGCACAGGAATCAAACGGAGCCTGCCGCCGATAAACCGGGTTTCCTTTTCGTCCAGCAGCCGGTCCGCCATCTCCCGCAAAAGCGCAATAAGCTCCGTATGCGCGTAGATACAGGCTTCGCCCTCGTAATTTCCGCGGTTCATGTTCTGGCATATCATACGCAGCATCCATATAATGCCCAGCAAATGGTCTATATGCTTATGGGTGACAAAAATATGCCGAATCTGCTTCCAGGGGATCCCGGCACGCTGCAGCTGGCGCAGCAGCGTATTTCCGCCGCCGCCGTCCACCATAAAATGGGCGTTGTTTTCACTTAACACAAAACAGGTGTTATAGCATTCCGTTACGACCGCGTTGCCGGTTCCCAGCATGGTGATGTTCATATCTCAAACTCCTTGGTATCAAAATAAGCAGGTTCTTATATCTTACCACAGCTTTGGCGCTGTGTCATGCTTTTTCCCAGTAAATCCGTATCCATTCTCTCTTCCTTATCCGGTCTGTGCCTGCAGAGGTGACCGGCCAGGGCAGTTCTGTGGATTTGCGCGGTAATTTTTCCTGTGCTATAATATCCGTAAGATAAAGGGGGGAGCGCCATGAAATGCGGCATTTCAACTTCTTGCCTGTATCCGCAGGAAACAAAAGAATCGCTGTATGCACTGCTGGACAGCGGCTTTCGGGAATTTGAGATATTTTTCAATACGTTTCGGGAGCTGCAGCCGTCCTATACGCAGGAAATGCGCAGGCGCTTAGAGGGCTGCGGCGGGGCGGTGCGCTCTGTGCACCCCTTTACCTCCGGTTTTGAGTCCTCGCTCTTTTTTTCCGATTATCCCGCGCGCTTTTCAGACGGCCTGGAATTTTACAAGCCGTATTTTGAGGCGGCCAATGGGCTGGGAGCGGAGATACTGGTCCTGCACGGCCAGAATATGCGAGGCAGATACAGCGGCGTGGCGGAAGAGGCGTATTTCGAGCGCTATCTTGCGCTGTTTGAGCTGGGGCGGCAGTACGGTGTTACGGTAGCGCAGGAGAATGTAGACGGCTTTCGCAGTGCCGACCCTGTCTTTATTGCCCGTATGCAAAAAAGCCTGGGGGAGCGCTGCGCCTTTGTGTTTGACGCAAAACAGGCGGTGCGTGCCGGCTGCGACCCTTATGAGATGTGTAATGCCATGGGCCGGCGCGTGTGCCATGTGCATATCAACGACAACGCGCCGCCGATGGACTGCTTACTGCCGGGTAAAGGAACTATGGACTACGACCGCTTGCTGGAACAGCTGAAGCGGCAGGGGTACGGCGGCTCCTTTATCATAGAGGTATACCGTAAAAATTTTGCCCGCATAGAGGAGCTTTCCCTTTCCGCGCAATATTTCAATGAAAAATTATCCGGATATTTTGAGGAAAGCGGTTGAAGTATACAGGCATGATATGGTATAATTATACAATCATAATCAATATATGGGGGTACCGGCTCATGAAATGTCCGTTTTGTTTTTATGAGGAAAGCAAGGTGATCGATTCCCGTCCTACGGACGAGGGCGAACGCATCAGACGGCGCAGGGAATGCTTAAAATGCGGCAAGCGCTTTACAACATATGAGGTCATTGAAACAGTGCCCGTTATCGTCATCAAAAGGGACAAATCCCGTCAGGTGTTTGACAGGAGCAAAATTTTAAGCGGCCTGCTGCGCGCCTGCGAAAAACGCCCCGTTTCCATCGAAACATTGGAAAAAATCGTAGACGAAATGGAATTTACCCTGCAAAATTCACCGGACAGAGAAGTCCCCTCAGAGCGCATCGGCGAGCTGGCTCTGGAAAAATTAAAGGACATCGACCAGGTGGCATATGTGCGCTTTGCTTCCGTGTACCGCCAGTTCCAGGACATACAAACCTTCATGAACGAATTAAAATCCATGATGAAAACAAAATAAACCCCACAAAAAGAGCCGTGCGGAAAACACGGCTCTTTTTATATATCCAAATGATTTTTTTTATACAAGGACAATAATCCCTTGAGCATCAGTCTGCCGTCATACAAAATGTTATGGCGGCAGTGCTTTGTAATGATACCGCCCAGACCGCCGGTTGCAAGCAGGGTGGGCATTTGCCCCAATTCCGCACAAAGGCGGTCAATGATACCGTCTATCATGGCGGCGGTGCCGAACACGGCGCCGCTTTGCATACAGTGGGTGGTGTTTTTTCCAATCAGCCGGGGCGGTGCGTCCAAGCTGATATGAGGCAGCTGGGAAGCCTGGTTGGACAATGCCTCCAGCGAGATTCCCACGCCGGGAATGATCATGCCTCCGGCGTAATTTCCCTGTTTGTCAATTACGGAAACAGTGGTCGCCGTACCCATGTCAAAAATGACAATGGGGACCGGATAGGTTTCCAGGGCGGCCACGGCGTTTACAATCAGGTCCTTGCCCAACTTGTCGGGCTCGTCAATGGCAATATGCAAACCGGTTTTGATTTGGCTGCTGACCATAATGGGCTCTTTGCCAATCAGCAGCGCCACAGCGGACTTTACCGTCTGTGACAGATTGGGCACCACAGAGGAAATAATGCTTCCCGTAATGCCGGACACGGTGATGTTCCGTATCCCCAGCACGTCCCGCATCAGTACGGCGTATTCTTCAACGGTTTTGGTATGGTCCGATGAAATGCGGGAAGTAAAAATAATTTCCTCCGTTTTTGTGTCTATCATACCCAATACGATATTGGTATTTCCAATGTCCAATGCAAAAATCATAGCTTTCCCTTTTCCTATTGCTTTTGGCTTCGTTTTAATTTCAACAATACTTTTGCTATCACGCAGGTCAAAATCCCCGCAATAGCGGCTTCGGCGGCACCGCTGGTGCCCACCACGCCCAAAAGGGTAAGCAGTAGCGCGCTTGCGGCGGTATTGGTCACAGCGGCATAGCTGTCGCCGAACATCAGGCCTATCAGGCCCATTACCAGCACGGTGTTGGTCATGGAGCCAGCTATGCCCGCTATTGCCAGCGAAACAAACTCGGCCTTGCCGTTGTGCTTCATCAGCTTTTGCAGGCCGCGGTACACAAAATAGGGGACGATCCCCACCAAAATACGCGGGATAAAGCAGATGATCAGGCTCAGCCAGCTGCCGTGCTCCTGGCCGGGCAGCGGATAAAACGGCGTAAAAGCAAACGAGGTCAACGCCGGGCTGACCGTATTGGAGATCAGGCTGCAAACACCGAAAAGTGCGCCTAATATGGCGCCTTTTTTAGGACCCAGCACAATGGAGCCGATAATGACCGGCACGTGGACGATGGTGGCTTTGATCACCGCCAGAGGGATAAAGCCCAAAGGCGTCAGGCCAAGCACCAGTACGATGGCCGCGAACAGCGCCAAAAGCACAAGGTCGCGGTACTTTAAAGTTGACTGATTCAATTTACATTCCTCCTGCTGCTGCTCATACGTGATGCAGCGCAAATTCCTTTTTATTATACGAAAGATGGAAAGAAAAAGCAACAACCCTGCCAAAATACCGAAAACAATCCCAAAATCCATGGCAGTTTTTCGCTTTGGGAAATTTGCTTTTAAAACGGACAAAAATCTGTTATACTGAAAAAAACGTCAGAAAGGTATGAATGCGTATGTTAAATCATAAAACAGTCCTGCTTTGTGTTTCCGGCGGCATTGCCGCTTATAAAATGGCGCATGTGGCAAGCGCGCTGAAAAAACAGCACTGCAATGTCCATGTGATTATGACGGAAAACGCGGCCAATTTTATTACCCCCATCACCTTTGAGGAGCTGACAGGCAACAAATGCGTAATCCATACCTTTGACAGGAACTTCCGGCACCAGGTAGAGCACATCGCCCTTGCAAAACAGGCGGATCTTTGTCTGGTTGCTCCGGCTACCGCCAATGTCATTGCCAAAATGGCCCACGGCCTTGCGGACGATATGCTGACTACTACCGTGCTGGCCTGCAGATGTCCCAAGCTGGTAGCGCCGGCCATGAACACGGCGATGTATGAAAATCCCATAACGCAGGACAATTTAAAAACATTGCATTCTTACGGCTTTTACGTGATTCCGCCCGCTACGGGTTATTTGGCCTGCGGCGATACAGGCGCGGGAAAGCTGCCGGAGCCGGACGTGCTTTTGGAATATATCTATCATATGATCGCCCTGCCGAAGGATATGCAGGGACTGCGGGTATTGGTTACGGCCGGTCCTACGCAGGAAGCCATTGACCCTGTCCGGTATATCACCAATCATTCCACAGGAAAAATGGGATACGCCATTGCTGAGGCTGCCGCCCGCCGCGGCGCCCAAGTTACGCTGGTAACGGGAAAAACCCATTTGCGGCCGCCGCTGTTTACGGACGTGGTGCCCGTTCTCAGTGCAAAAGAAATGTT
>CALWUX010000091.1 GCA_944384795.1 uncultured Clostridia bacterium | reverse complement strand
TGCAAAGAAATATCCGGGTGTTACCAACATGGATAACGCGAACGATATGATCCGAAATCTTAAAAACGCATGTATCGCTTTGTAAACCGTATACTTGTGCATACGCTTTTGGCAAGTGTTCGTCTATGAAGCTGTTTGCTTTGACACCAGACTGGGTCTGGACGCAAGCTGCGTTTCGGGCTCAGTTTTTTACAGTACGGCCGGCGTTGGGAGCCGTGACACGCCCATGATGTGCAAGGCTCCCTGCTTTTATGATTGGCAAAGATGCTTTTTAAAAGAGCGGCCGGACTGATGTCCCGTTTTTACAGTCGGGTTTGCCGCTTGCCCGCGCCGGTGCAGACAAAACAGAAACTGCAGCTTGTGCGGCTTTATGCTTTATAGAGAGAAGTCAGCTGCATTTCCACACATTTGTAGACGGCGTCACTGCCTGCGCCAAGATCAAATTTGGGGTCGTTTTTCCGGTATTCCAGGCAGAACAATCTGTAAAAAGCAGCCGGTATTTCATCAAACTGCGTATCCGGCACGACCAGCAGCTTTTTTGCGATCCCACGGCTGTCTCCAAGCTGTATGTTTCCGCCGTAAACAGCGGGAATGGTCTTGTCCCCTACTTCTACCGCTTTTTCCTTTCCTTTTGCCCACAGCGTCGGTCCGTCTGCGTGCAAGGGTAATTTTTCCGGACGTTTGGCGCCGTCCCCGTTCCCCTCTGTGATAAATCCCTGTTCATAAAGCCTCTGCGCGTCGCTCTGTTTGATGACCAGTGTATCGTCTGTTCTTTTTACCGCCGCGGTGTAACAGCTTTCCGCCTTTTCCTGCGCGGTCCTCTCATTTTCGGACGCGTTTTCCTCTTGGGACAATACCAGCAGCCCGTTTACCCGCGGGAAAAAATGGCCGGCATGGAACATCATGACCGCCGCTGTAACGCCGCAGCAAATTGCCGTAACCACGATCGCGATGATGATGCCTTTGTAAGTTTTACTGCTTTGCATATGCAAGCCTCCTTATTTTCAGTCGTGTTCTATGCCTTTCTGCTTTTATCATAGGATAAAACAGCGCGGGAAAACATCGTTTCGGCTTACAATCGGCTTACAAATTTGACAGATTTCTTTTCGTTTGATTTTTTTGCACGGATAAGGCTTTGTCTGCATATTTTTTTATATTCCGTAATATTTCACATAAAAAACATGGGAGATTGTACAGGCTGAAAATTGATTTTTTCAGCTGTTTCCGTTAAAATCAAATTATATCCAGGAAAGGAAAGCAAAAATATGAAAAAGATCATTTTAGCTGTACTTGCCGTGCTCGCGGCGGCGGCCGTTACCGGCTGCTCCAATTTGTCCGACACCGCAAGCAGTGATTCGGAATCCCATTTGCAAACGGAATCCCTTGTTTCGGAAACGGTTTCGGAGGCGGAACCGCAGGCTGTTTCCTCCGAACCGGAGCCGGAGCCGGAACAGACGGAGGAAACGCCCGCGCCGGATACCGCCGCCAACACCCAAACCGCAACGCCGCCCCAAAATACGGAGCCGGTGCAGACAACACCGCCGGTACAAACAACACCACCGGTGCAGGAGACGCCTCCTGTACAGGAAACACCGCCGGTGCAAACGACACCGCCGGCGGCGACCGGAAGCGAGGCGCAGCAGGTGCTTGCACTGGTAAACCAGCGGCGAAGCGAAAACGGCCTTGCTTCCCTTGCCTACCGCAGTGACCTGCAGGCCGCCGCCGACCTGCGCGCACAGGAAATTACCTCGGTATTTTCGCATACAAGGCCGGACGGTTCCAGCTGCTTTACGGCTTTTCATGTTGCTTATATGGCCGCGGCAGAAAACATTGCCGGCGGGCAGAGAAGCGCCGCGGAGGTAATGGAAAGCTGGATGAATTCCCCCGGCCACCGCGATAATATTCTCGGCGGCCAATTCAGCGGGATTGCCGTAGGCGTTGCGGAAGCAAACGGTATGAAATACTGGGTGCAGCTGTTTGTGGGCTAAAGCTGGAATAAAGCATGCACCTGCCGTAAATAAAAGCACGGCGGAAACGACAAAGGCTTTGATAAAAAACAGTCTGTCTCCGTAAAACCTGGCTGTTTTTGTCCGGGCCGCGTGGCTTTTTCCATTATTCACGGAATTGTAACATTGTATGTCTTGACTTTACCGCTTTTCGGCGTATACTGAAAGCAAAGAAAGGATTCAATATACATTTGCAGGAGGTCATTGTATGGAAAACATCATCGTAGCCGTATTCCCCGTGGAAAGCCAGGCGTACCAGGCATTTTCCAAAATCAAAGAGGAAACCGGTCAATTGTCCGGATACCTGGTATCTCAAATGGCAATTGTAGAGAAAACAGGCAATCACGTCCGGATGCTGGACTCCTTTGACACAGGCATGGAGACCGCCAACGACACCATTTCCGGCGGGCTCATCGGCGCGGTCATTGGTATATTAGGCGGCCCTTTGGGCGTACTGCTGGGCGGCGGTCTGGGCACCCTGATTGGCGGCTCTATTGATTTGGAGGACATAGAGACCAATGATTCCATGATTGAACGGGTGTCCCGCACATTGTCTGACGGGGATACCGCTTTGATTGCCTTTGTGCAGGAGGATAATCCCATGTATTTTGACAACCTCCTCCATCAGTTTCAGGATGTTTCTATTACCAGATGGGACGCCGCCATTGTGGAAGATGAGCTGGAAACCGCCCGCGTTTTGGAAGAAACCTTTGCCCGGGCCGCGCAAAAAGAGCTGCGGGAGCAGAAATCTCAGGAGCGCAGGCTGAAGGCCGAAGAACGACGGGCCAAAATGAAAAAGGATTTTGCCCATTTAAAAGAAAAATTACAGTTGAAATAACTGCCGTAAAATATATTTTTTACACAGATAACCGATACTGTTCTTTGGACAAAAAAGAAAGCACTTCTGCCGTACTGACACAGCAGAAGCGCGCTTTTTTGCAGGGAAAAGTTTTCTAAAAGTATACTTTTGTAAAATAAGCAAAATTTACTATAAATTTTATAATACTACGGGTTTTGGAGATTTTCAAGTATTTTTTACAATTAAATTTGTGAAATTTACACACAACACTTTCGTTTTACAAAAGTATATTTTTGTAAAATATATAAATGTATTCTGAGAGAAAGAGAAACAAGGAGGATATTCTACGAAAGGCAAAAGAATCCTTGCAATGGCCTTGACCTTGGTTATGGCGATTGCAATCGTGCCAACAGCTGTGTTTGCTTTTAACGCAAGCGACTGGCAGAGCGGAGATCAGGGTGGTACAAATTATGGTACCATCAGACAAAATCCAGACGGAACCTACACTTTTGAGGGAGCCCCGGATTTGAACACCGACAATTCTCACTGCGGCCCGTATACAAAGGCAAACGCACCGGATCTTTCTACTGGTGAGTTTACCGAAACAATTGATGTGGAGATCAATCCCTCTCAAATTGCGGCAGCAGAAAAATTTGCAGTTACCGTTTCTATCAATGACACAAACGGCAACTACAAAACTGAATTGCTGGCAAATTTCCAAAAAGGCTACAATGATGCTGTGAATGTAGCGGTTGGTCTGGACCCAACCTTTTCTGCAGAATTGACAGAAGACGGCATTTACACATTGAAATACCGTTACATTGATAATACAGGCCAGGTATGCGCGCAGTTCTCCATTGAAAAAGACGGAGTAGAGATTGCAAAAACACAGGACATTGATATGGGGGCTTTGACTTCTGAATGCGGCACCAGAGGCTACATTTGGTTCTCTGATATTTCCGTAACCGGAGGCCTGGTAGTAGGCAGACCTGTTTCCGCTAATTACACCGCAGTAAACGAGGCGGTTGCAAAGGCAAACGCTCTGAACAAAGACGACTATGTGGACTTCTCTGCTGTGGAGAGCGCGATTGCGGCAGTAGACTATACTTTGACCATGGACAGACAAGCTGAGGTCGACGCTATGGCGCTGGCGATTGAAAACGCAATTGCCGCTTTGCAGCTGAAGCAGGATGATACCACTACAGGCGGCGACACCACTACAGACGGTGACACCACCGGCGGCACTACTGCCGGCGGCTATCAAATCACTGCCGGTGCGGACGGCGTTTGGGCACAGAACAGCGCAGACGGCCTGACCATTACCTCCAACGGTGATTTT
>CALWUX010000090.1 GCA_944384795.1 uncultured Clostridia bacterium | reverse complement strand
GGGACCATCGTGGCACAGGGCACGCCGGAAAAAATTACAGAGACGGCAGCCTCTTATACAGGTCAATATTTAAAAAAATATTTGCAGTAAAAACAGGAAAGCCCTGCCAGGGCTTTCCTGTTTATCTGCGCGGACTTTTACACCCCATGGACAATCCGCTGTTTTTGCCGAAAAGCAGGGTTCTGTGCGAAAATTTACATATTGTTAATTAAATAAACAGCGGGAATATAGTAGAATAAATGGTATATTATAAAATTAAGGATGGTTTTGTGCTTGTTTGGTTATATCAGACCGAAAATTCCGGAGCTGAAAGTACGTGAATATGACCAGTATAAAGGCATTTACTGTTCTCTTTGCAAGTGCATGGGCAAGGAATACGGCATTGCCTCCCGTTTTGCGCTGAGCTACGACAGCACCTTTCTTGTGCTGTTGATGCTGGGGCTGGAAAAAGACTGCACACCGTTTCATGCGGGTAAATGTGTATTTAATCCTTTAAAAAAATGCAATTACTGCACCAGCGGGGAAGTACATTTCCGCTTTGCCGCCGGCCTTACCGTAATGATGACTTACCGGAAAATTCGGGATGATATTGCAGATGCGGGTTTTTGGGGAAAATTAAAAGCGTACCTGGTATTGCCGCTGGTGGCTGGCGCCAATAAAAAAGCGGCTCAAAAATACCCTGTCCTTGCGCAGATTTTGGAAGAGACCATCGCCACGCAGACACAGGTGGAAAAAGGGGACGATCTTTGTCCGGACGCCTGTGCGGAGCCCACGGCGCAAATGCTGGCGCAAACATTTGCGCTGCTTGCTCCCAATGAGGAAAGCCTGACGCGGATATTGCAGAGCTTCGGCTACTTTTTAGGCAAATGGGTCTATATGATTGACGCGGCGGACGATATGGAAAAGGATATACGGGAAAACGCGTTTAATCCCTTTGTTTTAAAGCTCGGTTTATCTAAAGAAAGTATACAGGAAGAGATAAAACAGGCAAAAACCTATTGCAATGAATCGTTAAATGCGGTATTATCACAAGTGATTGGTTCTTATCATTTATTGGATATTTACCATTTTGAGCCGATTATCCACAATATTATTTTTGAAGGCTTACCTCAAATGCAAAAGGAATTATTGTTCGAGAAGGAGAACCATAATGTTGGATCCATATAAAGTGTTAGGCATCTCTCGCGATGCAACGGATGAGCAGGTCAAAGAAGCTTACCGCGAAATGGCGAAAAAATACCACCCGGATAATTACCAGGGAAGCCCTATTGCGGATTTGGCCAACGAAAAAATGAAAGAGGTCAACGAAGCGTACGACCAAATTATGAACGAGCGTAAGAACCGCAAAAGCGGCGGCTCCGCCCAGGGGAGCTACGGCGGGTACAATCCCAATTACAGCAATCCCAATTCCAATTTTGCGGACGTGCGCAATTTGATTATGTCCGGCCGTATTGCGGACGCTGAGCAGATTTTAAACGGTGTGCCCACAGACGGACGCAATGCGGAATGGTATTTTTTAAAAGGTACAGTCCTTTACAAACGGGGTTGGATGGAGGAGGCCTATAACCACTTTGCCAAGGCTTGTGATATGGACCCATCCAATCCGGAATACTCGGCGGCCTATAATCAAATCAAAAATCAGCGTACAGGTGCTTACGGCGGGTATCGTCCGGGTACGCCGCGGCAGGGCGGCTGTACCGGCTGTGACGTTTGCAGCGGTTTGCTGTGTGCCGACTGCTGCTGTGAATGCTTTGGCGGCGATTTGATTCGCTGCTGCTGACAAGGCACAGGAGGTAGCAAGAGTGAATCATACCATACGAATTGCGTTTTGCGGTGTATTGGCGGGGTTGGGGCTTGCGCTTATGTTTTTGACCGCGCTGCTGCCTATGGCTACATTTGCGCTGCCTGCTTTGGCGGGCTTGCTGCTGATTATGGTTGTCGTTGAAATGGGAGCGCGGTGGGCGTGGCCTGTATTTGCCGTGGTTGCCGTTTTGTCCGTTTTTTTTGTGCCGGATAAGCAGGCAGCTCTGCTATATGTGATTTTCTTTGGCTATTACCCCATTTTAAAAGCGTTGATTGAACGCTTGAAAAATAAAGTCGTACAATGGGTGCTTAAATACGCTGTATTCAATGCAGCTGTGGTTTCCGCATATTTTATCGCCATTTACTTGCTGCGCATCCCGGCGGACAGCCTGCGTCTATTCGGCGTTTCTTTGCCGTGGGTGTTCTGGATTGCAGGCAATGCTGTCTTTTTTGTGTATGATATCGCGATTACCGGTGTGGTCACATTTTATATCAGGCAATTGCACAAAGTATTCAAAAAATGGTTCCAAACGAAAAAATAATATCAGCAGCCGTCTGCGATGCAGGCGGCTTTTTTGTGCCTAAACTGTATTTTTTGCAGGAGGTATTATGTCAGACTGCAAAAAAACAGAAAAATTATCCTGTTTTCCCTTGATTTTTGCAGGATAACCCATTAAACTGAATATATCAGCTTATCAAACACTTTGATGATTTTAGGGAGAAAACATGAATTATCAGCTTACAGCCAGAATTCAGCGTAAAATGCCTGAGTTCTCAAAAGGACAACGTTTGATTGCAAATTACATTGAGGAACATTACGATGAGGTAGCGTTTATGACGGCGGCCAAATTAGGGGCGACCGTCGGTGTCAGTGAATCCACCGTGGTGCGCTTTGCAACGGAAATAGGGTACGCAGGATATCCGGAGCTGCAGCGGGCTATGCAGGAGATGATACGCAGCCGCATGACCTCTGTGCAGCGTTTGGAGATGACGGAAAAAACATGTCCCGGCGACCGGATTTTAAGCACTGTGCTCAACAGGGACATTGAGATTATCCGCAGAACCATTGAGGAAACGTCGCACGAAATGTTTTACGAAGCAGTGGAGGCTATTGTTTCCGCCAGGAAAATTTATATTATAGGGGTCAGAAGCTCTCATGCGCTGGCTTCCTTTATGTCCTATTATTTTAATCTGCTGTTTGAAAACGTACATATGGTCAACGCGACCAGTGAAGCAGAAATTTTTGAGCAGATGATCCATGTTGATGCGCACGATGCCGTGATTGGTATTAGCTTCCCCCGTTATTCCAAGCGGGCGGTCAAGGCTTTAAAATTCGCCTCCAGCCGCGGTGCCAAGGTAGTGGCTATTACAGACAGCGTACTGTCTCCGTTAGCGGAGCCGGCGGAGTTTTTGCTGCTGGCCCGCAGTGAAATGGCCTCTTTTGTAGATTCATTGGTGGCGCCTTTGAGCCTGATTAATGCTTTGATTGTAGCCAGCGCCATCAGGAAAAAAGATCAGGTAAAACAGGTGTTCCGTTCTTTGGAGACCATTTGGGACGAATACGGTGTTTACGAAAAGGTGGATGAAAAATCTGGTGAACCGGTTTGACGTAATTGTAGTGGGCGGCGGTGCCGCGGGTATGATGGCGGCAGGGACAGCGGCCGGTAACGGGCTGCACACGCTTTTGCTGGAGAAAAACGACCGATTGGGCAGAAAGCTGCGCATTACGGGAAAAGGCAGGTGCAATATTGTCAACAACTGCGACGTACCTATGGTGATTGCCTCCATTCCCTCCAACGGGCGTTTTTTGTACGGTGCCGTTTCCCGCTTTACGCCCAGGGACGTTATTGCTTTTTTTGAAAATGCGGGCGTGCCGGTCAAAACGGAGCGAGGCAACCGTGTGTTCCCGCAGTCCGACCTGGCGGGCGATGTGGTGGACGCGCTGAGAAATTACTGTACGCAAAACGGCGTGGTTATACGGCAGGCTACCGTGACGGAGCTGTGTATACAGGCGAAAACGGTAACGGGAGTGCGGTGCACCGGCGGTGCGGCATTTGCGGCGGACAATGTGGTGGTAGCCTGCGGAGGTATGTCTTACCCTGCTACGGGTTCCACGGGGGACGGATACCGCCTTGCGCAGCAGGCAGGGCATACGGTTACGGAGCTCCGTCCGTCCCTGGTATCCCTTGTAGCCAATGGGAGGGATTGTCCCGCTTTGCAGGGGCTGTCGTTAAAAAATGTCGCGTTTAGTGTGACCGACACCAAACAGAAGAAAGAGATTTACCGCGATTTTGGTGAAATGATGTTTACTCATTACGGCGTAACGGGACCCATGATTTTAAGCGCCAGCAGCCATATGCGCCATATGGAGCCCAACCGTTACCGTATTTCCATTGATTTAAAGCCGGCACTCTCGGCAGAGCAGCTGGATACTCGTTTACAGCGGGATTTTACGGAAAATCGGAACAGGGACTTTATCAATGCCCTAGGAGCGCTGCTGCCTAAAAAATTGATTCCGGTCATGGTAGAAAAGTCCGGTATTGCACCCAATGAAAAATGCAACCAAATCACAAAAGAACAGAGGCGCGGTTTTGTGCAGCTGCTCAAGGGGCTGGAAATCACGATAAAGGGCTTTCGTCCTATAGATGAAGCGGTGATTACCTCAGGGGGCGTTTCTGTAAAGGAAATCTCACCGACGACCATGGAATCAAAATTGGTCAGTGGACTGTATTTTGCAGGAGAAGTCATTGACGCAGACGCTTATACAGGCGGCTTTAATTTACAAATCGCGTTTTCCACAGGGCATTTGGCGGCGCAGGCCATTGCGCAAAAAATGTGGAAAGCGGACAAGGAAGGAGAAAAACCATGATAGCGGTTGCCATCGACGGTCCTGCGGGAGCTGGAAAAAGCAGTATTGCCCGCCAAACGGCAAAGGAAATCGGATTTATTTATGTAGATACGGGCGCGTTATATCGCTCCATTGGACTGCATATGCTAAATCACAATGTCTTTCCGGGTGATGCGCAGGCGGTTTCCCGGGAGCTGGAGCATCTTGACATTGGCCTTGAGTTCCAAAACGGGGAACAGCGGGTGATTTTATGCGGAAAAGACGTCAGTGATTTGATTCGTACGCCGGAGGTGTCCAAAGCGTCCTCTCAGGTATCTGCGATTCCTGCGGTACGGGCATTTTTACTGGAACTGCAGAAAAATATGGCCCAAACTCACAATGTTATTATGGACGGCCGGGACATTGGCACGGTGGTGCTGCCGCAGGCGCAGGTCAAGGTATTTTTAACAGCGTCGCCGCAGGAGCGAGCCAGACGCCGCTACCAGGAGATATTGGAAAAGGGCGGCAGCGCGGATTATGAGGAAATTTTAAAAGAAATCTGGGAACGGGACGAGCGGGACGCCGGCCGCGCCATTGCACCGCTGGTACCCGCACAGGATGCGGTAATCCTGGATACCACGGATATGACTGTGCGGGAAGTGATTGACCGGTTAAAGCAATGGATTGCAGAAAAAACGGCGTAAATGTTTTGATTTTGCCGGCAGTGCGGGGCAAATTTTGTCAGGCGCTGCCGGAGAACGGGTGGTACACGTATGAAGAACAGTGCATTTTATAATTTCAGTAAAGTTGTGGGTGGCCCTCCTTTCCGATTTTTTTACCCGCATATCTCAAATAACCGCGAGCGTGTTCCCAATGAAGGAAAAGTGATTATTTGCAGCAACCATTTGTCGTTAAAGGATCCCCCTATGCTGGCTTTGGACACAAAACGGCAGATTTTTTATATGGCAAAGGCTGAGTTGTTTGAAAATAAATTCGTAGGCGCGCTTATTACAGCGCTTGGCGCATTTTCCGTGGACCGCGGCGCGGGCGATACCAGCGCACTGGACAGATGCGGCGAGATTTTGGAGCAGGGCGGCGCAGTAGGCATTTTTATTGAAGGTACACGCTCTGTAGACGGTAAGCTGGGAAAGCCCAAATCCGGCGCCGTTATGCTCGCCCACAGACACCAGGCGCCCATTGTACCGGTTTGCATGACTACAAAATCAGGCGGACCTGTCAAGCCCTTTGAAAAAACGATTATTTCCTACGGTGAGTTGATACAGCCCTGGGAGCTTGGTATTGAAGAAGGCACCGGCGCCGAATACAGAAAGGCCAGCCGTATGGTTATGGAACGCATCGCGGAGATGCGGGCGCGCGATGAAAAAGCCTTTTTGTCGATGAAAGGGTAACGGACCATGAACCTTTATTCTGTGCTTTGCACCCTTTTTTCTCCCCTTATTAAAGTTGTTTTCCGTATGCGTATTGCGGGTACAGAACATATTCCGCCGGCAGGGAAGCTGATTTTATGCAGCAACCACCGGTCGGTCATGGACCCGATTTTGCTGGGGGTCAGCGTTGGCAAACGTCCCATACGGTACATGGCAAAGGAGGAGCTGTTTGTAAAGCACGGAAAAACGGCAGCATGGTTTTTGCGCGCGCTCGGGGCGTTTCCCGTGAAAAGGGGACGCGGAGATACCAAAGCAATAGAACAGGCCGTCACAGTTTTGAAACAGGACGGTCTGCTGGGGATTTTTCCCCAGGGCGGCATTGCGGCACAGGGGATTCCGTTCCAGCCAAAGTCCGGTATTGCCGTTATTGCATACCGTGCGCAGGCGCCGGTACTGCCCGCAGCCGTTGTGACAAACGGCAGGGTACGGCTGTTTTCTCCCGTGACGATTCGTTTTGGAAAGCCCATTGCCTATGAGGCGTTCGGTTTTACAAACGGCAGCCGCGGTGAAATCAAAAATGCCGCCTGCATCATTGCAGAGCGAGTAAATCAGTTATTGGAGGCGAAAAAATGAGTATTGAAGTAGCAAAATCCGCAGGTTTTTGTTTTGGTGTTGACAGAGCTGTTCAAATGGTTTATCAGCTGCTGGACGAGGGGAAGAAGGTATATACGTTAGGTCCTATCATCCACAACCCGCAAATGATTGCAGAGCTGGAAGCGCGGGGTGTGGAAATTATTGATACCGTAGAGAATGCCCCAAAGGACGGAACCATCGTCATTCGTGCTCATGGGGTGCCTCAGAAAACCATGGACAGCATTGCAGAGCAAAACGTCGTCTGTACAGACGCCACTTGTCCGTTTGTGACCAAAATCCATCAAATCGTGGAGCGGGAATCGGCAAAAGGGCAGACCATTATCATCATCGGTGATGCAAAGCATCCGGAAATCATAGGCATACACGGCCATTGCGGCAGTGACTGCCATATTGTAAACAGTGCGCAGGAACTGCAAAATTTGTCGGAAACCGTGCCAAATTTGGTCAATCAGCCGATTAGCGTAGTGGTCCAGACTACTTTTCATGTTGCAGAATGGAAAAATTGTTTGAAAATCCTCAAAAGGGTATATACAAATGCCACAATTTTTGATACAATATGTAATGCGACTGCAAAACGTCAGTCAGAAGCGGTTGAACTGGCCAAAGAATCTGACCTGATGATTATTATAGGGGGAAGGCACAGCTCTAACACTGCCAAGCTCTATGACGTATGCAGCCCCCACTGCGCTACCTATTTAATTGAAACAGCGGCGGAGCTTCCCGTAGAAGCAGTGCGGGCGGCAAAAAATGTGGGCATTACTGCAGGTGCCTCAACACCTGCAAGTATCATAAAGGAGGTACTTGTTACCATGACAGATATTAAAGCTGGCGAGGGCCATTTTGAGGAGAACACCGAACTTAGCTTTGAGGAGATGTTGGAAGAATCTCTGAAAAGTTTAAATACAGACGAAAAGGTACGCGGCGTAGTAGTCGGTATAGCTCCAAACGAGATTCAGGTAGATGTAGGAAGAAAGCAGGCAGGCTTCGTACCGGCCAGCGAGCTGTCTTCCGACCCTAACGCAAGACCGGAGGATATTGTAAAAATCGGCGATGAGATCGATTTGCTGATTATGCGTACAAACGACCAGGAGGGCACTATCATGCTTTCTAAAAAACGTTTGGACGCCATGAAAGGCTGGGACGTTGTTGTGCAGGCCGAGGAGGACGGCACGATTTTGACCGGTGTGGTTACGGAGGTTATTAAGGGCGGTGTGATTGCTGTTACCAATGGTGTACGTGTATTCATTCCCGCCTCTCAGGCAACTGCTACCCGCGGCGAGCCTTTAGAGGATCTGCTGAAAAAAGAAGTAAATTTCCGTATTATCGAGGTCAATCGTTCCCGCCGGCGTGCGGTAGGCTCTATTCGTGCTGTGCTTAAGGACGAAAGAAAAGAGCTGGCGGACAAATTCTGGGAAAGCGCAGAAGAGGGCAAGGAGTACAAAGGTGTTGTCAAATCCCTGACCACTTACGGTGCGTTTGTGGATTTGGGCGGAATTGACGGTATGATCCATATTTCCGAGCTGTCTTGGAACCGAATCAAGCACCCGTCCGAGGTAGTAAACCCGGGCGATGAAATTACCGTTTACATTAAAAGCCTGGACCGTGAAAAAGGCAAGGTGTCCCTTGGCTATAAACGTGACGAGGATAATCCATGGGA
Organism: uncultured Clostridia bacterium; assembly: GCA_944384795.1. Lineage (GTDB taxonomy): Bacteria > Bacillota > Clostridia > Oscillospirales > Acutalibacteraceae > UMGS1071. Next base: position 11,810 of record CALWUX010000090.1, on the reverse strand, counting down.
GATACTGAAAAAGGATTATCCCGTAGGTACAGTGGTTGACGCTGTGATTGTAGGTATGACAGAATTCGGTGCTTTTGCAAGAGTTCTGCCCGGTATTGACGGTTTGATCCATATTTCTCAAATTGCCAACGAAAGAATTGAAAAACCGCAGGATGTTTTGAAGGTAGATCAGGTGGTAAAAGCGAAAATCACTGAGATCGATTTTGATAAAAAACGTGTCAGCTTGTCAATAAAAGCATTGCTGGAGCCTGTTGCGCCTGCAGAAGCGGAAGCTGCGCAAGAAACAGAAACATCTGCTGCTGAAGAGCCGACAGAGGCAGAACCGGCTGAAGAGGAGCAGACCGCTGCGGAATAATATTGTAACGTATCAAACACAGGAACTTATTCGTTCCTGTGTTTTTTATACGGTACGAGGATTTATTTTTGTAAAATTGAAAGAGACAGGCACTTTTTCACCCTCTGATGAGTATTATGCTAATGACGCATATTGCGCATATTTTAAAGGAGGGGTTGCTGTGCGAAGATACCGTCGTCGCAGCCGTCGTCGAAGAAGAGGAATCAGAAAAAGATGGATTGCTGTTTTGATTTTATTTGTGGCGTTTATTTGTTTTTTCAGCTTTCAATTGCGCCCTATGATACAATCGATTACCGCGACTGTGGCAAAGCAGGCCATTACACTTTCCGTAGAGGAAGCTATCAAAGAAAAAATATCCGCGCAGGGGATAGAATACAACGATTTTGTTAATATTGAACGGGACAGCAATGGCAATATTCTTGGTATCACCACCAATATGGTCAATATGAATCAGTTCAAATCGGACGTTACCACTATGATCCAGGAAAAGCTGGTCAACAATTCTTCTCACACCAGCGTGCCCGTCGGTACTTTGATAGGCGGAAGTCTGCTGCGGGGCTACGGACCGGGCATCCCGCTGAAAATCGGCCTGATTGGCAATACAGACGTCAATTTTAAAAGCAGTTTTGAATCGGCGGGCATCAACCAGACCATACATAAAATCTACCTGACCATACACGCTTCCTGCTATTCCTATTTGCCCGGCGTCAAAAGTGAGTCAGATGTAGATACCACTGTGGTGGTGGCAGAAACCGTAATCGTAGGCGAGGTGCCAAATACTTATGCCAATTTCCAATTGCCGGGTATGAGTGCTTCCAACACAGCATCCGGCGCGGCTTTATCCAATGGATAGCAAAAAACTGCTTTGTAATTTTTGCATCAGGGGTTATAATATAGTTTGGAGTTGAACGATAAGGAGTAACAATATGCTGGCAAGAATGAAAAAGCTTGTGGAGGAGCTGTCCCGTGCTTCAGAGGCTTATTACAAATACGATAGACCCATTATGACAGACAAGGCATATGATAAGCTGTATGATGAACTGGAGGAGCTGGAAAGGAAAACGGGGATCGTGTTTGCCAATTCCCCCACGCAAAAAGTGCAGGGAGAAATTCTGGAAAGTTTGGAAAAGGTGACCCATTCCAAACCCATGCTTTCAGCAAAAAAAACAAAGTCCACGCAGGAGTTGTTTAAATTTGCGGCAGAACAGCCTGTGATGGTCTCATGGAAATTGGACGGCCTTACCATTGTGTTAAAGTACCGGAACGGTTCTTTGCAGCAGGCTGTGACCCGCGGCAATGGGGAAGAAGGAGAGGACGTGACCCACTCTTTGAAAATGTTTACCAACGTGCCGCTGAGGATTCGGTATCCCGGCGCGCTGGAGCTGCGTGGCGAAGGCGTGATTTCCTGGAAAAATTTTGAGAAGATCAACGATGCTTTGCCGCTGGAGGATCAGTATGCCCACCCGAGGAACCTTGCGGCGGGCAGCGTGCGTCAGCTGAATGCTTCCATTGCCAAGCAGCGCTATTTGGAGTTTATTGCCTTTGAACTGGTAGATGCGGACGAAATGCATATGGATACCTGCCATGCGCAGATGCAGTTTTTGGAGGAAAATGGATTTACCGTAGTGGAACGGGAGTATTTGACATTCCGTTCCCCGGCAGAAATACAGGATCATATTGATAAATTTGACCCGCTGCAATACGCGTATCCGGTAGACGGTCTCATATTTGAGTACGACGATATCCGTTTTGGATTGCTGCAGGGCGCTACGGATCACCATGAAAATAATAAAATCGCATATAAATGGGCTGACGAAACGGCGCAGACTAAATTCCGTGAAATTGAGCTAAACACTACGCGCACCGGTATGGTCAGTTTAACAGCGCTGTTTGACAAGGTCATTATCGACAGTACGGAGGTCAGCCGCGCCAGCGTGCATAATTACGATATTTTTGAGGAGTTCCAGTTTGGGCAGGGTGATGACATTACCGTTTATAAAGCGAATAAAATCATTCCGCAAATAGAGGAAAACCTGACCCGCAGCGGCACATACCGGTTATCCCGCGTGTGTCCCTGCTGCGATACGGAGCTGGAACTCCGCCGGCCGAAAGACGCGCGTTTTCTGTTTTGTCCCAACCCCCATTGCCCGGCAAGGCGGGTACAGCAGTTTGTGTATTTTGTCAGCAAGCAGGCTATGGATATTGGCGGTATGAGTGCCGCGACCATTGAAAAATTTGTGGATAAGGGCTGGATCAAGGAGTTTGCGGATATTTACAAGCTGGATCGCCATCAGGCACAAATCGTTTCGCTGGATGGTTTTGGGGAAAAATCCTATCAAAAGCTGTGGAATGCCATTACAAAAAGCAGTGTGGTGCCTTTGGATCGCTTTTTGGTTGCATTGGGTATCCCTAATATCGGCAGGCGTTCTGCGAAGGTGCTGGCACAGGCCTGCGCGTGGAGCTGGGAGGACTTTATGGCAAAAATAGACGCAGGCTATGATTTTACCCAGCTGCGGGATTTTGGCGAAGTAGTCAACCGCAATTTGTATGAGTATTTCGGCAGACAGGAAAACCGCGCTATGCTTTCTCATTTGCTGGAAGTCGTTACCTTTGCGCAGGTAGAAATTAAAGAAGCGGAAGCGGCTGAAAACCCCTTTTTTGGAAAGACTGTAGTGGCAACCGGCAGTTTGACACATTTTACACGGGATTCCATTAAGGAAAGGCTGGAGGCTCTTGGGGCAAAGGCGACAGGATCTGTGTCAAAAAATACGGATTATGTGCTTGCGGGAGAAAAAGCGGGCAGCAAGCTTACTAAAGCAAAAGAATTGGGGGTTCCGATATTGACAGAGCAGGAATTTCTGGAAATGACTGCGCATATAAAATGATTCTCGGCGTGTCAAAAAGTATTGTCCGGCATATTAACAGCGGAAAGTCAGTGTAGGCAATATGTTTAGTCGAATCATAGTAGCTGTGAAAATCGAAATAAATCATGGCGGCGTATTTGTGCGCGGCTGTGATTTTTTATTTTTACGGATAAAATCAGCCGGAAAATACGAAAATCAATGCGAGGAGGCAAAAATATAAAAAATACAATTTTTGTAAAAATAAATCCCATAATTTCAATCTAAATACTGGACTTTTATACCATTTTATGTTAAAATATATACATCGGTAAGGTTTGTTTTTTCAGCAAAGCTTGCCACACAGTTCAGAAGATATAGGGGAATAAAATATTTGAAAAAGGAGATGAAAAACAGTAAAAAAACGAAAATTATTATTGTCGCGATGATTGCCGCGATGGCATGTTCCGGTTCGGTGACCGGGGTGTTTGCCGCGCAGCAGCCGTTTATGGAAGGAACGGCTGCCAGCTTTGTACAGCCGGTACAGCCGGCGCCGCGGGCAGCAGGAGATGTAACCATTGATGCAAATACGTTTCCGGATCAGGGATTCAGAGATTACGTTACACAGACCCTGGATAAAAACCAAGATGGTACTTTATCTGTGGCGGAAATTTCCGCTGTTACCGATATAGACTGCAGCGGACGCGGTATTGCTTCTTTACAAGGCATTGAGTACTTTACCGCGCTGGAAACATTGACGTGCAGCAATAATAATTTATCTGCTTTGGACTTGAGTCAAAATCCAAATTTAAAGCAATTATTTTGCCAGACCAATCAATTGAGCGTTTTAGATGTATCCCAAAACACAGCGCTTACACATTTGTTTTGCGGCACCAATGTTTTGACCACTTTGGACGTAAGTAATAATACGGCATTGCAGGAATTGACATGCGGCGGCAATATGCTGTCCAGCCTGGATCTGACTGCAAATACGGCACTTACCCGTTTTGAGGGCATAGGACAAAATCTTGTGTTGGGAGAGATAGGTGCTTCCTACGATTTGGCTGCCATTGACCCGGATATTGATGCCGCGAAAATCAAAAATGTGACGGGAGCGACCTTAAACGGAACGGTTATCAGCGGTTACACAGTCGGAACGGGCGTTTCTTATGAATATGACTGCGGTAATAACCATACTATGATTGCCAGGCTGATTTTTACCCTTGCTCCGCAGACGACCTCGAATATCACCTTTATGGACGGAACAGGCGTATTTGACAGCTGGGTACAGGGCTTTACGCCTCCGGCTATTTATACAGAGGGTACGCAGGTGACCCTGCCCACAGAAGATAACATGGAAAAAACCGGCTATACGTTTGGCGGCTGGTACGACAATCCAGACTTTACAGGTACGCCTGTTACCGTTATTGATTTTACGGACACAGGGGACAAAACATTTTACGCGTATTTTGAACTCAAGCGTTATGAAGTGATTTTTGAGGATTGGGATGGAAGCCATTGGGATATTCAAATTGTCGAACACGGTTCCGCGGCGGCAGAACCTGAAGCGCCTGTAAGAGACGGCTACCGTTTTACGGGTTGGAATCTGGCGCTGAATAATATTACGGCCAATACGACTTTTACCGCCCAATATGTAAAAACATGGAACGTTACGTTTGTAGACGATAACGGACAAATCCTTAAAAAAGAAGTCGTTGATGAGGGTTTGGGCGCGACTGCTCCTGCCGTTCCTGTAAAAGAAGGCCATACGTTTACCGGCTGGGATACAGCGTTTGACTCTATCACGGCAGATACCACCGTGACTGCTACGTATGCGGCTAATCAATATACAGTCAGTTTTGTAGATTGGGACGGTACCATGCTGGATACACAAACGGTAGCGCACGGCACTGCCGCCGCGGCACCTATGGAACCAGCTAGAACCGGCTATCGCTTTACCGGCTGGAGCGTTGCGTTTGATAACATTACCGCCAATACAGAGGTTACGGCGCAGTATGTAAAAACATGGACAGTCACGTTTGTGGACGAGGACGGAACCGTGCTGAAAACTGAAACGGTCGATGAAGGTGCAGGGGCGACTGCGCCTGTGTCGCCTTCCAAAGTAGGCTACGGCTTTGCAGGCTGGAACGGCGCGTTTGACCGTATTACAGCGGACACTACGGTCATAGCTTCCTATACGGCAAACCAATATACGGTTCATTTTGTGGACTGGAACGGCGCTGTGCTGGAAACGCAGACGGTGACACACGGTGCCGCCGCCGCGCCTACGGTAACACCGGTAAGAGAAGGCTATACCTTTACAGGCTGGGACGTTGCTTTTGGCAATGTGACGGGCAACCTGACGGTTACCGCACAGTATGTACAGACAGCCGGTTTGCAGGCAGCGGATTTGCAGGCAGCTGCTACGGGAGATGCTTCTGCTGCGGAACCATTGCTGATTACAGGCGGTGCTTCCGCCTTGGCCGCGGCTGCTGTGCTGTTCTTCCGTAAAAAGAAAAAATCCGACCGATAATGGTTAAAAATCATGGTGCTTGTCTGTGCGGCGCCATGATTTTTTTATTTAAAAAAAGAGAATCTTATAATCGAATCACATAAACAAAAACGACGGCATTGCAAACAGGCGGTGCCGTTATTTTTTTATGCAGACCGTCATATATCTGAAACAGGACAAACTTTTCGGAAAAGGTTCTATTGGGCTGTGCTTGTCCATATGTATGGTAAAGAAAACGGCACTGTTTTATTTAAAAAAAGCTGTTTTCAAGCTCTTTGGATAGAGGTGGTTTTAACGATGTCAGCATTTGAAAGAAAACCGTTTGATTCGGCGGCCTCACCTGTATGTCCGCGTATCAGGGAGCTGTTATACGCGCTGCCGTTTTTGCATCAGCAGGCGGTCAATGAGATTCGTTTGCGGGTGGGGCGGCCTGTTACATTGCATACGCCGTTTCAGGTGGATATTTTAAAACACGGCGGGCAGCCGGTCATTGCGGAAAAACAGGATTTGGAGGAAAGCTACCGCAGGATATGCGATTTTTCCGTCTATTCCCATCAGGAGGAAATCCGGCAGGGATATATCACTATCAGAGGCGGCCATCGTGTGGGTATTGGCGGCACTGCTGTATTGCAGCAGGGACAAATTGCCACAGTCAGAGAAATTTCCTCATTGAATATCCGTATTGCGCGGCAGGTTTATGGCGCGGCGGACGAGCTTTTGTCCCGTGTAGGACAAGATATTTTCAAAGGTCTGCTCATTGCCGGTCCGCCGTCCTGCGGCAAAACTACATTGCTTAGGGATTTGGCGCGGCAGCTTGCCACAGGTGCCGGCGGCATTCCCAAAAAAGTAGCGGTCATAGACGAGCGGGGCGAGTTGGCAGGCACCTTCTGCGGCATTCCTCAAAATGATTTGGGATTGTGTGCCGATATTCTGGATCATTACCCCAAAGGGCAGGGAATATTGCAGGCGATACGTGCCTTGTCTCCGCAGTTTATTGTATGCGATGAACTGGGGGGACAGGAGGATTTGGAAGCGGTGCGGCAGGGGCTTCACGCAGGCGCCGCTGTCATCTCTACCATACACGCGGGCAGTATGGAAGAACTGCTGAGAAAAAAACAGGGACAGACCTTGCTGCGGCTGCGGGCTTTTGGCTGTGTAGCCATGATGGACGCGGCTGCTGTGGGCAAAATTGCAGAGATACATAAAGCTGGTGATTTACTTGATCAAATTGGCGGGCAGCATAGTGCTGGTGCTTATGACGACCCTGTTAGGCTATATGGAGTCGTATAAGCTGCGTATGCGAGTGGAGACGCTGGAAACGTTTTTAAAGGTCATTCGGCTGATGGAAACGGAAATGCGGTTCCATGCGTTGCCGTTGAGGCAGATAGTGGAAAAGCACTGCGGCGATATGGAGCTGCTGCGGCAGTGCCATTTGCAGCTTGAAATAGGAAAGAGCTTTGACATGGCATGGAAAAGCGGTGTGGAGGCAGGAACCGGAGGAAGCGGGCTAAAGTCAAAGGATAAAAGTCTGATAGAACGGTTTGGGGCGGAATTAGGGCATACGGATATTGAAGGGCAAATTGCCCACTGTGAGGTAACGGCAAAACTGCTGGAAGCGCAGATAGAGCAGGCGAGGGAGGAAAAAAAGAAAAAGTCCAGATTATTTTCCATGCTGGGCTTATTTTCGGGAACCGGCATTGCACTTTTAATATGTTAAAACGGAGGAATCGCAAACATGGATATCGATTTGATTTTCAGGATCGCCGCTATCGGCATTATCGTTGCGGTGCTTAATCAATTGCTCATACGCTCCGGGCGGGAAGAGCAGGCGATGATGACGACGCTGGCCGGCCTGATCGTGGTTTTGATGATGGTGATACAGCAAATTGATGTGCTGTTCCAATCCATCAAGTCCATTTTCGGGTTATAGGGTATGGATATTCTGGCCATTGTAGGACTTGCGATACTCACTGCCGTTTTAGCCGCTTTATTGCGCAGGTACCATAAAGAATACGCCATGCTGCTTTCGGTTTTGGGCGGCGGGTTAATCCTGTTTATGGTATTTCAAAACTTTACGCCGGCGCTCAGCAGTGTTACGGATATGCTGTCTGTCTCCGGTGTTTCAGGGGAGTATACCGTAATTCTGTTTAAAACCTTAGGTGTTTGTTTTCTGGCGCAGTTTGCAGCGGACGCCTGCCGCGACGCGGGAGAATCCTCTCTTGCGTCCAAGGTGGAGCTTGCAGGCAAGGTGACCGTGATTTTAACGGCGCTGCCGCTATTTGAAGCAATTGCCCATACTGCCATTACCTTAATAGGGGGCTGAGGACGTGAAAAAAATACTTTGTTGCCTGGCATTGGTGCTGACGGTGCTTACACTGCCTGTTTCCGCTATGGGAACAGACAGCGCCGACAGCAGGGAGGAAGCCATGTTTCAGGAATACTACCAGCAGCAGGCGGAAGATTCCGGCGCCAATGATTTACCCAATCATTTGCCGGACGAAACCAGAGAACAACTGGATCAAATGGGTATCAGCGGTGTAGATTGGGACAGTATCCAGTCTATTGGAGCCGGAAGTGTGTTTTCTCAAATTCTGAAAATGTTGGGAGAAAGTGTACAGGCGCCTGTAAAAGCACTGCTGTCCCTGCTGGGAATCATGATGCTCTGTGCTTTGCTCAACAGCATGAAAATCAACCTGGGAGAAAAGAACATGGGAGGCATTATGAATCTGGTGGGTACGTTGTGCGTCTGCATGACGGTTATCGCGCCCATTGTGCAGTCTATTGTTCGGCTTACGGGAGTGATACAGGGCGCTTCCACATTTATGCTGGCGTGCATTCCTGTGCTGGCCGGCATTATGATTGCCAACGGACAAACTGTTACTGCCGGTTCGTACAACGCGCTTATGCTGGGGACAACCAATTCCATTTCATTTTTGTCGGCGCATTTTTTAGCGCCGTGCATGAATATTTTTTTAGGATTTTCCGTTGTCTCGGCTATATCGCCTGCTTTGCGCCTGCATACCCTGTGCGGCACTATTTCCAAAATCGTAAAATGGGTGCTGGGTTTTTGCATGAGCGTGTTTACGGGATTGCTGACCATTCAAAGTCTGCTGGGCAGCTCTGTGGACGTTACCACCAACCGAACCCTGCGTTTTGTAGTCAGCAGCTTTGTGCCTGTGGTAGGCAGCGCGCTGGGTGAAGCTCTGAGCACCGTACAGGGCTGTGTTAAGGTGCTCAAAGGCGGTGTAGGCGCTTTTGGTGTGCTGGCAGTGGTTTTTATGTTCCTGCCTCTTTTGATTGAATGCCTGCTTTGGCAGATGGCGCTGGCTGTTTGCGCGGGTATTGGAGATGTGTTTGATCTGAAGGAAATCACCTCCATTTTAAATGCGGCCTCCAAGGTCATGAGTATGATGCTTGCCATTTTGCTTTGCACTATGGCAATGCTGACTATTTCGACCGTGGTGGTGTTGATGATGGGAGGTGCTGTACAGTGAGCAGTGTGCAGGCCTGGGCAATCGGCGTTTGCTTTACGGTCATGGCGGCTTCCGTTTTACAGTATCTGTCTCCCAACGGGGCAATGGAGCGGGTGATAAAGCTGGTGCTGGGCGCGTTTGTGCTTTACGGCATCATGCTGCCGCTTGTCAGCTTAGTGCCGCAAATCAGCAGCGGGATCAACGGTTATGTCAATACGGAGCAGTCCGCGCCGTCGGCAGATCTTACGGATACGGTCAATAGTCAGATACATACCGCCGCCAACAGCAGTATTCAAAGCATTGTAACGGTGGAGCTGATGAAAAAAGGCGTTGTTTGTGAAAATGTTGAGCTGATTATGGATATGAACGAGGACAACAGCATATCTATTAGCAAAGTACAGGTAACGGTCAGTTCGGCTGTCATGTCGCAAAAAATGCTGGAACAGCAATTAAGCAGTGTGCTGGGATTACAAACGGAGGTAATCATTCATGGCGGATAAGAAAAATATTGAGGAAAAGGAAAAAAGCCTTCCCTTTATGCAAAGGCTGCTGCAAAACGACAAAGCGCGGAAAATCATTGTAGTAGTAGGTGTTGCCGCGATTTTGCTTATCTTTCTTTCAAGTTTTTTTAAAGGGGATAAACAGCAGGCATCCAGTACGGAAGCAGTACAACCAGCCGCTGCCGCGGCGCAGTCGGTAGATGACTTTAAAGCGCAGACAGAGCAAAGTCTGACAAATTTGATTAACGGAATTGAAGGAGTGGAAAATGCCAGTGTGTTGGTCACCGTAGAAAAAAGTTCAGAACAAATTTACGCAACCGAAGAAAAAACAAGCACGCAGACGCAGCAGGACAAAAACACAGGTACTACAACCAAAAACCAGTCCAATAATAGTAACGAAACCAAATATCTGGTAATAAAAAATTCCGACGGGACACAGCAGCCAATTGCAGTAACGGAAGTCCAGCCTATTGTAAAAGGCGTGGTGGTCGTGTGCAGCGGCGGCAACGACCCGTTGGTACAGCAAAAAGTGATACAGGCTGTTACAACGGCGCTGGATATTACGTCGGCACGTGTTTGTGTGGTTCAATCCAAATAAAAATCGAGGGGAGTTTTATGTATATGGCGATTCGTAAACGACAGCTGGTGCTCGCGGCTTTGGTAGTGGCCTTGGGAGCGGCAGTATATTTGAACTGGCAATTTGGGGGAAGCAGTCAAATCGTGGACGCCGGTACCAGCGTTTCCGATAAAGAACTGGGTGCGGCGCAGCTGGTCAACGGCACTGTGGACCCCGCGCCGTCTTCGGCGGCGTCAGATACGGCGGCAAACGCAGTTTCGGGCGAAACAGCAACTGATACTTCCTCGCAGGCAGGCGTTATTGATATGAATGCCAATGCAGACGCATATTTTGCGCAGGCAAGGCTGGAGCGCCAAAAAACCAGGGACGCTTCACAGGAATTGGTACAAAAGGTTTTAGATGATACCACCGCAGATGAAGGTACCAAGACGGAAGCGGCCAATCAGGCGGCGGAAATCTCGCAAAATATGGTAACGGAAACCAATATAGAAAATCTGGTCAAATCTAAAGGCTTTGTAGACTGCGTGGCGTTTATCCAGAACGGAGCATGCAATATCGTAGTACAAAAGGACGGGGAATTCGCTTCGGCCGACGCGATTGCGATCAAAGATATTGTAATGGCGCAGGCAAGCATAGCCGCGGACAAAATCACGATTGTTTCCAAATAAACCCACGCCCAGCGGGTTGAACTTTCAGAATGAATTCATGCTGTTAACATGGCCTTGTCCCCAGCGTGCAGGAAATAGTAACCGGTAGTCCGGCGGGAGTGATGACGCAACCTCCCGAAAAATACAAGGGCAGTTGAGAGTGAAACGCAAAAAAATTAGTGTTTTTTCAAAAATTACAGACTTTGCAGAGCGCGAATCCTTTACACACAAAATTGGGAGAGATAATAACATCCCACGAAGCACCGTTTACTGGAAAATCTCAATCAAATTTTTATAACGGTCATATCTGTTTACCGGAAATGATATCATATTTATTCGTTATAAAATTGCAAAGCAGCTGTTCTTATGGTATAATTCATACAAGTGGATTATAGGCAAAAGAATGAAAGAAAAGAAAACCATCCACAAAGTGGATGGTTTTTTTATTGGAGGAAATGTATGAACAGGCGCGGCCAACGCGAACAGGCGTTTATCCTTATTTTTGAGCGAACCATCAATCATGAAACCATTGCGCAGATTATTGAAAACGCAGGGGAGTCCCGAGATTTGATTCTCTCCGCTTTTGCAGAAAAAGCGGCAACCGGTGTGCAGGACAACGAAGCTGCAATTGATGAAAAAATCCAGCGGAATATCCGCGACTGGAAAATGAGCCGTTTGTCCCGTGTGTCGCTGGCTTTGCTCAGGCTGGCAATTTACGAAATGCTGTTTGAGCAGGAAATCCCACTGCGGGTTTCTATTAACGAGGCGGTGGAGCTGGCTAAAAAATACGGCAGTAAAGAGGACGCGCCGTTTGTCAACGGTGTGCTGGGTTCTGTTGCAAAAGAGCTGGAGCCACAAGATGCATAATGTGTGTTTGGGTATCGATACCAGCAATTATACCACCTC
>CALWUX010000089.1 GCA_944384795.1 uncultured Clostridia bacterium | reverse complement strand
TATCATCGCGCAGCGGGTCAGCACCATTCAGCACGCAGACCAAATCATCGTGCTCCATGAGGGAGAGATCGCGGGCATCGGCGTCCATGACCGGCTGCTGGAATCCTGCCCGGTCTACCGCGAGATCTATGAATCCCAGACAAAAGCGGCGCAGGAGGTGACCTCTGCATGAACCAGACAGGCATCAAAAGGAAAAGCACGGTGGTGCGGCTGTTCAGCCAGGTCAAGGGACAAAAGGTCCGGCTCATTGCCGTCGGCGTCTCTATTTTAATTTACGTGGGCATGAGTATTTGGAACCCCATGTACAGCGCCTATGTCATCGACCGCCTGTGGCAGAGCATACAGCAGGCCTGGAACAGCGGCACGGTATTCGCCGTAAACTGGGCCAATATGGGGCAGGAGCTGTTCCAGCTGACGTTCCAGTATTTCTTTACATGGGGCTTTTATTACTTGCAGGCGTATTTAATGGCCAATGTGGCAGAAAGCCTGAATTTAGAGCTGCGCAGGCAAACCGCCCGCAAGCTCAACCGTCTGCCCCTGCGCTTTTATGACAGGAACAAGGCCGGCGAGATTTTAAGCCGCGTGACCAGCGACCTGGACAAAATCGCAGAGGTGCTGCAAACAGGACTGCTGAAATTTTTGGTGGCGTTCGGTACGGTCATCGGCTCCCTGTGCGTCATGTTTTACTATAATGCTCTGCTGACCGGCGTGTTCCTTGTGTTTATCGCCATCAGCATCGTCATCACCCGGTTTGTGGCAAAGAAAAATTTGCAGTATGCTTCCAAACGGCAGGAATCCATCGGCGACTTGACCGGCATCGTGGAGGAATATTACCACGGCAGGAATGTAATCAAGGCCTACAACCATGAGGCGGAAAGCATGGAGCAGGTGGCCGCCGCCGCGGAAAAAAACCGAGAGGCCAACCGGAAAGCGGACTTTCTGACCAACTGCATCAACCCGCTGATCCGCCTGCTTTCCCGTATTTCGTACGTGGTCATCGCCATTATTGCCGGTCACGCCATGATAAGCGGCGTCATGACCATCGGCGTGGTACAGGCGTTTTTCCAGTATATCAACCAGACCACGGAACCGCTGGCGGAGGCTTCCTTTATGATCAATTCCCTGCAATCGGCGCTGGCCTCGGCAAAGCGTATTTTCCAGGTGCTGGACGAGGAAGAGGAGCCGGCGGACACAGAGGCGCCCGCTGTTTTGGAACGGGCGCAGGGGCAGGTGGAGTTTGACCATGTGTGCTTTGGCTATACCCCGGACCGCATTTTGATGAAAGACATCAGCTTCCGGGTAAAGCCGGGGCAGAAAATCGCCATCGTAGGCAGCACGGGCGCGGGCAAGACCACGCTGGTCAACCTGCTTATGCGGTTTTATGAGATCAACGGCGGCGCCATTACCGTAGACGGGGTCAATACCGCGCAAATGACCCGCAGCGGCCTGCGCAGGAACTTCGGCATGGTACTGCAGGACACCTGGCTGTTCAGCGGTACAGTGGCGGAAAATATCGCCTACGGCAAACCGGAAGCCACCCGGGAGGAGATCATCGCGGCGGCAAAGGCCGCAAAGGCGGACGCTTTTATCCGCACTATGCCGGAGGGCTACGACACCATGCTGGACAGCGACGGCTCCAGCCTCTCGGTGGGCCAGCGCCAGCTTTTGACCATTGCCCGTGTATTTTTATGCGACCCGCCCATGATTATTTTAGACGAAGCCACCTCCAGTGTGGATACCCGCACGGAAGCGGAGATCGGAAAGGCCATGAAGCGTCTCATGGAGGGCAGGACCAGCTTTGTCATTGCCCACAGGCTTTCCACCATCCGTGACGCAGACATGATTTTATACATGGAGCACGGCAATATTATCGAGCAGGGCACGCATACCGGACTGCTGGAGGCAGGCGGCGTTTACGCCGCGCTTTACAACAGTCAGTTTGCCTGAGTCAGCCTGCCTGCACCGTGGGTGCATAAGCCCGTCATATACACAAATACAGGCGCGGCACGCAGTTGCTTTTCTGCGTGCCGCGCCTGTATGCATCCGGCTCTGTGCATGGGGTTATGTTCATACGCTTTTTCTCCGGCAAAAGGTTTCGTCCAATCGGTGCGCGCCGGGCTATGCGCGGTGATCAATGTTTGGCTGAAATTCGGTTACAATACTTTTATCGCAGCAGGGAGGCGAATAAATAAAACGGTCCATGTGGTCGCCCTGAAAAAAATAATTGGGCGCGCAGGGGCGGTACTGGTACTCAAACGTATCAATAATAATCAGCTTGACCTTCATGCGGGACGGAATGATATTTTTGATAAATACGCTTGCCTGCTGTCCCGGCTGCACGCCCTCCTTCAATTCCGCAAGGCCGGCAAGGTTGGGTGCAAGCTCCACAAAAATGCCGTACGGCTCCACAGAGCGAATGATGCCCGCAACGGTCTCTCCCGTTTGGAACAGGGCGATGTTTTCCTCCCAGGTGCCCAGCAGCTCCTTGTGCGTCAGCGTAATGCGCCCGTTTTCCAGCGATTTTATCACCGCGCGGATATCCATGCCGGCATAAAAGCGTTCCCTTGGGTGCTCAATGCGGGAAATGGAAATGGCGTCAATCGGCAGCAGGGACACAATGCCGCAGCCAATGTCCGCAAACGCGCCGAAATTCTCCAAATGGGTGACCCTGGCGTTTACAATATCGCCGGGCTGCAGGGCAGAAATAAATTCCTCCATACATTTTTCCTGGGCCCTTCTGCGGGAGAGCACCGCAACGGTACTGCCGTCCTCACTTTTTTCAAAGCCTGTCACCATAAAACAAACAGGGCGGTTCACCCTCGAAATAATCGCAATATCTCTTACGTTTCCTTCACGAATTCCAATTGCACTGTCTTCTCTTGGAATAATCCCTTTTATGCAGCCCAGGTCCACAATCAAATTGTGGGCGCTGTCGCATATCAATGCACGACCTTCTAAAATCTGTCCTTCGTGGCAGGCGTCTGTAAGGGCGGAGATATTCGCCGTAGCGGCTCTGTTCTGCGGCGTATCTATCATCCAGCCCTCCGGATAGTATAAACTCATTTCATTAGCCTCCCTTTTTATTGTCCGAATTATCTATATGCGGCCAAACGTGTGTTCATACTAAAACCGTACAAATCTTTCTGCGCAGGGGCTTTTTCCGGCATACCGCCTGCAGATTTTTCCCATTGCGGCCCGCAGGCGTGCATATTGCCGCCTGCGGGCTTGCATATTGCCGCGCTTTCGATTAAAATAAAATGGAACCTGACAGATGGTGAAAGAAAGGATTGTGTTTATGAAAAAGCAAAAAACAGGCAGAAAGGTATCCTGTATCGTCATGGCAGCCGTGCTCAC
>CALWUX010000088.1 GCA_944384795.1 uncultured Clostridia bacterium | reverse complement strand
CGCGGGCAAAGGCGTAAAGGCGGCACGGCGGCCGCTGTATTTTTTCTGTATCCCGGCAGTCCGTCACTGCCAATAAAAAGCAAGCGGCGCAAAACTGCGCCGCTTGCTTTTTATTTCCCGTTTTTTTGCCTGACCTTGGAAAGCGGATTGGAATCAGAGGCTTTTTTCATCTGCGCGTCCGAAATATGGGTATAAATTTCCGTTGTGCCTAAATTCTCGTGGCCTAAAATATCTTTCAGCACACGAATATCCACGTCGCCGTACTGGTACATCAGGGTCGCGGCCGTATGGCGCAGCTTATGCACGGAATAGCCGGGGCCGCCCAGGCCGATTTTTTCCAAATATTTATTTACCATCGCCTGCACGGTTTTCGGGCTGATACGCCTGCGCCCGCGGCTGATGAACAGCGCGTCTTTATCAATGACGCCGTCTGCGGGCCGGTTCTGTAAATACTGCCCAATGGCGTCCATGCAGGCGTCGTTCAAATACACCAGCCGTTCCTTGTTTCCTTTTCCTGTAATGCGCATCACGCGCTCCCTGCTGTCAATGTCCCGCAAATTGATATTGACCAGCTCGGACAAGCGCATACCGCAGTTTAAAAACAGGGTGATGATACAATAATCCCGGCTCTGGTAGGGGCCGTCCACAGCGTTGAGCAGCTCCATGCTTTGCTCCAGCGTTAAATATTTGGGAAGCGATTTTTTCGTTTTCGGCGTTTCCAGCTCCGCAATGGGGTTGTGCTCCAGCTTATTGACCTTATTGGTCAAATACTGAAAGTAAGCCCGCAGGCTGGAGACCTTTCTTGACCGGGTGGAGGCTTTGTTTTTCCTCTGGGTACTCACAAAATTCATATATTCATACACATCGGTCAGGGTGATGGTTCGAATCAGCGCCAAATCGATATCGTCAATGGGTATTTCCTCAAAGGGCGTATCCTGCGGCGCTGTGCCGCGCTGCTGCTTGATATAGCGAAAAAAAGTGCGCAGGTCCATAAAATATTCCTCCACAGTCAGGGGAGATTTCCCCTTGACCGTGCCCATATAACCCAAAAATTCTTTGATGATGGGCGGCGCCTCTGAAAAAAAATCCTGCTTCAAGCCCGCAGCCTCCTTTGCTGTGCCCGTATTTTTCCATAAAATCGTAAAATGATATGGGTTTAGTATAACATATTTTTGTTTTCGCTACAAATATTGCGTATTTTCTCACATTTTCTATTGCTTCATTCCTGTTTTTTTGATAATATAATACATAAGTTACACGTAGTTTGGGGGAAGTTATATGGCAGTCAATCCAAATTTTGACCACGACGCATACGCAAAAAAGTATTTGATCAAAGCTCGTTTTACAGATACGCTGGAGGCTTTGCTCAACGCGACCAAGGTCGCCAATTTACAGGAGCTTGCGTCCGCTTATTCTATAGAAAATAAAAGCAAGCTGAAAAAAGCGGAGCTTGTGGCGCAGTTAAAGGAGATCATCGCGGACCCGGAGCAGATGAAGCGTGTTATGAAATGCGCAACGGACCAGGAATTCCAGCTGATGGTGCGCATCGCCACAGAGGAGGATATGTCCGACAGCGGGATCTCACACGACCTGTACCAGTATTTTGCGAAAAACGGCTACTTTTACCTGGTAGAGGAAAAGGGTCAAATCGCGTATGCCATGCCGCTGGTCATCAAAGAAGTCTTTCTGAAGATACACACCAAAAAGTTTTGCAAGGAACGGGAAGACTTCCAGAAAATTTGGAAATATTGTGTTGCGTGCGCCAATTTATACGGCGCAATCACGCCGGACAAGGTATCCGAATTATACAAGGAGCATTACAGGAGAATCGTCACGGCCAAGCAAATCGTGGAGGCCATGGACGCCTTCAGCTGCCGCAGCGACATCGCGGCCATTAAAAACGGCCATATCGTAAACGGCTTTATGTTTGAAAGCGGAAATGTAGACGCGCTCATAAAAGAGCAGCGGGACAAAACATATTATATGCCGGAAAAAGAAGAGCTGCTGCGCTATGCCGACCCGCGTTACTACGAAAAAACACCGCAGCTGGAAAAACTGGAGGAGCATATCCGCAAAAATTATACAAAAGACGAAGAGAAAATACAGGAATTTCTGGACAGCATCATGTTCGTCATTCAAATCAACGGCAGCTTCCAGGACCAAATGCGTGTTTTTGAAGGCTTCGGTTTTTCCGCCAAATCTCAAAAGCAGCTGCGCCAAATTTCAGAGCTGCTGATGAAGGTAACCAATTATACCCGTATGTGGCTCAACCGGGGCTACACCCCGCTGGAGTACACCGCCCAAATGGAGGCGGAAGCCCATGTGGGCCGTTCCGCTTTAAAAGTGGGCAGAAATGACCCGTGTCCCTGCGGCAGCGGCAAAAAATATAAAAAGTGCTGCGGCGCCTGATCTGCGCAGAACCGCACCCATTGGAACAAGGCAAATCCATGCCCGTAAAGCGCTTGCCACGGCTTGCCGCGGTAAAAAGCGGAAAATGTGTTGCAATCGTTTTTTGCGGGTATTATAATAAAATATAAATATAAGTTTACTTTAACAGGAGGAAGTTAAAATGGCAATGATCACAAAAGACACCCTGATCGGTGATATTTTAGACCTGGACAGAGACACCGCTCCTTATTTTCTGGAGATGGGTATGCACTGCCTGGGCTGTCCGTCCGCACGCGGCGAGTCTTTGGAAGAAGCCTGCATGGTGCACGGTGTAGACGTCAATGAACTGATCGCCAAACTCAATGCGCATTTGGCAAATAAATAAATTACAGTAAATAACCGCCCGTCAACCTTTTGGCGGGCGGTTATTTGAGTTTTAAAAACTGCGGTAAAGGACGGTGCATTGTGTTATTCTTAAATAAAAAAAAGCTGTTTCGGCTAAATCGCCGCTTGCAGGCCTGCGCCGGCATGGTCCGTAAAGACTGCGTGGTCGCGGATATCGGCACCGACCATGCGTATCTGCCCATTTGGCTGGTCAAAAAAGAAATCATTCCCAAGGCCATTGCCTCCGACATCAACATCGGCCCTTTGCAGAAGGCGGCGTTCAACATCAGGCGTTATAATGCAGGCAGGCAGGTGGACGCCCGTCTGTCCGACGGACTGGAGCTGATTTTCCCCAACGAAGCGGACGATATCGTCATAGCCGGCATGGGCGGAGAGCTGATCGCGGACATCATCGAAAAAGCGCCGTGGCTGAAAGATGCGCAAAAGCATTTGATATTGCAGCCTATGACCTGCGCGCCGGAGCTGCGGAGCTATTTGTCCGCCCATGGCTTTTCCGTAAAGCGGGAACAGGCGGTGCAGGACGGCGGCCATATCTACACCGTCATGCAGGCGGAATATGACCCGGCGCAGGTGCAAACGGGAAATGTTTTTCTGCAAATCGGCATTTTAACGGCGGACACGGAAGAAAACAGGGCGTATATCGCACAGCAGTGCGGCCGCTTGCAAAAGCGCGCAAACGGATTAAGGCAAAGCGGTAAGCAGGCGGAAGAAGCCGATAAGACAGAACAGGTGCTGGCACAGCTCAAACAGGTACTGGCAGCAGAATAAGGAGGACGCATGGTTACGGCAGGAGAAATTTACGATTATATTGATACATTCGCGCCGTTTCATACCGCGATGGGGTTCGACAATGCGGGACTGTTGGTAGGCGAAAAAAATTGTCCCGTGACCGCCGCGGTGGTTTCCATGGATATTACACCGCAGGTAGTTTCGGAGGCGGTATCGCAAAAAGCGGAGCTGATCATCAGCCACCACCCGGTGATTTTTCAGCCGCTGAAACGGCTGTCCCCAGCAGATATACCGTATCTGCTGGCACAAAACGGCCTGTGCGCCATTGCGGCCCATACTAATTACGATTTGGCCGACGGTGGCGTCAATACCTGTCTGGCGCAGTGCCTGGGACTGACGCATATTACCATGCTGGAGGAATATGAGCATTCCGGTCTGGCCGCTTCTCTGATAGGGGAGCTGGAAACGGCAATGCTCCCCGATGCATTTGCCGCGCACGTCAAAACCCGGCTGCAATGCGGCGGCCTGAAATTTACACAGGGAAAAACCCCCGTCAAAAGGGTCGCCGTAGCAGCGGGTGCCGGTTCCTCCTCTGTGTTTGCGGCCGCTGCGGCCGGGGCGGACGCCTTTGTCAGCGGAGACAGCAAGCACCACGAGCTGCTTGCGGCAAACAGCATGGGTATCACCATGGTAGACGCGGGGCATTTTGCCACAGAGGACATTGCCATACAGCCCTTGTGCGACCGTTTGGCAAAAAAATTTCCCCAGGTACGTTTTACCAAATCACAGCAAAAAGACCCCGTACGGTACCTGGTATAAAAAAGCTGCATTGAAAGGAGGGTGCGCATGGCATTAGACGGCGTGTTTCTGCGTCACACGGCAAAAGAGATCGAACAGGCCGCTCTGGGCGCGCGTGTGGACAAAATTTATCAGCCCAGCCGCGATGAGATCATTGTTTCCCTCCGTTCCAGAGAGGGGGCGGTACGCTTACTGCTGTCCGCCCGCGCCAACAGCGCGCGTATCCATATCACCGCGCATATGCCGGAAAATCCAAAACAGCCGCCCATGCTGTGTATGCTCCTGCGCAAAAAATTAAGCGGCGCAAAGCTGACAGGCGTAGTGCAAACGGCGCTGGAACGGGTACTTTCCCTGCAATTTGACGCATATAACGAATTGGGGGATTTGGTCCCCTGCACGCTGGTCATGGAGATCATGGGCAGGCACAGCAATGTGATACTGGTAGATCACCAGGGACGCGTGGTCGACGCGCTCAAACGCGTGGATGAGGACATGAGCTCCCAGCGTCTGGTACTGCCCGGCCTGCCGTACCGCAGTCCGCCGCCGCAGAATAAGCTGTGTATGCTCAGCTGTACCGTAGAAGAGACGCTGCAGGCGCTGGGGTCGCTCACAAAAGAGCAGACGCTCAGCGACGGACTGCTCAAAACACTGCAGGGCGTTTCGCCCATTGTATGCAGAGAGCTGGCATACAGGGCGTGCGGCGGAGAAGATTTGCCGGTACAGCAGCTGGAGCCGTACCATTGGAGCGCGCTGGAACAGCAGCTGGCCGGCTTGTTCCATACCGTAAAAGCAAACGGCGGAAAGCCGTACCTCGCAGCTGCGCCCAACGGCAAGCCCATGGATTTTTCCTTTATTTCCATTGCGCAGTACGGCGCCGCCGCGTGTATTTCACAGCAGGATTCGTTCTCCGGGCTGTTGGATTTTTTCTACCGGGAACGGGACCATATCGAGCGTATGCGGGTGCGCACCCAGGATTTATCCAAACTGCTTTCCAACGCGGCGGAGCGCCTGAGCAGAAAAATCAACCTGCAAATGGCGGAGCTCTCCCAATGCGGAGAACGGGAGACGCTGAAAATGTACGGCGACCTGATCAACGCCAATGTATACCGCCTTCAAAAAGGAGACAGCCATGCGGAGGTAGAAAATTTTTATCAGGAGGGCAGCCCCCTTGTAAAAATCCCCCTTGACCCGCTGCTGACGCCGTCCCAAAACGCGCAGAAGTACTATAAACAGTACAGAAAAGCCCGC
>CALWUX010000087.1 GCA_944384795.1 uncultured Clostridia bacterium | reverse complement strand
ACGACCCGGAACTTTCTTCGGTGCATGGGCATTTCTTCGCTGGAGGAGCTGCCGGAGGTGCCGGCGCCGGCAAACGGCGCGGCGGCCGACGAGCCGAAGGAAAGCCAGTTGAAATTAGAGGACGTATAGGCTTTGAAAACGCAAAGGGGGTGAGGCCGCATATGATTGCGCTGATCGTTTCGCTTTCGGTGGTCGGCGGTGTGTTTTTGCTGATTGCGATCGTACTGGCCTGCCCTGTTGTTGCGGATATACGCTTTCGGGATAGCTTTATGGTGAAAATAAGCGTATTGGGTATTCCCTTTACGGTGTTTCCCAAAAAGGAGCGGAAAGCGGAAAAAATAAAAAAGCAAAAAAAGAAAAAACCGGCAGACAAAAAAGAAAAAACAGGAAAATTTTCTAAAATAAAGGGCATACTGGAAAGGGAGGGTCTTTCCGGCTTGCTGGATTTTTTCAAAGAGTTGGCCGGCGTTGCGGCCGGTACGGGGAAAAAGCTGTTTTCCCATCTGGTTATTTACCGGATTTCGGTGGAGATCGCCGTGTCCGATGAGGACGCGGCACAGGCGGCTATCCGGTACGGACAGGCTTGCGCAGTGGTTTATCCCGCTGTCAGCGTGGTAATGGCCGCCGCAAAATGCAAAAGGTCTCACGTCTGTGTGATACCGGACTTTGATAATAAAAAAACGAAAGCGGATTTTCGCCTAAAGGCGGGTATACGCCCCATATTTGTACTGACAGCAGGTATCAGCGGTCTGGTCCGCCTGATAAAAGTGTACCGCAGACATACGGCGGAAGTACCGACTACATCTTAAAGGAGCGTTATGATTATGGAACATCATCCAATTGACGGAATGCTTGAAACAACGATGGAAAAAATCAAGGAAATGGTAGATGTGGATTCCGTTATCGGTAACCCCATTACCACACCGGACGGCACTACGGTCATTCCCATTTCCAAGGTCAGTTACGGGTTTGCTTCCGGAGGCTCGGACTTTCCCGCAAAATCACAGC
Organism: uncultured Clostridia bacterium; assembly: GCA_944384795.1. Lineage (GTDB taxonomy): Bacteria > Bacillota > Clostridia > Oscillospirales > Acutalibacteraceae > UMGS1071. Next base: position 9,022 of record CALWUX010000087.1, on the reverse strand, counting down.
CGGCAAAGGACTTCTTCGGCGGCGGCGCGGGTGCGGGCATTACTATTACGCCGATTGCGTTTTTATCTGTGAGCAACGGCAATGTAAGGCTGATACAGGTAGAACCGTTCGGCGGCTCTGCGGACCGCATTGTGCAGATGGTGCCGGATGTTGTGGATAAGATCTCCGAGGCGTTCCATAAGAAAAAGGAAGAAAGAGCGGCCAAAAAGGAAGAGAAAAAAGCCGCCAAAGAGCTGGAAAAGCTGAAAGACAAAGAACAGTAAGCACATACTGACGCATATCCTGTTGACCGCTTGCATATAGTTATGCTATTGGCAGGTGGTTTTCTTTGTTTAAAAAATGTATCAGTATTTTATGTAGTTTTTGTGTTGCCGTGGTGGGTTTGGCACTGCCGGTCTCCGCGCAGGAGGGCGCCGTTTCTGTTTCAGCGCAGTCGGCCGTTGTCATAAATGCGGACAACGGTCAGGTGCTGTATGGCAAAAACGCGGAAAATAAGCAAGCCATGGCAAGCACCACAAAAATTATGACGGCGCTTTTGACCTTGGAGGAAGCGGCAAAGGACAATCGAATCGTCACTGTCAGCGAGCAGGTTGCCGCGGTGGAGGGCTCCTCCATGTATTTGAATCCGGGCGACAGACTCTCGTTAAAGGATTTGGCGGTGGGTATGCTGACGGTTTCCGGCAATGACGCCGCTTATGGGGCGGCGGTGGCTATCAGCGGTTCCGAGGAAGCCTTTGCGCAGCGTATGAACGCCCGCGCCAAAGAGCTGGGTATGGAAAATACCAATTTTGTAACGGCGTCCGGCCTGGACGCGGACGGGCATTACTCCACCGCGCTGGATATGGCAAAGCTGGCGGCCGCCGCGATTGAGAATGAGGAATTTTTGGCGATTTGCTCGCAGCCCCAAAGCACGGCCGCGTTTGTGGAGCCGCCCCGCACCCAGACTTACACAAATCACAATAAACTGCTTGGACGGTACCAGGGCTGTATCGGCCTGAAAACTGGCTTTACAAAAAAGGCGGGCAGGTGTCTTGTTTCCGCGGCAGAGCGCAATGGCGTCCGTTTGGTGGCTGTGACCCTGAACGCGCCCGATGACTGGAACGACCATATCAAAATGCTGGACTACGGCTTTTCTCAGCTGTATGGGGTCAGTATGGATGAATCCGGCGCCGTGTTTTCGGTAGATGTGGTGGGCGGTATGGCAGACACGGTGGAGGCGGTGGGCAGCAACGGCGGTTTTGTGACCGTCAATGCTGCGGATAAAGATAATGTAAAGCGTGTTGTACTGCTGCCGGATTTTACGTATGCACCGTTTCCTCAGGGCACACAGCTGGGGAAAGTCGTTTATATGCTCAATGGAGAGGAAATCGGTTCTGTGCCGCTGATTGCCGCGCAGGCGGTGGAGCAGCAGACAGTGGAACGGGGCATATTGCGGAAAATAAAGGATTTTTTTGAAAATCTGTTTGGATAGGAAAGAAAAAGGTGAAAAGATGGCAAAAGATGTTAGGCTGCAAAAAATACTTGCGGACTGCGGGATAGCCTCACGGCGCAAAGCGGAGGAAATGATTGCGGCCGGCCGTGTCAGGGTAAACGGGCGTGCCGCGCAGATAGGGGACAAGGCGGATCCCAAAAAAGATAAAATTACAGTGGACAACAAAGCGGTTGCCGGCGGTGTGCGCAATATGTATTATATGCTGCACAAGCCAAGGGGCTTTATTACCACCATGAGCGATGAAATGGGCCGCAAGTGTGTAGCGGAGCTGGTTGCGGATATTCCGGAGCGGGTCTATCCTGTGGGCAGGCTGGACAGGGATTCGGAAGGCATGTTGTTGATGACCAACGACGGGGTGTTTGCCAACGCCATGATGCACCCGTCCACGCATATTCCCAAGACGTACCGTGTGACCGTACGGCCTTCCATAACAGAGGAGCAGATTACGGAAATGACGGTGGGCATGATGATAGACGGCAGAAAAACGGCCCCTGCAAAAGTCAATGTGCTTTCTCAGGAGCCGGGACGCGTTGTGCTGGAAATCGTTTTGTATGAGGGCAGGAACCGCCAGATACGCAATATGTGCCAGCAGCTTGGGCTGGAGGTGGCGCGGCTGAAACGGGTCGCCTGCGGGCCGGTCAAGCTGGGTATGCTGCAGCCGGGCGAGTATCGCCGTTTGACTGCAGAGGAAGTGAAAAAGCTCAATGCGGCGGCAAAAGCCGGGCAAAATGCAGGACCGAAGGACAAAGGACGGTTAGGATAAGGTCTGTGCAAACGAGCGGACTCCGGACGGATACATAGCATAAAAGTACGCGCAGCGCTGCTTTGTGACTGCTTTGGACAAGCGTATGTCGGCAGAATATGCTGAGATACGGAGTCTTTGTCTTGGCTGAAATATGCACGGGTGTGTTTTGTTTTTTCCTTTTTTCGTATGGTTGCAATTGATTTTTAAAAATGATAAAATAATCATACGATTCAATAAAACTCTTACCACGCTGAGGATTTTATATAAGGTTGTGATGGTTGTTTTGGTAAGAAGCATGACAGGCTACGGGCGGCATACGCAGAGCTTGGACGGCCGTTTGATTGGAGTAGAGGTAAAATCGGTCAATCATCGTTATTTGGAGTATTCCGCAAGGCTGCCAAAGGGTTGCGGTTTTTTGGAAAACAGGCTCAAAGCGTTTGTACAGCAGAAAATCACAAGAGGTAAGGTGGATGTTGCCGTGACTATAGAGCGCATCGGCGGCGCACAGCTGACCGTACGGGTGGACCAGGCTTTGGCGGACGGCTACGTGGAGGCGCTCAGGGCGCTTGCGCAGCGGTACTGTTTAAAGCAGGATATTGACGCGGCGGCGGTTGCGGCATACCCGGAGGTACTGGTTGTGGAAAAGGAGCAGGAGGACGAGGAAGCGCTGTGGGACGCCGTGCGGCAAACGGCGGAAACGGCTTTTGGCCGCCTGCTGGAAATGCGGGAGCAGGAGGGCGCCAATTTAAAGCGTGACCTGTTGCGGCGGGCGCAGGACATTGATTTTATGGTAAAGGAAATAGAGGTGCGTTCCCCGCAGACGGTGCAGGCATATAAGGAACGCCTGCAGGCAAGAATGAAAGAGTTGTTTGCCGAGCCGGATTACCAGGAAGCCCGTTTGTATGGGGAATTGGTGCTGTTTACGGACAAGGTCTCTGTAGCGGAGGAAACTGTGCGGCTGCGCAGCCACCTTTCCCAGATGCGGGCCATGCTGGAATCTCAGGAGGCCGTTGGCAGAAAGCTGGACTTTTTGGCACAGGAAATGAACCGGGAGGCCAATACCATCGGCGCCAAGGCGGCAGATGCACAGATTGCCTATATGGTGGTGGACATCAAGGCGGAAGTGGAAAAAATAAGGGAGCAGATCCAGAACATAGAGTAACCCTTTTGCAGGCAGGAGGAATCAACAATGAAGTTAATCAATATTGGCTTTGGCAATATGGTTTCGGCCAATCGTCTGGTGGCGATCGTCAGTCCGGAATCCGCGCCGATCAAGCGTATCATTCAGGACGCAAAGGAGCGGGGCTCCCTGATCGACGCTACATACGGGCGTCGCACAAGAGCGGTCATTGTAACAGACAGTGACCATGTGATCCTTTCTGCCGTTCAGCCGGAAACGGTGGCAAACAGATTGAACGACCGTGATGAGGATATGGCTGGTGACGAGGAGTTGGATGAAGATGAATGATAACGGTTTGCTTCTGGTTTTTTCGGGCCCCTCCGGCGCGGGAAAGGGCACTGTGCTCAAGGAGCTGCTCAGCGGCAACGACAATATGAAGCTGTCTGTTTCGGCGACTACACGTCCGCCCCGTGAGGGCGAGTGCCACGGCGTCCATTACTTTTTTATGACAAAGGACGAATTTGAGGAACAAATCGCCAACGGCCAGATGCTGGAACACGCGGAATACTGCGGCCGGTACTACGGTACGCCCAGCGCCCAGATCATGGATTGGATAGAAGAGGGCAGGGACGTGGTTTTGGAAATAGAGGTGCAGGGGGCGCGGCAAATCAAGGAAAAGCGGCCGGACTGCGTAAGCATTTTTGTGCTGCCTCCCTCTATTGAGGAATTGGAACAGCGGCTGCGCCAGCGCAATACAGAGGACGAAGAAACCATACAGAAACGGTTGGACGTTGCCCGCAGGGAAATGGAAACAGCAAAGGATTACGACTATGTGATTATAAACGACACCATTACCCATACGGTAGAACAAATCAACCAGATCATTGCAGCGGAAAAACTGAAAGTTTCCCGTGCAAAATCCAGCATAGAAAGGGTATTGAACGATGATTAAACCGAATATACAGCTAAGTAAAATTTCAAATGTGAGCTATTACTCCCTGGTGGTGGCCATTGCAAAGCGCGCAAGAGAAATTGCCGCGGAGGCTGAGCTCAAAGGCGAGATTTTAGTGGAAAAACCGGTGGATTTGGCGGTAAACGAATATATTGCCGGCGCGTTTAAAATCGTAGAGCCAAAGGAATGCGCTGTAATTCCGGGTGCGGAATATGATGGACCGGCACAGGTGCAGGATGCCGTTTTGGCAGATGAGGAGCCGTTTTCTGCCGGTGATTTTACGCTATAACAGAGCAAAGCAAGAGGTGCGTTTATGGCAATGGTGACTGTGGCAAAGGTTGCAGTAGAACATACCACTTACCAGTTTGATAAAGCGTTTGATTACCTTGTGCCGGGGCATCTGCTTGCGCAGGCCAAAGCCGGCTGCAGGGTAGTGGTTCCTTTTGGCCTTTCCGACAGCCGCCGTCAGGGTGTGATACTTGCGTTGGAACAGGCACAGGACGATGAAAAACGAAAGTCTGTTGTAACGGTGCTTGATGAAGCACCGTTTTTCACATATGAGCTTTTGGGTATGGTCACCTGGCTTAAGGAGCGTTATTTTTGTACCTTATATGACGCGGCAAAGCTGCTGCTGCCCGCTGGTTTGAATATGAAGCTGAAAACCGTGTACTCTCCGGCGGTGCCGCTGAAAGAGGTGCAGCAGTCCTGCACTCCGGAGGAACTGGAGCTGCTCTCGTTTTTGGCCCATACGGGCACGGCAGAGGCCGAAGTGTTAAAAAAAACGCCGGGGCTGCTGCAAAATCCCAAGCTGCCGGAACAGTTGGTGAAAAAAGGTTGGCTGCGCAAAACCCAGGAGGCGGTGCGGCAGGTGCGGGACGCTACGCAGAAAATGGTGCGCCTGGCCGGGCCGTACCGAGGCGGTGCACAGCCGCCAAAGCTGACGGCAAAGCAAAAAGAGGTGTTCCGTACCCTGCGTGACATCGGCGCCGCTTCTGTGAAAGAGATATGCTATTTTACAGGCGTAACGGCGGCGGTGGTGCAGAATCTGGAAAAGCGGGGCATTGCAGAGTTTTATGAAACGGAAATTTTCCGCAATCCTTATGAACCGGCAGAACCGCGGGATACAGGGGATATTGCCCTTTCCCCTGAGCAGCAAGCGGCGTTTTCTCATTTAAAACAGCAGTATGAAGCGGGAACGGGCGGCGTTTCTCTGCTGTACGGCGTGACTGGCAGCGGAAAAACGCTGGTGTTTATGAAGCTGATCGACGAAGTGTACCGGCAGGGTAAAGGCGTGATTGTCATGGTGCCGGAAATTTCGCTAACGCCGCAGACCATCGGGCGTTTCCACAAGCGGTATGGCAGCCGTGTGGCGGTGTTCCACAGCGGCCTGTCCATGGGAGAGAGACTGGATGAATGGAAGCGGGTCAAAAACGGACAGGCTCTGATTGCCGTTGGTACCCGTTCTGCCGTGTTTGCACCTTTTGAAAATCTCGGTCTGATTGTGATGGACGAGGAGCAGGAATATACGTATAAATCGGAATCCTCGCCCCGTTACCATGCAAGGGAGGTGGCAAAATACCGCTGCGGGTATCACCGTGCCCTGCTGGTGCTGGCTTCTGCCACGCCGTCGCTGGAAAGCTATTTTCTGGCTGTAAACGGCAAATACACGCTGGAGGCTCTGCCCAACCGCTACGGTACAGCGCAGCTGCCGGAGGTGATCGTTGCCGATATGAATGAGCAGATGACCGCGGGCAATACGACGGCGTTCAGCCACGTGCTGCTGCAGGCGCTGGAGGAAAATCTGGCGCGGAAGGAACAGTCCATTTTACTGCTGAACCGGAGGGGTTACCATACTTTTGTTTCCTGCAAGCACTGCGGAGAAGTGGTGACCTGCCCGGGGTGTAGCATTTCGCTGACCTACCACAGCGCAAACAACCGGCTAATGTGCCATTACTGCGGTCATTCCGTTCCCTTTACCAGGGAATGCCCCAGTTGCCATATGCCGCAGGTGCGGTATACCGGCGCCGGTACACAACGGGCAGAAGAGGAATTACGCACATTATTTCCGCAGGCGCGTATTTTAAGATTGGACGCGGATTCCACCATGCGCAGGCATGCTTTTGAAACCAAAATGAAAGCCTTTGCCGACGGAGAATATGATATCATCATAGGAACGCAGATGGTGGCTAAGGGGCTGGATTTTGAGAATGTTACACTGGTGGGCGTGCTATCTGCGGACCAGGTGCTGTACAGCGACGATTTCCGCAGTAATGAGCGGGGATTTGATTTGCTGACCCAGGTGGTGGGGCGATCCGGCCGCGGTGAAAAAAAAGGCAGGGCGATCATTCAGACCTATACGCCGGAAAACCCTGTGATTGCTTTGGCTGCCTGCCAGGATTACGTCCATTTCTATGAGCAGGAGATACTGTTCCGTAAAGCAATGCTGTACCCGCCGTTTGCGGATATTGTGGTTGTCGGCTTTGCCGGGGAGCAGGAGGCAAGGGTGGAAAAAGCAAGCAAAACATTTTTGGAGATGCTGTGCGCTTTGGCACAGACAGAATACAGCGGCCTGCCGCTGCGGGCTTTGCGCCCTACGCCGGCGCAGGTGGCCAAGGTAAACAATAAATACAGATATAAGCTGATGATAAAATGTAAAAACCATGCTCTCTTTCGGACGATGCTTTCCCGTTTGCTGATTCAATGCGGAAGCGATAGGGCTTTTTCGGGGGTCACCGTTTACGCGGACAGCAACCCCGATATGATTTAAAAGGAACAGGTGATCTATATGGCTATCAGAAATATTGTAACAGAAGGCGACGATATATTGACAAAGGTGTGCCGTCCCGTTGAGAAATTTGACGAGCGGCTGGCGGTTTTGCTGGACGACATGAGGGAAACCATGGTCAGTGCCGACGGCGTTGGCCTTGCGGCGCCCCAGGTGGGTATCCTGCGCCGTGTGGTGGTAATCGACATCGGCGAGGGTCTGATGGAGCTGGTCAACCCGGAAATCGTCCGTGAGGAGGGGGAACAGGAAATGCAGGAGGGCTGTCTTTCCTGCCCCGGTGTTTATGGCATTACAAAGCGTCCGGCAAAAATCAAAGTGTCCGCCCAGAACCGAAACGGTGAACGGTTTGAATTTGAAGCCGAAGAGCTGCTTGCCGTGGCCTGCTGTCATGAAATCGACCATTTGAACGGCATTTTGTTCCGTGAGCACGTGGTGCGCATGGTGCCGGAGGAATAAAGTACAGCGCCGTTTATCGGCACAGGCTGTTTTTCATCAAACGGAGAATGGGGGACGGATATGCGTATCATATTTATGGGGACGCCGGATTTTGCGGTGCCGTGTCTGCAAAAGCTGATTGACACCGGTTATACAGTATGCGGTGTGTTCACACAGCCGGATAAACCAAAGGGCAGAGGCTACACATTGGTGCCGCCGCCGGTAAAGGAGCTGGCTTTGCAGCACGGGCTGACTGTGTACCAGCCGGAAACATTGCGGAAGACAGAGGTCCAGCAGCAGATAAAGGACCTGCGGCCGGATTTGATCGTAGTGGTGGCGTACGGTAAGCTGCTGCCCAAAGAGGTGCTGGAGATTCCGCCCATGGGGTGTGTGAATGTGCACGGCTCCCTGCTGCCCAAATACCGCGGTGCGGCGCCCATACAGCAGACGGTGCTCAACGGCGATACGGTCGCCGGCGTAACGACCATGTTTATGGGAGAGGGGCTGGACACAGGCGATATGCTGTTGAAGGCGGAGACGCCTGTAGGTGAAAATGAGACCTCCGGTGAATTGTTTGAGCGGCTTTGTCGTTTGGGTGCGGATTTGCTGGCGGAAACCATAGAGGCGCTGGAAAAGGGAACGGTGACGCCGGTTCCTCAAAATGAGGAGGAGGCCAGCTACGCGGGTATGCTGGGCAAAAAAGATTCTCCCATTGATTGGAATAAAACGGCGCAGCAGGTGCATAATCAGGTAAGGGGATTGTCGCCCTGGCCGGTAGCCAGCACTACGTACCATGGAAAGCAGTTGAAAATCCACAGGACGCTGGTTTGTCCGGAGGAACGCGGTGTCCCCGGCAGTATGCGGGAAAAAGCAGGGCGGTTTTTTGTCTGTTGCGGCAGCGGCGCTGTGGAGTTGGTGACAGTGCAGTACGAGGGAGGCAAAAAAATGCCTGCCGCAGACTTTTTCCGCGGCCATCCCTTTTTGGAAAATGAAAATTTGCTGACACAGTAAAGAAAGGTGGAGCCATGGGCTTTTATTATTTTGATTACACGTACCTGCTGTTTTTGGCGCCTGCTGTTTTGATTGCCATGATTGCGCAGATCGGTGTAAAAACAACGTTCAACAAGTATGCCGGGGTGTTGAATATGAAAGGGCTGACCGGCGCGGGGGCGGCGCAGCGGGTGCTGGAGCACGGCGGCGCTTTGCTGACCAGGGTAGAGATGACCGGCGGGTATCTGACCGATCATTTTGACCCCAAAAGCAATATTATCCGTCTGTCGCAAAATGTGTACGGCAGTGCCACGGTTTCCGCCGTGGGGGTAGCCGCTCATGAAGCAGGCCACGCGGTACAGTATGCTACGGGCTACGGTCCCATTAAATTCAGAACAGCCATTTATCCCATGGTCAGCATTGGCTCTAACTTGTCCATGCCGCTGATTTTGATCGGCCTGCTGCTGCCGGTACAGTATGATTTTGTGGTGTATATCGGCATT
>CALWUX010000086.1 GCA_944384795.1 uncultured Clostridia bacterium | reverse complement strand
AGCGCAAAACAGCAAAGCAATACTAACCCTACAAAACATCAATCCATACCGGCGTGCTGTTTGTTGCTGTATGCGTATTTTATCAAGGCTTGCGCCCATGCCAAAATCCTCCAAAAGCGTTGCTCCTGCGCAGCTGTTGCCGGGTATTCCCGTATGGGCGTTACAGCACAAATCGCAAAAAACAGTACCAATCTCCACAGCATATCCACTTTCGCAATATGCATGGAAAGGGGTGGAAAAAGAGCTCTGAATATGCTATAATACCTAAAATCAGAACTGTAAAGGACGGGGAAGACCATGTTATCAGCCGCAAAAAAAGAATTTATTGAGTTTATGATGTCCGCCGACGTACTGCGCTTTGGGGATTTTATCACCAAAAGCGGCCGCAATACGCCCTATTTTGTCAATACGGGCAATTATAAAACGGGGCTGCAAAGCGCAAAGCTGGGCGAATTTTACGCCGCGTTCATCAAAGAGACCATCGGCGACCGGTTCGACGCCATGTTCGGCCCTGCCTATAAGGGCATTCCCCTGGTGACTACCACGGCAGGGGCGCTGGCACGGCTGTACCAAATCGACAAGCCGTATTTTTTCAACCGCAAGGAGGCCAAAGACCATGGGGAAGGCGGCAATACGGTGGGCTACACGCCAAAGGACGGGGACCGCATCATCATCATCGAGGACGTAATCACAGCGGGCACCGCCATTCGGGAGACCATGCCGGTTTTAAAGGGCTGCGCCGACGTCACGGTCACAGATATGTTCATTTCCGTCAACCGCTGCGAGGTTGGCAAAACACCCGGCAAAACGGCAGTCATGGAGGTAGCAGAGGAATTCGGCATCCAAGTCCACGCCCTGATTACCGTACAGGACATTTACGCTTACTTAAAGGAGCAGGGCACATACGGGCAGGTGCTCGGCGCCATGGAAGCCTATATGGAACAATACTGCGTTTTTGCATAACAATCCCCCGGCTTTTTGCCGGGGGATTGTTTTATCTGCGCTGGCCGCGTGTGCCGGTGCTGTAAGGGGCGGCGGCGCCGTCCCTTAAAATATTAAAATTGTAATTGGGCCTGTCGCCCGGCAAATAAAAATAAACGAATTTTACCGAAAAAATATCGCATACAATAAAATTCTTCACCGCATCGTCAAACAGAACCACAAAGCTGGTGGCAACGTTATACAGCAGACCCTGCTTGCGCATAATCTGCCCGGTGCCTATCAAAAACTCGATTACAACGTATTCTCCTACATTCTGCGCCAGTATCCGCTGCATGGAGCCGATCATTTCCGGAGAATCAAACGGTTGCTGGGGCGGCGCGGTAAACTCATACATCTGGCTCGAGCCGTCCTCTCTGACCTGATACTGCGCATTTGGTGCGTTGGCGCTGAATTTGGTATTCAATTCGTTTTCGTTTTTAAAAGGACTCATAGCGACCTCCGTTCAAGTATGACTGTATGCTTCTGTGGGGTTGTAAAAGCAATGGTCCCCAATACGGACGGCAAATTCACCTACGGCAGAGGGAAAATTGCTCCTGCACACAGTAGAATACGGGTTAAAAAACCACAGGGCAAAGCCCAAATTGGTCAGCCTGTTTCCGGCAATTGCCCAGTTTGCAATGTCGTACTGGGTCTGTTCGGGACGCATATTGTATAAATTCTGCATATTATAAGCGCCGTTTACCGTTTCCATGGCGCATACAAACTGTCTTTGCTGGAACACCACTTCTCTAATGGTGTGCAGTCTGCCGTATTCGCCGTATGAAATCTGCACCCGGTTCATAATGACGCTGGCTACCGCCTGCATGCCCTGTTCGCCCTCGCCGCCGGCTTCGCATTGAATGATACGCGCCAGTATTTCCAAATCCGATAAGGCCATTGCAGCGCTCCTTTCTTTCTTTTTTTAAAATGTATTCCGCTGCGCCCTTGTACATTCCACAACCTGCGCAAAATAAAAAAGAGACGCGCAGGCGTCTCCAAAAGCAAAGGATTTTATGGGGTCTTTCCGTCCGAAGCCATGGACAGGGCTTTTATTCCGTAGATTCCCCGTACTGCACGCCGAACTGCGCCATGGCATCCTGGTGCTCCTGGTAGGTAACGGAATAATGGTTCTCATTGTCGTTGCCGAAGAAGAAATACAAATAGTCCGTTTGGGTGGGATTTTGCGCCGCGTAAATAGCGTCCGCGCCGGGACTGCAAATCGGTCCTGCGGGCAGGGCGGCGCATTTATAGGTATTGTACAGGGCGGCGTATTTTGCCGTGTCCTGCAGCAGGGGATTGTCAGTCACATAATCGTTGATATATTCCCTGGTGGAATCCATTTGCAGCTGCATACCCAGCTCCAGGCGGTTGTAAATGATTCCCGCAATGATCGCCATATGCTCCGGGCTGCGGGTCTCCATCTGCACAATAGAAGCCACGATCAGCTCCGTATTGGTCAAATTTCCGCCCGTATTGTTGCGGTAAGCGTTGAGCATATCAATCAGCACCTCCTGCGCATCAGAATTTTTCTCAAACACGTAAGTCGCGGGGTACAGGTAGCCCTCCATTTTAAACGGACGGTTCTCGTCTACGGGAATTTGAAAGGATTTCGGGATGTAGCTCTGGCTGACCCTGTAAAAATCCGCAGCGGAGCAAACGCCGTTGGCTTCCAGCCGTTTGGCAATCAAGTCCCAGGTAAAGCCCTCGGGAATGGTCACCGTCACGGTTTCCCGCACAGGGGCCGCCGCAGAAGAAGCGGCCGTTTGAGAAGAACCGCTCTGCGCACCGGCGCTTTTGTCCAAAGCATTCTCCGTGGAGGCGTCCTGTCCGCTGTCTGCGGCAGAGGAACTTTGCAGGCTGCCGTCGGCCTGCGCGCCGCAGCCGGTTAAACTCAGGGAAAGCGCAAGGAAAATACCCGCGGCAATGATTGCAGTTTTTTGTTTCATGGCAAAATCTCCTTTTCCGTTTGATGTTATCATACAAGATTCTGCAAAAGGTTGCAATCTTTTTGCGCGGTTATTTTGCAGTCGCTTTCTTTCCTGAGCCCAAACACGGCGGTTTTCTTTCCTGTAAAAAATTCTCACAGGTCATTATCCCGGCGAATACACTGTAAAAGAACAAAAGGCAGCTGCACCGCGGCAGCCTGCAAAGGGGAGGAGCGTATCATGGAAAACAGATACAAGCAGCCGCTGGACAAAAAAGCGCCGCGGAACCATATGGCGCTGTGGCTGTCCCGCATGGAAAAGCCGCCGGAAGACTGGAAATCGTTCCTGTTTTACGCGGTGGATACAGACACGGGACAGGGTCTGCGGGGAGCCGGGTTTTTATTGTCCAGACACGGCCGCACCGTGTTCGGCGGCTATTCCAACGGGTCCGGCGCCGTGTGGTTCCCGCCGCTGCCGGCAGGGGAATATCAATTGACAGAGACCCGGCCGCCTGCCGGCTACACGCCTGCAAAAAAGGGATTCCGCCTTCAGGTAGACGTCAGCGGGCAAATTCGTATCAGCGGCGTGCCCGTGGAACGCTTCCGTATGTTCCATAAACCGGCGGGAGAGCAGAAAGCGTCCTTTTCAATCATTGTATTTGACGTCAAAAGCGGAAAAAGGCTGCAGGGCGCCGCGTTTACGCTCTACCGGGACAAAACGCCTGCCGCCGCCGCGGTTTCGGATGCATCCGGCTTTGTACGCTTTTACGGGCTGTCCCGGGGTGTTTACCGGCTTCTGGAAACACGTCCGCCAATGGGGTACCTGCCGTCCGGGGACGTACACACAGTCACGGTCACAGAGGACGGCGCGGTCACCATCGACGGACATACCACGGAATACGCCTCCATAGGGAGCAGTCCGGCGCTGTACAATATTTTTTTCCAAAAGCAGGACGCGCAAACAGGCAAGCCCCTGCAGGGCGCCGTATTCGAGCTGCTGGATGGGGAAGTGGTGCTATACACAGCCGTATCCAATGAAAACGGGGAAATCGACTTTGGCAGCTTTCCCCCGGGAACATACCGGCTCAAAGAGCAAACGCCGCCCCGGGGCTACCGCGTCAACGGGCACATTTATACGGTGGTCGTCGCCCGGGACGGCACGGTCACCATCGACGGCGTGCCCGCAGAGCGGACCAAGATCCCCGATAAAAAAGAGAGCTGCCTGCTGACCGTGCGTAAATGCAAGGAAAATCCGGAGCCGGTCAGCGGCGTGGCCTTCCGGCTTGTGCAAAACGGCGCGGCGGTGGCCAGCGCGGTCACCAACGAAAAAGGGGAGGCATATTTTACCCATATCCCCCAGGGGGAATATACCCTGGAGCAGGTCACCCAATGCGGTAAAGACAGCACAGCGCCCCATACGGTAGCAGTCCATCAGGACGGCGCAGTCACCGTTGACGGCCGCCCGTCCCATACCATAAACGTAAACTGAGCCGCCGGGTAAAAATACAAAAAAGCAGCTGCATAAGGACCGTCACGGTCAAACGGCAGCTGCTTTTTTCTTAATGTCCTGTTTTCATAAATTCCGGAAAAAACGCGTCCGGGTCCTGTTTGAATTGCGCTACAATATCCGTTTCTGTTTTTTCCGGCTCCTCTTTTTTGCGGGGCTTTGCCAGCATCCACATCGGTATGGGATTTTCCTCCGCGTTGCTGCAATGGTAAATTTTCATTTCAGCCATCATCATCGCCTCCTGTTTTTATTATATTCAAAACACGGGAAAACGACAGCAAAAGCAGATCACGGCATTTCCGTACGGGCAGGGTCGTTCCGCCTGGCCAGCCCCTCCACATACCGCAGCATTTCCGCATCAGAGCGCAGCTGCTGCGCGCGGCGAATCATTTCCTTTTGCTCCTGCTCGCCTTTGCTCATAAAATAATCCTTTGCGCGGGTGTTCTGGGCCAGCGCGTAGCCAAAGCCCAGCGGAAGGTCGAACATATCCATCACCTCACGTCCAGTATTTGTGGTTTTGGTAAAAATATACGCGCAAAGCCGATTTTTTTCTTGAATGCCCGGAAAAAATGTGCTACATTAAACTTAGAAAATTCGTGGAAAAGGGTGATGGCGCATGGTAGATCCAAAACAAAAGCCAAAGGAGCAGGAGCTGACGGAAGAAGAAAAAATGGATTTGCTGGAACAAAATCTGGCGGATTTGGACGATTACATGGAAGAAAACGGCGTTTATTTACGGCAGTAAAAAGAACGGCCTGTGTAAAAAAGCACAGGCCGTCCTTTTTATTTTTCCATACCCCTTTTCAGCAAATCCATTTGCATTTTAAACATATCGCAGGCGTCTGCAAAGGGAATGCCGGCCCCTAACGCTTTTGCAATGTTACTGCGGGTCAGGGTCGTTAAAATTTCCAGCATACACCGAAATTCCTGCTCGTTTTGCGTGTTGAGCCTGTCAAGGCGTACGGCCTTTTTCAAATCCGCAAGCAGAGCGGTCATATATTCTCTGTCCGTTTCGTGTCTGCGCACAGGCAAAAGGGTGTGGATACCGGAGCGCATATGCAAAAAGGCGTTGGTCAAAAACGTATCCATATCCGTTTGCAGGCACTGCTTCAATATCTCGTTGTGGAACAGGACAAAAGCCGTAAACATATCCTTGCCGGCCTGCTCCAGGCAGGCGTAAAAGTGGCTGCGTATCTGTGCGCGGTATTTTTCCAGAATATAGTGGTACAAATCCTCCTTGTCATAAAAGTAGGCATAAAAACTGCCTCTTGGAATCTCCGCCTCGGTCACAATATTTTTTACAGAGGCCTCCT